>JBOHHM010000291.1:0-18445 GCA_050725495.1 Burkholderiaceae bacterium | reverse complement strand
CTTGTAGGGTGGCGCCGGAGGTGCGTTGCAGATCTTGGCGCAAGGCTTCCTTGATAGCCTGCAGATCCTCCAGGGTTGCGCCGGAGGTGCGTTGCAGATCTTGGTGCAGACCGTCGATAAAGTAGCGGCGAACTCTGAATGCCAGTGGACGCACAAAGGGTTTCAATGCCCTATAAAACATTCGAGCAACAGGACGCAAAAGCCTCTTAGCTGTATCGGCTAAACCCGCATCAGCCATGTTTTTGATCATCGCATATCCTAAGTCGTGTGTTTTTTGTACGCTTGAAAAGTCTGACGCCTGTTGAGCAAATGAATCAGATCTGGCGGCTACTTTTTCTTCGTTTACAAAGGTTGGCGCTTGTGGATTAAGTGAATCAGATTCGGCAGCTATTTGTTTTGCGTTTGATCTAAAGGCAACCTGTACATCTATTCCATCTCTATATGCTTTTTTCATCGAATCAACCCTCCCTAAACTGGGCTTTGGTAAAAATACACGGCTTCTACTTACCCGGCTCAATGAAAATGCCAAGCACTTCGACGATAGGGGCTGTGCACTGAGTGTCAGGCAGCACAGCACAATTGTCTTCTCTTTTGTCCATGGCTGACGCTTGCAGAAGATCTCGTTGCGGGATGCGCATCCTTCAAACTCACGCTCATGGAATCAATTTCTGCGCAAAATTATTGCCAGCAATCTCAAGTGTTTCCTTTTTGTTTGAGCGAGCATAAAGAATGGCTGGAGCCTCTGTCCGTGTCTGACGGAAAAACAAAAGGCTATTCGCTCGTGATAGAACCATGCTCAAGTTTGACGACGCGATTACACTCTTTGGCGATTAAATCTTGTGAATGTGATGCCAGAACTAGAATGCCAGAGCTTCTAACCACCTCTTTCATCCGGCATTCAGCGCGCTCAGTAAACTCGGCATCGCCTACGGATAACCATTCATCCATTAAAAGAATATCGGCTTCCACGCTGGTTGAGATGGAGAAGGCGAGTCGCATCAGCATGCCTGTCGAATAAGTACGCACTGGCATGTTCAGATACTCACCGAGGCCACTGAACTCACAGATATCAGGCGTTAGCTTTTCAATTTGCCTTTTCCCCAGTCCCATGACCAAACCGCGCAGCATGATATTTTCAAAGCCATTAGCATCAAACTCGATGCCGAGCATGGGATCAATCAAGCTGGCTACCGTGCCTTGCCTGTGAAACTCGCCTGAGGAGGGTTCATAAATCCCCGCCAATGTTCGCAGCAATGTGGATTTGCCTGCCCCATTATGGCCAACCAGACCCAACCGGTCGCCATCCTTTAACTCGAGGTTGATGCCGCTCAACGCCTGCACCACCGTGACGCCGGTTTCTTTTCCCAGGCGGCCTCCTGTTACGGAAGCCGCCAGTGTTTTTTTTAGCGAGTTTGCACCTGCCCCATAGACGGGGAAGTGGACAGAGACATCTCGCAAGGAAATATGTGCCATGTTCTACAGCCAGTAAACGACTCGCCGATAGGTACGCTTAAACACCATCGAGGCAAGCAAAAGGTTGATTGCAGTCCAGGCCAATATTCCTGTCCATGTGCCAAGTGAGGGGATGCCTCCCATCAGTGGCAAACGCAGTAGTTCCAGCATTTGCGCCAACGGGTTTAACAGTACAAACCTCGCGCGGTCAGGAAGACTTTCAGGAAGCCAAAAAACGGGTGTCAAAAACATCAGCATTTGCATGACACTGGTCACGATTTGAACTACGTCACGAAAGCGGGCACATACCAGTCCCAGCAGGAGGCCTAGCGCATGGGCGTTGACGATGGTGATCAGAAACGCCGGTATCACCAGCAACATTGACCACGAAAAAGATTTCCCGGCCCAGACGGCTACAGGCACATAAAGCACCAAATGGTGTGCCAGTTGCATGACATTGCGGGAAATACAGCGCCATACAAACATGCTGACTGGAAAGTAGCCTTGCTTCAAATGGTTGCTGGCGGTCACGAACACACTGCAAGAGTCGTTAACGACCCCTGAGAAGAAAGTCCAGAAAATGACACCCAACGCCAAGTGCGGGAAAAAAAGGGTCAGATCTACCTTGAAGAGCGAGCCATACAGGGGCCCCATGCCCAAAATCATGATCCCCATGCTGAGGGTCAGCCATAGAGGTCCCAGCATGGACCGACGGTAGCGCAGAACGATGTCATACCAAGCGAGGGTCCACCAGACGTCCGTCCGGCGAGTGCCATCCCACCAGTCCGCCCATGGATTGCGATGCAGGTTTGATACGGGCTTGCTCATGCGCGACCGTAGGTATCTGCCAGCCGCACAATATCGTCTTCGCCCAGATAACCGCCGCACTGCACTTCAATCAGGACCAGTTCATCTTTGCCAATATTGGTCAGGCGGTGCTGTTCCTTGAGCGGGATGTAGCGGTATTGCCCGGGCAGGGTTTTGTGCTCCTCTTCGCCAATCTGCACCATGGCCGTGCCCTGTACCACCACCCAGTGCTCGGCGCGCTGGTGGTGGTATTGCAGGCTCAGCGCCTGGCCGGGCTTCACGGTGATGCGTTTGACCTTGTAGCCGTCTTCTTCCTTCAGCGTGGCATAGGTGCCCCAAGGACGGTGCACGGCGGCGGGCAGGTGGGTGCTTCCATGCTTGCGTTCTTTGAGCGTATCCACTACAGCTTTGACCTTTTGGGCCACGTTTTTGTGGGCCACCAACAGGGCGTCGGGGGTGTCCACAATCACCAGGTCTTGCACGCCCACGGTGGCCACCACCTTGGGCGTGTGGCTTTCCACCTGCACATAAGTGTGGGTGGTGTCCACGGCCACAAACTCGGTTCCTTCGCCGTCCACGAAGGTGTTGCCACTGGTGTCTGCCGTATGGGCTTGGGCCACGGCGGGCCAAGAGCCCACGTCGCTCCAGCCAAACTTGGCGGGGACCAAGGTGACGTTGCTGGCGCGCTCCATCACGGCGTAGTCGATGCTGATGTCGGGCTGCAAGCCAAAGGTGTGAGCGTCAAACCGGGTTGTGCTGTCTTGTGTCGTACTGCCGGCCCAAGCCTGCTCGGCAGCTGCCAGTACCTCGGGGGCATGCTCTTTCAACGCCTGCAAAATGGTGCCCGCGGTAAAGCAGAACATGCCGCTGTTCCAGTAGTAGCGGCCCGTGGCCAAGTAGCGCTGCGCGGTGGCCAGGTCAGGCTTTTCCACAAAGCGCAGGGCCTTCTGGGTGTGGCGGCTGGCTTTGTCCACCTCGATGTAACCAAACCCGGTTTCGGGCGCGGTGGGCGATATGCCAAACACCACCAGCTGGCCCTGGCTGGCATGGCGTGCGGCTTCCAGCGCACAGGCTACGAAGGCCTCGCTGTCCGGAATCAGGTGGTCGGCGGGCAGCACCAGCATCACGGCCTCGGGGCCATGCGCCTGGGCACAGGCCAGTGCGGCCAGGGCGATGGCCGGGGCGGTGTTGCGGCCCCTGGGTTCCAGAAGGTAGCGTGCGCGCAGCGGGTCGGCGAGCTCGGCGATCACATGACGGGTTAGGAAAAGATAGTCCTGGTTAGTGACGATAATCGAGTCATCGGTGCCGCAGCTTTGGCCGCGCTCCAGGGCTTGTCGCAGCAAACTGCTGCCTCCAACATGCATGAACGGCTTGGGCAGCGCCTGGCGCGATACCGGCCACAAACGTGTTCCCGCTCCCCCTGACAGCACAACCGAAACCAAGTGCATACTTTTCCCCCCAATGGCAAAAACCTCGTATTTTAAGGGCGGCAAGCAGCGGGTGAGGGCCGGGGTGCTGCTGCTCGCAGACATGGCTGTGATGTGCTGCGCCTGGGTTTTGGCAGTGGGTATCGCCTTGCTTTTTGACCGGGCGCAAGCCGCGGACTGGTTTCCCTTGGCCACCCGCGGCGGCGTGTTGTACATCCTCATGGCCCTGTTGGTGGTGCTGAGCTTGGCTGTTAGCGGCCAGTACACGCGCCGCGCTGCGTTTTGGGAAGAAACACGTATTGCATGGCGTTACATTGCCATGGTGGCATTGGTTAACTTTGCGCTGAATTTCTTTGTGCAAGTCAGTTTCACCCGCACGGTACCGCTGCTGGCATGGGGGCTGGTGCTGGGCTTGCTGCCTTTCGGGCGGCTGGCGGCGCGTGAATGGATGGTTCCGGCCGGCTACTGGCGGCGCAAGGCCCTGGTGGTGGGCGAGGGCGCCAACGCGCGCGAGGCCTGTGCTGCACTACGGCGCGAGCGGCACATGGGCGTGGAGGTGGCGGGCATGGTCACCTTGTCGGGCGTCTGGGTGTCCGAGACGGATGAGCTCTCGGGCATGCCCGTGCAGTTGCTGGACCAGGACGTGGAATCGCTCGCCCGCCAGCTGGGCTGTGAAGTGATTGTGGTGACACTGGACGACCAGGCGCGCGGCCGTGCCGCGCAGCTGGTGCGCTCGCTGCACGCGCAGCAGTTCGAGGTGTTTGTGGTGCCTGCGCTGGCGGGGGTGCCGGTGCATGGCCTGCAGGCCCAGCACTTTTTCAGCAACGACGTGCTTTTTTTGCGGCTGCAGCACAAGTTGCTGAGCCCTGGGTCGCGCTGGCTCAAGCGCAGCATTGACGTGCTGGTCTCCGGGTTGCTGCTGCTGCTGTTGTCCCCTCTGATGGCCTGGGTGGCGTGGCGCATCCGGCGCGAAGACGGTGCGCCGGTGCTCTACACCCAACCACGCGTGGGGGCGCAAGGGCAGGACTTCGAGTTCATCAAGTTCCGCTCGATGGTGAAGAATGCCGATGCCGTTCTGCAGGCATGGAAAACCGGCCAGCCCGAGCTGTATGCGCGTTACGAGGCCAGCAACTTCAAGCTGGCAGACGACCCGCGTGTGCTGAAGGTCGGGCGCTGGATTCGCCGTACCAGTATTGATGAGCTGCCCCAGCTCTGGAATGTGCTGCGCGGCGACATGAGCCTGGTGGGGCCACGCCCCTTGCTGCGGCGCGAGTTGCCCAGCTATCTGCCCGATGCCATGGAGCTGTATCTGCAGGTCAAGCCCGGAATTACGGGTCTGTGGCAGGTCAGCGGGCGCAGCCACACCACGTTTGACGAGCGCTCGGTGTTCGACAGCTGGTATGTGCGCAACTGGTCCCTGTGGGTGGACTGGGTGATCCTGCTCAAAACGATAAGGGTCGTGCTGTCAGGCCGCGGGGCCATGTAACAGGGTCACGGCATCCTGTGGCTCGGACACCAGGCGCAGATACAAGCCCACCACCCACAGCAGGCTCAAGCCCAGGGCCGCATCGCGCATGGCGGAATTCACATTGGCGGTCAGCAGCAGGGTCAGCACCGCCACAAAACCGAGACGGCCCGTCAAGTCGGCTCTGCGCCATGAGGCCACAAGGCCGGCCAGCACCAGCGCCAGAAGTGCGAGCGCACCTGGGACGCCCGCCTGCGACCCCATCCAGAGAAAGTCGTTGTGCGGCATGTTGAACCCGGCCAGCACAGGGGATACCCGCTGCTTCCATTGCTGGGTCCAGCCGCCAATACCCCAGCCCATCAGCGGCCGCTCCACCACCATTTGGGCTGTGTGGCGGTACATGTTGACCCGCACGCCCCAGCTGGCTTCGGAAACATCGCCCGCGCGGGCGGCCTGGATTTCGGAGATTCCCTGGGCAAAGCGCTGTTGCACCGAGGGCAGGCCCAGCACCACGGCGCCGGACACCAGCACCGAGGCCCCCAGCGCCGCCGCGAGCGCCAGCTTGCGGGCGCGCCAGCGGTGGATACAGGCCGCCGCCAGCGTCACCACGACGACCAGGACCGAGGTTCTTGAGGGCATGGCGGCCGCGATGGCCAGCAGCAAGGCAGACAGCGGCAGGCTGGCATAGCGGATCACGCCGCCTCGCTCCATGGCGACGACCAGGACCGAGGCGGCAATCAGGGAAAACTGCACCGCAACGGCAATCGACTTGTTGCCGGTGTGGTGGGTCAGGCTGGCCCACAGGGCGGTGTCGGGCAGGCCCAGGCGGTGCAGCCCGATGATGGCAAGGCTCAGCGTCGCAGCCGCCAGAAACCCGCGCAGCGCCCACACCGCCTCGTCGCGCGCGAGGGCCAGGGCCAGGGCCAGGGTAAGGACAATGCGCAGGCCGTGCCAGAGGTTGGACGGCGTTTCCGGGTAAGTGGGTTGTACGGCCAGCACCAGCAGCGTCCAGGCGACGTAGACCACGGCGGGCCACCACATCAGGTGGCTGCGCAGGCGGCCAATGCGCTCGGGTAGCGCACCCTGTAGCAGCATGCAGGCCAGCAGCGCAAAGAAGGCCAGGTAGTTGATCCCCACGGGCATGAACACCGCCAAACCCCAGAACAAAGCCGCGTAGCGAACCAAGTGCATTTTCAACATGCAGCGATTCTAGAAGTGCCGCGGAGTGTCGCCAGGCTGATGGTGGGGCCCGTGGCGCTGCACCGGCACAACAGGTCGGCGCTGATGACTCTATGCGGCTTGTTGGTGATCACCTGTGTGGCGGCTTGTCTGATGATCGGCTGCATCAGGGTGCCGCGTTGGCTGCGGTGATGGGTCTGAGTCAATGCGGTTCATGGCGGGCTGCTGCTCCTCGGCCATGCGCAGATAAAGCCCCACCACCCAGAGCACGCTCAGGCCAATGGCTGCATCGCGCATCGCTGAGTTGAAGCTGGTCGCCAGTAACAGTGTCAGGCTGGCCGCAAAGGCCAGGCGGCCCCTCAAATCGGTTCGAGACCAGCCCCGCTGCATGCCTGCCAGCACCAGTGCCAGCAGAGCCAGCGCCCCAGGCAGGCCCGCTTGGGCGCCCATCCACAAGAAGTCGTTGTGCGGCATGTTGAAGTCGGCAATCTGCGCTGGCACCCGCTGCTTCCATTGCTGGTTCCAGCTGCCGACGCCCCAGCCCAGCAAGGGGCGCTCCAGCATCATTTGTGCCGTGTGTTGGTACATGTTGACGCGCACCCCCCAACTCACGGGTGACACATCGCCCTCCTGGGCCTGCTTGATCTCTCCCAGGCCCTGGGCAAACCGTTGTTGCACAGCCGGGATGTTCATCGCGGCTACGCTGGCTGCCAGTCCGGCGGCCATCAGCGCTGTGGCCAGTTGCAGCTTGCGGGAGCGCCACAGGTGGATGAAGCTCGCAGCGAGGGTGATCAGGATGATCAGCAGAGATGTGCGCGATGGCAGGGCCCATGTCACGACAGCCATCAGCGCAACGGCCAGTGCCACACAGGCAGGGCGAATCCATCCGCCGCGCTCCAGCGAGACGGCCAGGGCCGAAGCCGCGACCAGTGAAAACAGCACGGCGTTGGAGATGGACTTGTTGCCAGACATCCGCAGCAGGTTGGCCCACAAAGGCCAATCAGGCAGCCCGACCAAATGGTGCAGTCCAACGATCGCCAGGCTGACGATTGCGGCGATCCAAAAACCGCGCAGTGCCCACATCGCCTCATCGCGCTTGAGGGCCAGGGCCAGCGCCAAGGTGGCCACGATGCGCAGGCCATGCCAGAGGTTGGATGGGGTTTCGGGGTAAGTGGGCTGGACGGCCAGCACCAGCAGCGTCCACGCCATGAAAAATACGGCGGGCCACCACATTCGATGGCCACGCAGCCGCTGGATGCGCTCGGGCCAATCACCCTGGGCCAGCATGCAGGCCAGCAGGGCGAAAAAGGCGAGGTAGTTGACGCCCACGGGCATGAATACCACCAAGCCCCAGAACAGCGCGGCGCAACGGGCCCAGTGAATCTTCGGCATCCGCGAATTCTAGGGCGTTGACTTTCCCGCTCCGGGAGCCGATGGGGGCGCTCGCTCGCCAATGCGGCACAATTTACTGGTTGATTCCCTGAATTCCCAACGCCATGACCGACACCACCCCCATCGCCCCGCGCGACAAGGCCGAAATCCTGGCCCAGGCGCTGCCTTATATCCGCAAGTTCCATGGCAAGACCATGGTCATCAAGTACGGCGGCAACGCGATGACCGACCCGGCCCTGCAGGCCGACTTTGCCGAAGACGTGGTGCTTTTGAAGCTGGTGGGCATGAACCCGGTGGTGGTGCATGGCGGCGGGCCGCAGATCGAGACGGCGCTGGCCCGGCTGGGCAAGAAGGGCGAGTTCATCCAGGGCATGCGCGTGACCGATGCCGAAACCATGGAGGTGGTGGAGTGGGTGCTGGCCGGCGAGGTCCAGCAGGACATCGTGGGCCTGATCAACCAGGCCGGCGGCAAGGCCGTGGGCCTGACCGGGCGCGACGGCGGGCTGATTCGCGCGCAAAAGCTCAAGATGGTCGACAAGGACGACCCGGCCAAGGAGCACGATGTGGGCCAGGTGGGCGACATCGTGGCGATCGATCCGAGCGTGGTGAAGGCGCTGCAGGACGACCAGTTCATTCCTGTGATCAGCCCGATCGGCTTTGGCGAGCACAACGAGAGCTACAACATCAATGCCGACGTGGTGGCGGGCAAGCTGGCGACGGTGCTCAGGGCCGAGAAGCTGGTGCTGCTGACCAACACGCCCGGCGTGCTCGACAAGAACGGCAAGCTGCTGACCGACCTGAGCGCGCGCGAGATCGACGAGCTGTTTGCCGACGGCACCATCTCCGGCGGCATGCTGCCCAAGATCGCTGGCGCGCTGGACGCGGCCAAGAGCGGCGTGAACTCGGTCCACATCATCGACGGCCGCGTGCCGCACTCGATGCTGCTGGAAATCCTGACCGAGCAGGCCTACGGCACGATGATCCGCTCGCATTGAAAACGCATTCATGAAGCTACTGCGTGCCTGCCATGCGTCGTTGCGCGGTGCTCGCAATCCTCATGTGGGTGAAGCACATTCCGCTTGCCGTGCTCCGTGCGCCTAGCCTGCCAGCCGTTCGCGATGCTTCCTGAACGCGTTTTCCACATGCTTTGACGCCTTATGAGACTTCTCCTGGTCGAAGACGACGTGATGGTGGCCAGCGGCATCAAGCTGGGGCTGGCCAATGCGGGCTATGCGGTGGACTGGGTGGGCAGCGGCGAGCGGGCCGAGGAGGTGCTGCGTACCGAGGTGTTTGACGCCGCCATCATCGACATCGGCCTGCCCGGCATGGATGGGCTGGAGCTGACGCGGCGCCTGCGCCTCTCGCAGGCGGCCAACCAGGCCATGCCGGTGCTGATCCTCACGGCGCGCGATGCGCTGCACGACCGCGTGCAGGGACTGGACCTGGGTGCCGATGATTACATGATCAAGCCCTTCGAGCTGCCCGAGCTGCTGGCGCGCCTGCGAGCCCTGCTGCGCCGCTCGCAGGCGGCCACCTCGGCGGTGCTGAGCTTTGGCCCGCTGGAGCTGGACACGGCCAACCGTCGGGCCACGGTGGGCGGCCAGGCCATCGAGCTGGGGCCGCGCGAATGGACCGTGATGGAGTACCTGCTGATCAACGCGCCCAAGCCGGCCAGCAAGGACAAGCTGTTGCAGGCGCTGACCGGCTGGGACAAGGAGATCACGCCCAATGCGGTGGAGGTCTATATCTCGCGCCTGCGTGGCAAGCTCGAGCCGCACGGCGTGGCACTGCGCTCGATTCGCGGCTTTGGCTACCGGCTGGAGCTGCTGGGGCCGCCAAGCGCACGGCCATGAGCCCTCCGCCCGGCCGCCCGAAGGAGGGCTCGCTTCCGCTCGGGCGGACGGCGCGCAGCGCCAAGGGTGCACCAATGAGCGCCGCCGGGCCGTCCCAAGGCGCGGGCCCCCTTGAGGGGGGTGGCGCAGCACACGTAGTGGCAAGCCTGGGGGAGATTACCCAATGAGCGCGGCAGGCATGACCTCGGGGCTGCAGCGCCGCCTGCTGGTGATGCTGATTGCGCCGCTGTTCCTGCTCGCCTTGCTCAATGCCTGGCTGGACTACCGCTCGGCTGACAGCGCCGCGCTGCAACACGATCGGCAGCTGCTGCGCCTGGTGCCGCTGCTGGCCGATTCGGTGGTGGCGCCAGGCACCGTGTCGGGCGACCCGCCGGTGCTGCTGCTGGCGCCGCCGGTGGAGGAGTTTCTCAAGGACCGGCCGGGTTTTGCGGCCTACAGCGTGAGCGACCTGCAGGGCCGGATGTTGCATGGCGAGCCCTGGCTCGTGGGGACGCTGCCCGCGACGCCCGAGCCGGAATTCCACAGCTCGGAAGACAATGGCGTGACCTACCGCATCGTGGCGCAGCGGGTGCGCACGGCGGCCGGCGAACTGGTGGTGCAACTGGCCGATGGCTCCGATCCGCGCCAGCAGTGGGTCCGCTCCATCCTGTCCAAGGTGCTGCTGCCCAATCTGGTGCTGGTGGTGGCGGCGGCTCTGGCAGTCAACTGGGCCGTCAAGCGCGCGCTCAAACCCCTGCTGGACCTCAAGGAAGCGGTGGAGCACCGCTCGCCGCGCGACTTGAGCGCGCTCGACGAGCAGGCCTCGCCTGAAGAGGTGCGGCCGCTGGTGCGCTCGCTCAACCGGCTGTTCGACCTGGTCAACGCCCAGGCCGACAGCCAGCGCCGCTTTGTCGCCGATGCCGCCCACCAGCTGCGCACGCCGCTGGCTGGCCTGCAGGCCCAGGTCGAGGCCTGGGCCCAGGTGGCTCATGCCCGCGCCAAGTCAAAAGGGCCTCAAGCTGCGGTGGACCAAGCGGGCGGCGCTATCACTTTGAGAGCGGATCAAATCGACAAGCTGCGCAGCGCGACGCGCCGTACCTCGCAGCTGGCCAACCAGTTGCTGGCCCTGTCGCGGGCCGACGCGCGCAGCGTCGAGGCCCAGCCCATGCAGCGCGTGGATCTCAAGGACCTGTGCGAGACCCTGCTCGAAATCCATCTGGATGCGGCCACGGCCAAGCAGATCGACCTGGGCCTGGACGTGGTGCCGGCCCATGTGATGGGCCACGACTGGCTGCTGCGCGAACTGCTGGGCAACCTGGTGGACAACGCGGTCAAGTACACGCCCGAAGGCGGCACCGTCACCATACGCTGCGGCGTGCGCGGCGGGCAGCCGTTTCTGCAGGTCGAAGACGACGGCCCCGGTGTGGCGCCGGCCGAGCGGGCCCGGGTGCTGGAGCGCTTCTACCGCGTGCAAGGCACGGTCGGCGAGGGCAACGGCCTGGGGCTGGCCATTGCCGACGAGATTGCGCGCGTGCACCACAGCCAGCTGGTGCTGCAGCCGGGCCTGAACGGGCGCGGGCTGCGCGTGACGCTGGCGTTTGCGGACTGAGCGTTGAGCGGGAATTCCGGTTCCGGCCCTCGCCAGGCCCCCATTGCCGCTGTGCGAGAATCAATTGAATACACCCCGTTGCAAACATGTCCGACGTCGAGCTCAGCCCACCTTCATCCAGTTCCGGCAGCGAAGCCAGCGCCCCGGTCCGCAAGCGCCCCAAGCCGGGCGAGCGGCGGGTGCAGATCCTGCAGGCGCTGGCCACCATGCTGGAGCAGCCCGGGGCCGAGCGCATCACCACGGCCGCGCTGGCGGCGCGGCTGGAGGTCAGCGAGGCGGCACTGTACCGCCACTTCGCGAGCAAGGCCCAGATGTTCGAGGGCCTGATCGAGTTCATCGAGCAAAGCGTGTTCTCGCTGGTCAACCAGATCACCGAGCGCGAGTCCGACGGCGCGGGCCAGGTCGGCAAGGTGGTCGCGATGCTGCTGCAGTTCGCCGAGAAAAACCCCGGCATGACCCGCGTGATGGTGGGCGATGCGCTGGTGTTCGAAAACGAACGCCTGCAGCAGCGCATGAACCAGTTCTTCGACAAGATCGAAGCCACGCTCAGGCAGAGCCTGCGCAGCGTGGCTGAAGCCCATGGCTCGGCCACCCCCACGGTCGATGCCCAGGTGCGGGCCTCGGTGCTGACCGCCTTTGTGCTGGGCCGCCTGCAGCGCTTTGCGCGCTCGGGCTTCAAGCGAGCCCCGTCCGAGCATCTGGAAGCCAGCCTGCTTTTGGTGCTATAAAAATAGTAGCTGCTGACGCCCGTTTGACATGGGCTTGAGGCCGGTTCCATCCCTGTTGCAGGCGCAACCGGCCGGTGCATGGGTCGTCCCACAGGAAACAACATGAAACTCGTTCGCTATGGCAAGCCGGGCAGGGAAAAGCCTGGACTCATCGATGCCCAGGGCCGGCTGCGCGATCTCAGCGCCGTGGTCCCTGACATTGGCCCCAACCAGCTTGGCGATGCGGCGCTGGCCAGGCTGCGCCGGCTCAAGGCCGAGCAGCTGCCCCTGGTGCGCGGCAAGCCCCGCCTGGGCTGCCCGGTGGCCGGCACGGCCAAGTTCATCGCCATCGGCCTCAACTACGCCGACCACGCAGCCGAGGCCGGCGCGCCGATTCCTGAGGAGCCCATCGTCTTCATGAAGGCCACCAGCTGCATCCAGGGACCGAACGACGCCGTGATGCTGCCCAAGGGGTCGAAGAAGACCGACTGGGAGGTCGAACTCGGCGTGGTCATCGGCGCGCGGGCCCGCTACGTCTCGCAAAAGGATGCCCTCGATCACGTGGCCGGCTACTGCACCGTCAACGATGTCAGCGAGCGCGAGTTCCAGCTCGAGCGCGGTCCGCAGTGGGACAAGGGCAAGGGCTGCGACAGCTTCGGCCCGATCGGACCCTGGCTGGTCACGCGCGACGAGGTGCCCAACCCGCAGAAGCTGGCGCTGTGGCTGGACCTCAACGGCCAGCGCATGCAAACCGGCAGCACCAGGACGATGATCTTCGGCGTGGCCAAGCTGGTCAGCTATGTGAGCCAGTTCATGACGCTGATGCCTGCCGACGTGATCACCACCGGCACGCCGCCCGGCGTCGGCATGGGCATGAAGCCGCCTTTGTTCTTGAAGAAAGGCGATGTCATGACGCTGGGCGTCGAAGGCCTCGGTGAGCAACGCCAGCTGGTCGTGCCGTTTCAGCTGTGACGGCTTGATGAATGCAGCCGAAACCAAGGGTTTACCCTAGATAGGCCTAGGTCCGAGCCTCTAGAAATACCCCGGCATGATGGCTGGGCCGGGAATTCCTGCAAAATAGAACGATCGTTCGTTTTATTTGGTTTGGAACCATGCCCGTCACAGAATTGCCTGCCAAACCCGCACGCTCGGGCCCGCGCGACGGCAGCCGCGAAGGTCGCGCCCTGCAAAAGGGCCAGCAGACCAAGGCCGCGATCGTCGATGCCGCGCTCGGCCTGGCGACCCAGATCGGGCTCGAAGGCCTGAGCATAGGCGCGCTGGCCGAGGTCACGCAAATGAGCAAGTCGGGCGTGTTCGCCCATTTCGGCTCGCGTGAAGAGCTGCAGATCTCGGTCATCCGCGAGTACCACGCGCGCTTTGAGGACGAGGTCTTCTATCCGGCCCTGCGCGAGCCGCGCGGCCTGCCGCGCGTGCGAGCCATGTTTGCCAACTGGATGAAGCGCACCTCGGTGGAGATCGACTCGGGCTGCATCTACATCAGCGGCGCGGTCGAGTTCGACGACCGGCCGGGCCCGGTGCGCGATGCGCTGGCCAGCTCGGTCAAGACCTGGCACGCGGCCATGCAGCGGGCGCTCGTGATCGCCAAGGAACAAGGCCATCTGAGCCCCGATGTCGACGAGCAGCAGATGCTGTTCGAGATCCACGGCCTGATCCTCGCCCTGCATTACGAGGCCCGCTTTCTCAAGAAGCCCGGATCGATCGATCGCGCCCTGCAGGGCTTCGACAGCATCCTGGCCCGCTACGCGACGGCACCGGCTCAACGCAGCCCGTCCCCTGTTTCCAGAAAACCCAAAAGCGCCTGAGCTTTTTCGCCCGAACCCACAGGAGTAACCACCATGCCCAGCTACAACCCGCCCCTGCGCGACATGCAATTCGTGATGCACGAACTGTTCAAGGTCACCGATGAATTCAAGGCCCTGCCTCCGCATGCCGAAGTCGATGTGGACACCATTAACGCCGTGCTTGAAGAGGGCGGCAAGTTCGCCTCCGAGGTGACGTTTCCGCTCAACATCAGCGGCGACGACGAAGGCTGCACGCTGGACAAGACCACGCACGAGGTCAAGGCGCCCCGGGGCTTCAAGGAGGCCTATGCCCAGTACGTCGAAGGCGGCTGGGCCGCGCTGTCCTGCGACCCCGCCTATGGCGGCCAAGGCCTGCCCTTCGTGGTCAACCAGTGCTTCTATGAAATGCTGAACTCGGCCAACCAGGCCTGGACCATGTACCCCGGCCTGTCGCATGGCGCCTACGAGGCCCTGCATGCGCACGGCACCGAAGAGCAGAAAAAGCTCTACCTGCCCAAGCTGACCAGCGGCGAATGGACCGGCACCATGTGCCTGACCGAGCCGCATTGCGGTACCGACCTGGGCCTTCTGCGCACCAAGGCCGAGCCGCAGGCCGATGGGACCTACAAGCTCACCGGCAACAAGATCTTCATCAGCGCGGGCGAGCATGACCTCACCGCCAACATCGTGCATCTGGTGCTGGCCCGCCTGCCCGATGCGCCCCAGGGCAGCAAGGGCATCAGCCTGTTCGCCGTGCCCAAGTTCAATGTCAACAAGGACGGCTCGCTGGGCTCGCGCAACGGCATTTACTGCGGCGGCCTCGAGCACAAGATGGGCATCCATGGCAATGCCACGGCGCAGATGGTGCTGGAAAACGCCGTCGGCACGATGGTGGGCCAGCCCAACAAGGGGCTGGCTGCGATGTTCGTGATGATGAATGCCGCCCGCCTCGGTGTCGGCAACCAGTCGCTGGGCCTGACCGAGGTGGCCTACCAGAACGCGCTGGCCTATGCCAAGGACCGCGTCCAGATGCGTTCGCTGACCGGCGCCAAGGCCAAAGACAAACCGGCTGACCCGATCATCGTGCACCCCGATGTGCGCAAGATGCTGCTGACGGCCAAGGCCTACGCCGAAGGCGGCCGCGCGCTCGCGACCTATTGCGCGCTGCTGCTCGACAAGGAGATCCACCACCCCGACGAGAAGGTGCGCAAGGACAGCGCCGAGATGGTGGCCCTGCTCACGCCCATCGTGAAGGCCTTCATCACCGACAACGGCCACATTGCGACCAACGCCTGCATGCAGGTGTTTGGCGGCCACGGCTTCATCAAGGAATGGGGCATGGAGCAGTATGTGCGCGACAACCGCATCAACCTGATTTACGAAGGCACGAACACCATCCAGTCGCTGGACCTGCTGGGCCGCAAGGTGCTGGGCAACAACGGCGCCACGCTCAAGAAGTTCGGCAAGCTGATCGGCGCCCTGGTCGAAGAAGAAGGCGTCAACGAGAAGATGGCCGAGTTCATCAACCCGCTGGCCTACCTGGGCGAGCAGATGACCAAGTTCACGACCGAGATCGGCTTCAAGGCCTTCCAGAACGCCGACGAAGTCGGCGCCGCGGCCGTGGACTACCTGCGCGTCGCCGGCCACCTGGTGTTTGGCTACTTCTGGGCCCGCATGGCGCAGGTGGCGCTGCGCGAGATCGCTGCCGGCAACACCGACCCGTTCTACAAGGCCAAGCTGCAGACCGCGCGCTTTTACTTCGCCAAGCTGTTCCCCGAGACCGCGACGCTGATGCGCACCGCGCGGGCCGGCGCCAAGGTGCTGATGGACACCGACGAGGTCTTTGCCTGAGTCGGTGCCCCATCGGCCCGTTCGACCGCACCCACACTGGGGTTCGCGTGCAGTAACCGGTTGGGTGTTGAGTGTTCAGTGTGGAGCGTGATGGCTCGCTGAACGCGCAACGCCCAACGCTTAACCAGGAAATTTCAATGTCCCGTTTCCAAGTGAAAAAAGTCGCGGTGCTCGGCGCCGGTGTGATGGGCGCGCAGATCGCCGCCCATCTGGTCAACGTCAAGGTGCCGGTCGTGCTGTTCGATCTGCCGGCCAAGGAAGGGCCCAAGAACGGCATCGTGGCCAAGGCCATCGAAGGTCTGAAAAAACTCAAGCCCGCGCCGCTGGGCGTGGCCGAGGACGCCGCGCTGATCGCCCAGGCCAATTACGAAGAGCATCTGGAGGAGCTGCGCGACTGCGACCTGATCATCGAGGCTATTGCCGAGCGCATGGACTGGAAGCTCGACCTCTACAAGAAAATCGCGCCCTTCGTCGCGGCGCACGCGATCGTGGCATCGAACACCTCGGGCCTGTCGATCACCAAACTCAGCGAAGCCCTGCCGGAAGAGATCAAGCCGCGCTTTTGCGGCATCCATTTCTTCAACCCGCCGCGCTACATGTATCTGGTGGAGCTGATCAACACGCCCACCACCGAGCCGCAGATCCTGGACCAGCTCGAGACTTTCGTCACCAGCGGCCTGGGCAAGGGCGTGGTGCGCGCCAAGGACACGCCCAACTTCATCGCCAACCGTGTCGGCATCGCCGGCATGCTCGCGACGATGAAGGAGGTCGAGAACTTCGGCCTGAGCTTCGACGTGGTCGACGACCTGACCGGCAAGAAGCTCGGCCGCGCCAGCTCGGGCACCTTCCGCACCGCCGACGTCGTGGGCCTGGACACCATGGCCCATGTGATCAAGACGCTGCAGGACAACCTGAGCGCGCCTACCGAAGGGGGCTCTGACAAGCCTATCGACCCGTTCTATGCGAGCTTCGACACGCCCGAGGTGCTGAAGACCCTGCTCGAGATGGGCCACCTGGGCCAGAAAACCCAGGCCGGCTTCTACAAGAAGGTCGGCCGCGAGGTGCTGCGCTTCGATCTGGCCAGCAAGGACTATGTGACCGGCGGCGGCAAGGCCGACGAAGTCTATGGCCGCATGCTCAAGAAGCCGGCCGCCGAGCGCCTGAAGCTGCTGCGCGAGAGCGAAGGCGCGCAGGGCCGCTTCCTCTGGGCGATCCTACGCAACAGCTTCCACTACGCCGCCGTGCACCTGGGCTCGATCGCCGAGACCGCACGCGACGTGGACTTCGCGATGCGCTGGGGCTTTGGCATGCAGCAGGGCCCGTTCGAGCTGTGGCAGGAGGCCGGCTGGCTGCAGGTGGCCCGGTGGATTCGGGAAGACATCGAAGCCGGCAAGGCGCTGTGCCAGGCGCCGCTGCCGGACTGGGTGTTCAAGGGCCCGGTGGCTGAATCGAACGGTGGGGCCGGCGGCGTGCATACGCCCGAAGGCTCGTGGAACCCGACGACGAAGAAATTCGAACCGCGCCGCGTTTTGCCCGTGTACTCGCGCCAGCATTTCCCGGAAAGCGTGCTGGGCAGCCAAGCCCAGGGCTTCGAAACCGCCGGCAAGACCTTGCACGAGGACGACGCGATTCGTCTGTGGACGCTGGACGACGAGATCGTGATCGCCAGCATCAAGACCAAGATGCACGCGATCAGCCCCGACGTGGCCGAGGGCCTGAGCCTGGCCGTGGAACTGGCCGAGCGGGACTACCAGGGGGTCGTGATCTGGTCGGGTGACGAGCCGTTTTCCGCCGGGGCCGACCTGCAGGCCATGCTGCCTGCCTTCATGGTCGCCGGTGCCAGCGCGATCGAAGGGGCCGAGCATGAGCTGCAGAAGACCATGCTCAAGCTGCGCTATGCCAATGTGCCCGTGGTCTCGGCGATTCGCGGCCTCGCGCTGGGCGGCGGTTGTGAGCTGGCCGTGCATTCGGCCAGGCGCGTCTTGGCCATGGAAAGCTATATCGGCCTGGTCGAAGTCGGCGTGGGCCTGGTGCCCGGCGCCGGCGGCCTGGCCTATATCGCGCGCCGCGCCGCCGAGAACGCCGCGACCTCGACGAACAAGGACATCCTGCCCTTCCTGAGCGAAGGCTTCACGGCCGCTGCCATGGCCAAGGTCGGCACCAGCGCGATCGAGAGCCGCAAGCTCGGCTATCTGCTGGAGAGCGACGTGATCGTGCCCAACAAGGACGAGCTGCTGTATGTCGCGCTGGGCGAAGCCAAGGCCATGTACAACGGCGGCTACCGCGCGCCGCACAAGCGCCTGTTCCCGGTGGCTGGCCGCAATGGCAAGGCCACCATCCAGGGCCAGCTCATCAACATGCGCGACGGTGGCTTCATCAGCCAGCACGACTTCCATATCGCGAGCCTGATCGCGGGTGTGGTGACCGGTGGCGATGTCGAGGCCGGCACTCTGGTCAGCGAGGACTACCTGATGACGCTGGAGCGCCAGGCCTTCTGCTCGCTGATCGTCCATCCCAGGACTCAGGAGCGAATCATGGGCATGCTGTCGACCGGCAAGCCGGTGCGCAACTGACATGCATTCCTCCTTCCCCCAGAGGGGGAAGGAGCAAGACACCTAAGGAGCTATTCATGAAACAGATTCAAGACGCCTACATCGTTGCCGCCACGCGCACGCCGATCGGCCGTTCGCACCGCGGCTACTTCCGCAACACCCGGCCCGACGATCTGCTGGCCACCGCCTTGCGTGCGGCCCTGGCCCAGCTGCCGGGGCTGGACCCGAAGGCCGTGGAAGACGTGATCTGCGGCTGCGCCATCCCCGAAGCCCAGCAGGGCCTGAACGTGGCGCGTATCGGCGCGATCCTCGCGGGCCTGCCGCAGAGCGTCGGCGGCATCACGGTCA
The DNA here is from genome assembly GCA_050725495.1 of Burkholderiaceae bacterium. Classification (GTDB taxonomy): domain Bacteria; phylum Pseudomonadota; class Gammaproteobacteria; order Burkholderiales; family Burkholderiaceae_C; genus JBOHHM01. Next base: position 22 of record JBOHHM010000291.1, on the reverse strand, counting down.
ACCGCTTCTGCGCCTCGGGCCT
>JBOHHM010000290.1:0-6629 GCA_050725495.1 Burkholderiaceae bacterium | reverse complement strand
CCCATGCCGTGGCCGAAGGTCAGCTCGACGCCCGGGTCGAGCTCGACCCCGACGCCACCCGCAGCGAGTTGGCGCAGCTCGGCCGGGCTTTCAACCGCATGGCCGAATCCCTGCAGGCGCGGCAGTCCGAACTCGACGCGGCGCTGCGCCGCACCGAGCGCGAGCATGCCCTGCTCGATCTGGTCATCAACAGCATGAGCGAAGGCGTGATCGCGGCCGATGCGCAGGGCCGTTTCCTGCTGTTCAACGCGGCGGCGCGCGCCGTTTTTCCGGCCGAGGCGACGGGCACGACGCTCGACGTCTGGCGCCAGCGCCACGATCTGTTCATGGCGCATGGCCAGACGCCCGACGCGCTGGACCGTCCGCTGGCCCGCGCGATCCGCGGCGAGAGGGTGGACAAACTCGATGTGCTGGTGCGCACCGCGCAGGGCGAACGCCGGACCATGAGAATGAACATCCGGCCCCTGCGCGATGCCCAGCAGCAGCGCCTGGGCGGCCTGGTCGTGTTTGCCGACATTACCGAGCGCCAGCAGGCCGAAGCCGATCTGGCCCACAGCCACCGCGCGCTGCGCATGCTCAGCCGCTGCAATGCCGCCTTGGTGCGCGCCGAAGACGAGCAGCAGCTGTTGCTGGAGGTCTGCCGCCTGGCGGTGGACGTCGGCGGCTATCGCATGGCCTGGGTCGGCTATGCCCAGGACGACGAGTTCCGCACCATTTTGCCGATGGCCCACGCCGGGGCGGAAAAGGGCTATCTGTCGGCCATTCGGCTCAGCTGGTCCGCCGACGACCCCACGGGTCGCGGGCCGGCGGGCCGGACCGTGCGCAGCGGCGAACCAACCGTGTGCGCCGACATCACGACCGAGGAAACCTTTTTTCACTCGCAGGAAGAAGCGATGCAGCGTGGCTACCGCAGCATGATGGGCTTGCCCTTGCGCGACACCGAGCGCACGTTCGGCCTGCTGGCGCTGTATTCGGCCGAGGTGCACCAGGCAGGGGCCGACGAGGTCAGGTTGCTGCAGGAGCTGGCCGACAACCTGGCCTTCGGCATCGGCAATCTGCGCACGCGGCAGGAGCGGCAACGCATCGCCGAGGCCGTGCGCATCGCCGATGCTCGGGTGCGCGAGCAGGCCTCGCTGCTGGACAAGGCCCAGGACGCCATCACCGTGCGCGACCTGGCCCACCGCGTGAGCTACTGGAACCATGGCGCCGAGCGCCTGTATGGCTGGAGCGCCGCCGAGGCGAGCGGGCAGTCGGTGCAAGCGCTGATGTACCGCGACGTGTCGCCCTTCCGGCAAGCCATGGGCGAACTGATGGCGCGCGGCGAATGGGTCGGCGAGCTGGAGCAGGTGGCCAAGGACGGCACGCCGCTGGTCATCGAGGGGCGCTGGACCCGCGTCGACGACGAGCAGGGCCGGCCCACCGGCGTGCTGGCGATCAACACCGACATCCGCGAACGCAAACGCGCGCAGCAGGAGATCATCCGCCTCAACGCCAGCCTGGAGGAGCGGGTGCGCCAGCGCACGGCCCAGCTGGAGGCGGCCAATAAGGAGCTGGAGGCCTTCTCCTACTCGGTTTCGCACGACCTACGCTCGCCGCTGAGCGCGATCGACGGCTTCAGCCAGGTGCTGGAGCAGGACCTGGGCGAAGCTTTGGACCCGCGCGGGCGGCATTACCTCAACCGCATACGCGCAGGCGTGGCCCAGATGGGCGTGCTGATCGACGACCTGCTGTCGCTGGCCCAGCTCTCGCGCGCCAGCATGAAATGGGAGGCCATGGACCTGAGCGCGATGGCCCTCAAGGTGCTGGAGGACCTGCAGGAACGCGAACCCACGCGCGAGGTCCAGCTGCAGGTGCAGCCCGGCCTGCAGGCCCATGGCGACCCGCGGCTGATGATGCGCGTGATCGAGAATCTGCTGGGCAATGCCTGGAAGTTCAGCGCCGGCCGCTCCAGGGCCGAGATCACGGTGGGCCGCGACGGCGGCGCCGATGGCGAGGCCGTGTTCTTTGTGCGCGACAACGGTGCCGGTTTCGACATGAGCTATGCGCACAAGCTGTTCGGCACCTTCCAGCGCCTGCACACGGTGGCGGAGTTCCCCGGTACCGGCATCGGCTTGGCCACGGTGCATCGCATCGTGAGCCGCCATGGCGGGCGGGTCTGGGCCCAGGCCGCGCCCGAGCAGGGCGCGACCTTCTTCTTCACGTTGGGCAGCGCCGCGCCATGAAGCGCCGCGATCTGCACCGTGCGGCCCTGGCCTGGGCGCTGAGCAGCTGGGTGCAGGCCGGCGCCCAAGGCGCGCCCGGCCCCGCCCCGCGCTGGAGGGCCAACCCCTTCGCGCTGGGCGTGGCCAGCGGCATGCCGCGGCCCGATTCGGTCGTGCTGTGGACCCGACTGCTGCCCGGCGAGGATGACCAAAATGCCATGAGCCCAGGCGAATCGGTCAGAGTCAGCTATGAACTTTATAGCGACCCGGCGCTGCGCCAGCTGCTGCGCCGCGGCGAGCTGGCGACCAGCGCGGCGCGCGCCCACAGCCTCCATGTGCCGCTGCAAGGCCTGCAAGCCGGGCGCGAGTATTGGTTCCGCTTTACCTGCGGCGACGCCGTCAGCCCCGTGGGCCGTACGCGCACGGCGCCTGCCGCCGACGCGCCGGTGGCGCGGCTGCGCCTCGCGCTGGCCTCCTGCCAGCACTGGGAGCAGGGCCACTACGCGGCGCACCGCGAGATCGCTGCGCAGGAGTTGGACTTCGTGCTGTTCGTGGGCGACTACATCTACGAGGGCAGCAGTCCGCGCTACACGGTGCGCAGACACACCGGCGGCGTGCCGCACACGCTGGACGAGTACCGCCAGCGCCATGCGCTCTACAAGAGCGACGCCGAACTACAGGCCGCGCACGCGGCCCATCCCTGGGTGCTGATGTGGGATGACCATGAGGTGGTCAACGACTACGCCAACGACCGCGACCCGCGCTACAGCGACCCGGTCCTGTTCCTGAAGCGGCGCGCTGCCGCCTACCGCGCCTATTTCGAGCATATGCCGCTGCGCCTGCCGCCGCAGGGCGCGTCCATGCGCATTCACGACCAGCTGGTTTGGGGTCGGCTGGCCGAGCTGTGGACGCTGGACTGCCGCCAGTATCGCAGCCACCAGGCCTGCCCCGACCCGCTCAAGGGCGGCGGCCGTCTCGTGGTGGACTGCCAGGAGCTGGCCGATCCGCAGCGCAGCCTGCTCGGGCCGGCCCAGGAGCGCTGGCTGCAGGAGGGCCTGCAGGGCTCGCGGCGCCGCTGGAAACTGCTGGCCCAGGCCACGCAGATCAGCTCAACGGGCCTGGACTCGCCAGTGCCGGGCACGGGCCGAGCCACCTACACCGATGCCTGGGACGGCTATCCCGAGGCGCGCTCGCGTCTGCTGCAGACCGTCGCCGACGCCAAGCTGCAGGACGTCGTGACCCTGGGCGGCGACGTGCACCGCCATGTGGCAGCCAACCTGAGGCTGCGTCCCAACGATGCGGCGTCGCCGGCGCTGGCCAGCGAGTTCGTGACCAGCTCCATCACCTCGCAGGGTGGGCCGGAGGCCTTGCTCTCACGCATGCGCGCCAGCAACCCTGACCTGGTTCACGCCCGCGCCGACGAGCGCGGCTACGCCCTGCTCGAACTCACGCCGCAGCTCATGCGCTGCGATTTCCGCGGCACGCCGCACCCCGCAGGCGCCGACGGCCGGCTCAGGACACAGGCCAGTTTTGTGGTGGAGCAGGGCAGGGCCGGGGTGCAAGCCGCCTGAGCCGGGCGCCGCCCGCGAGCGACGCTCAAAACTCGGCTGGGCCGGCCAAGGCCAGCAGCAGGGCCGCGATCGCGGCCAGCAGCCAGGCCAGGGCGTCGATCCAGACGGTTCTGGGCCAGCCCGTTCGGGGCCAGCCGCTCTTGGGCAAGTTAGTCTTCATGATGCACCCCCTGAATTCACGGCATTAGCTTTCAAGATAGGCAGGCCAGGGGCCGGATGCAAAGCCGCAGTTGTTTCATATTGTTGGGTTGCCTGCCGACTCCTCGGTCGCGAAACAGCCGGTCTTTGGAGCGACCTGCGCGGCTGTCTAAAATTCAAGCATGAGCAGCGCCCCCGCCGTCAAGCACTCGTTCAAGGAGCAGATGCTCCAGGCGCGTGAAGACGCGATCGTGCAGACCGCCCTGCGCCTGCTGGCGCACAAGGGCTTTGAGGCCATGACGGTGGACGAGGTCGCTGCCGCCGTGGGTATCGCGAAAGCGAGTCTTTACAAACATTTCGCCAGCAAGGACGACTTGGCGGCGGCCGCGATGCTGCGCCTGCTGCGCCAGGCCCAGGCCTTCTTGCAGGCCCAGCCGGCCGACCAGGGGGCGCTGGACAAACTCCAGGCTGCAGCCCGCTGGGCCATGGCGCTGCAGTTGGCCGGCGAGATGCCTGCGCTGCCCGGCCGCAACTCCAGCCTGCGCGCCGCCCTGATAGCCCACGCGGACTGCCGCGAGACCCTGGCGCAGGTCAGCGAACTGCTGGGAGACTGGATCGCAGCCGCCCAGCAGCAGGGCCGGCTCAACCCGCGCCTGAGCGTCACGGCCGTGCTGTTCACTCTGTACGCGCGCGCCTGCGATCCGGCGCTGGAATTCCTCCAAGCCGGTGGCCAGCTCAGCGATGCCGACATCGTCGAGCTCGTGCTCGGTGCCTGCTTTGAGGGCTTGAGCGCCCGCTAGCCCGAATGTCAAGGGCGCAGGTCGCTACAAATTTGGTAGCAATTCAGCGGATCAGCAGAATCGGCACCTCGCAGCTGGCCATGACCTTGGTCGTGACCGAGCCCATCACCAGGCTGCCCAGGGCACCATGGCCATGCGAGCCCATGACCAGCAGGTCAAACTTGCCGGTCATGGCATGGCGCGAAATGACTTCGGCGGCATGGCCGACTTTCCAGCTGCTCTGGGCCTGGATGCCGTGGCGCTCGAGGAACTTGGTGACCGGGGCCAGGACTTTTTCCGCTTCTTCGGCGTAGTAGTCGTTGGCGATGTCGGCACCGACGGCGGCGCGCGCGCGGTGCGGCAACGGGGCTTGGGCGTTCAACACCGTGTACTGGTTGTCGGCGCTGAACAGGTCGTCGTGCGTGGTCATGTAGGCCAGCATTTTCTTGGTGTGTTTGCTGCCGTCTACGGCCAGAAGAATCTTCATGGGAATCCCTCCATTCAGGTTCGAGTTTACGCAGCGCGGGGCCGGTTGTGCTTGATTCGGGTCAAAAACAGAAGCTGCGGCGGTTCAGAGTTCGATGCACAGCTGCGCGCGAAAACCGGCCTGCTCGCCCTTGCGCGCATAGCCCAGCGGGTTGGCCACGATGCGGCAGTCCTGGTGCATGTAGTCGCTGGGCGCGTGCAAGTGGCCATGCAGCCACAGGCGCGCGCGCGGCAGCCAATGGTCCAGCGCATTGCAAAAGCCGGCCGTGCCGGGGCTCAGGCCGTAGCGCGGATCGGCGCTGCGCAGACTCGGCGCGAAATGGGTCACGACCACGGTCTGGCCCTCGAACGGGGCCTGCAAGGCCTGATCCAGCCAGGTCTGGCAGATCAGGGCCAGCTCGCGGACTTCCGCGGCCAGCATGGGCCGGCCGCGGTAGCGCGTGCCGGCTTTGCGCAGATAGTGGTTGGCGGCGCGAAAGGCCTTCTCGCGCAGCTGGAGCCGGCGCGCCAGGCCGGCGGGCGTGTTGTCGGGCCCCTGCGCGAGCGCGTCGAAGTCGCTCCAGAGCGTGGTGCCGACAAAGCGGATGCCATCCAGCACGACGACCTCGCGCTCCAGCCAGGTGATCCCCAAGCGCTCGCAGGTCTCGCGCAGGCGCGCGTGGGCCGCGTCGAAGTCCAGCATATCGTACTCATGGTTGCCCGGCACATAGAGCACTGGCGTGGGCCAGCCGTGGCGCGGGGCAAAACGGGCCAGACCGAAGTCCGCATCGGCCAGCCGCGAACCCGGCTGGTACGAGCCTATGTCGCCGGCCAGCACCAGCAGGTCCGCAGCGGGCAGGGGCCGGGGCCGGAAATCGGGCTCGGCTTCGAGATGCAGGTCCGACAGCAGCTGGATCTTCATGGAGCGACGAGTCTAAACCGGCTGCAAAGCCCCGGAATCGCCACCGCAGGCCATGATCCGAGCCAGGCTCAGCCCCCACCAAGCCCAGGAGCTGCGCCAGGCGGCCCTCAGCTCATGAAGCGAGAGAGCGCATTTCCTGGTACAGATCGGCCTTGCCTTCGAAGCCTATGCCTGGCAGCTCCGGCAGCGTGACGTAGCTGTTTTCCACCTTCACGCCGTCGGGGAAGCCGCCATAGGGCTGGAACAGGTCGGGATAGGACTCGTTGCCGCCCAGCCCCAGGCCAGCCGCGATGGCCAGCGACATCTGGTGCCCGCCGTGCGGGATGCAGCGCGCGGGCGACCAGCCGTGCTCCTTGAGCATCTCTAGGGTGCGCAGGTACTCGACCAGACCATAGCTCAAGGCGCAGTCGAACTGCAGCCAGTCCCGGTCGGGCCGCATGCCGCCGTAGCGGATCAGGTTGCGCGCGTCCTGCATCGAAAACAGGTTCTCGCCGGTCGCCATAGCGCCTGCATAGTGGTTCGCCAGCTCGGCCTGCAGCGCATAGTCCAGCGG
>JBOHHM010000289.1:0-3827 GCA_050725495.1 Burkholderiaceae bacterium | reverse complement strand
TCAGCCGTTTAAGCGTGGGGGCCAGCAGATCGCGGCTGCAGATCAGCAGCACCTCGGTATGGCTGCGCTTGAAACCGACGAAGCTGGCCTGCATCCGGCCCTTGGCCGAGCAAAACGCGGCCAGCCGCGCTTCAGACAGGCCCAGCAGCGCAAAATCCTGGGTCAGCAGGCCTTGCAGGAATTGCGTGGCGTCTTCACCCTGGACGCGGATCACACCCAGGTGGGGCAGAGGGGCGATTCCATTCAATGTTGCAGTCATGGCCTGAATTATCATGCCCGGACAATTTCATGAAAGTAGTAAGGCTGTGCGTCGGTTGCTGATGGTGATGGTGGTTCTGCTGATGGCTCTGGCCGCCGGCGCCGCGTGGTGGCTGCACCAGCCCCTGACACTGGCCGCCGACAGCGTGGACCTGTCGATCGAGCCCGGCACCTCGCCGCGCGGCGTCGCGCAAAATGTGCTCGAAGCCGGTGTGCAAGTGAATCCGGGCGCGCTGTACTGGTGGTTCCGCCTGTCGGGCCAGGCGCGTCAGATCAAGGCTGGCAGTTACGAGCTCGAGCGCGGCACCACGCCGCGCAGCCTGCTGCAAAAGCTGGTGCGCGGCGAGGAAGCGCTGCGTGCCGTCACCTTGGTGGAAGGCTGGAACTTCCGCCAGGTCCGTGAAGCGCTATCAAAAGCAGAGCAGCTCAGGCCCGATACACGCGGATTGAGCGACGATGCGATCATGAGCCAGCTGGGCCGGCCAGGGCTCTACGCCGAAGGCCGGTTCTTTCCCGACACCTACACCTACACCAAGGGCGCCAGCGACCTGGCCGTGCTCAGGCGGGCGCTGACGGCGATGGACAAGAAGCTCGAAGCCGCCTGGACCCAGCGCGCACCCTCGCTGCCCCTGAAAAGCCCGCAGGAGGCGCTGATCCTGGCCAGCATCGTCGAAAAGGAAACCGGCAAGGCCAGCGACCGGCCGGCCATCGCTGGTGTGTTCACCAACCGGCTGCGCATCGGCATGCTGCTGCAGACCGACCCGACCGTGATCTACGGCCTGAGCGACAAGTTCGACGGCAACCTGCGCAAGAAAGACCTGCAGACCGACACCCCCTGGAACACCTACACCCGCGCCGGCCTGCCGCCCACGCCGATCGCCATGCCCGGCAAGGCCGCGCTGATGGCGGCCGTGCAGCCCGCGCCCACCAACGCGCTGTACTTCGTGGCGCGCGGCGACGGCTCCAGCCACTTCAGCGCCTCGCTCGAAGAGCACAATCGGGCGGTCAACCAATACCAACGCGGTCAGTGAACATGGACAAGCAAGGGCTTTTCATCAGCTTTGAAGGCATCGACGGGGCCGGCAAGTCGACCCATATCGAGAACCTGGCCGCCGCTTTTCGAGCGCAGGGCAGGGTGGTCACGCTGACCCGCGAGCCGGGCGGCACGCCGCTGGCCGAACGCTTGCGCGCCCTGGTGCTCAACGAGGCCATGGACACACTGACCGAAGCGCTGCTGATCTTTGCGGCGCGGCGCGACCATTTACAGCAGGTGATCGAGCCGGCACTGGCGCGCGGCAATGTGGTGCTGTGCGACCGCTTCACCGACGCCACCTTTGCCTACCAGGGCGGCGGGCGCGGCTTCAACCTGGAGGTGCTTTCGGTTCTGGAGCAATGGGTGCAGGCCACGCCAGGGCTCCCGCCCGGCGTGATCCGGCAGCCCGAGCTGACCCTGTGGTTCGACCTGCCCCCGGAAGTAGCAGCCCAGCGCCTGGCCGGCGCCCGCGTGCCCGACAAGTTCGAAGCCCAACCGATGGAATTTTTCCGCCGGGTCGCCACCGGCTACGCCCAGCGCCTGGCCGCGGCCCCGACGCGCTTTGCCCGCATTGACTCGAACCACCCGCGCGAAGTCGTGTGGCAGGCGGTGCGCTCGGCGGTCCTTGCCAGGGGGTGGTTGGCATGAGCGCCGCACCTTGGATTGCCGCCCAGACGAGCCAATTGCTGGCCCAGCGCGGCCATGCCTGGCTGCTGCAGGGTCCGTCCGGCCTCGGTCAGTACAGCCTGGCGCTGGAACTGGTCCGCGCCTGGCTCTGCGATCAGCCTGGCGAGCAGGGCGCCTGCGGCCAGTGTGGCAGTTGCCACGGCATCGAGGTGCGCACCCAGGCCGACCTCTGCGTGCTGATGCCTGAAACCGTCATGCTGGCGCTGGGCTGGCCGTTGAGCGAAAAAGCGCAGGCCGAGATCGACGACAAGAAACGCAAGGCCAGCAAGGAAATCCGGGTCGATGCCATGCGCGATGCGGTCGAGTTTGCCCAGCGCACCAGTGCGCGTGGACGCGGCAAGGCGGTGCTGGTCTATCCGGCCGAGCGCATGAACAGCATCACCGCCAATGCCCTGCTCAAGACCCTGGAGGAGCCGCCGGGCGACGTGAAATTCGTGCTGGCCAGCGAAGCCGCACACCAGCTCCTGCCCACCATCCGTAGCCGCTGTCTGGGCCACACCATGGTCTGGCCCACCGAAGAAGCGGCACAGGTCTGGCTGCAGCAGCAGGGCGTGGCGGCCGTCGATGCCCCGGCGCTGCTGCGGGCGGCCGGCGGGCGGCCCGATGACGCCTTGCAGTTCGCCCAGTCCGGGCGTGGGCCTCAAGCCTGGTCGCGGCTGCCCAAGGCCCTGGCACGAGGGGAGGCAGACGCCCTGTCCGAGTGGACGCCGGCCCAGGCCGTGGATGCGTTGCAAAAGATCTGCCACGACCTGCTGGCCCGCCGCGTCGGCGCCGCTCCCCGTTACTTTAGTGCACCCGACCTGCCGGCGGCACCGGCCCCGGCGGCCTTGGCTCGCTGGTCCAAGGAACTGGCAGCGACCGCGCGCACCGTGGAGCACCCCTTCAACGCAGGCCTGATGCTCGAAGCGCTGGTCAGCCAAGCCCACAGCGCCTTACACTCCAAGGCTTGAACTTCGTCCCATGAGCACTCCTGTATCCAGCACTCCCCGGCCCAGCGTCATCCAGCTGGCCATCAAGGAAAAAGCCGCGCTGTATGCGGCCTATATTCCGCTGTTCACCGAAGGCGGCATCTTCATTCCGACCTCGCGCGACTACAGGCTCGGAGACGACGTCTATGTGCTGCTCACACTGCCCGAGGATCCGCAACGCTATCCGGTGGCCGGCAAGGTGGCCTGGGTGACACCGGCACGGGCCGCGGGCAACCGCACGCAAGGCGTCGGCATCCGTTTTCCGCAGGACGAGAAATCGCGTTTGCTCAAACTCAAGATCGAAGAAGTGCTCGGGGGGCATCTGGCCTCCGACCGGCCAACCCAGACCATTTAGCGCGCTGCGCGACGCGCCGATTGCTACTGTTTTTATAGCGACTGACGCTTCACTGGCAAGAACTTCATTGTCTTCTTGCCCTTTTCTCGATGTTTACCGATTCCCACTGCCATCTGAGCTTTCCTGAACTGGCCGCCCAGCTGCCCGAGATCCGCCGCGCGATGGCCGAGGCCCAGGTAGACCGCGCACTATGCATTTGCACCACGCTGGAGGAATTCAGCGCGGTCCATGCGCTGGCCATGAATTACGACAACTTCTGGGCAACCGTGGGCGTGCACCCCGACAACGAAGACGTGACCGAACCCACGCTCGGCGATCTGCTGCAGCGCGCCGCCTTGCCGCGCGTCGTGGCCATCGGGGAGACAGGACTCGACTACTACCAGATGGACGAACGCAAGAGCGGCCGCGCGGTGTCCGACCTGGAGTGGCAGCGCGAGCGTTTTCGCGTCCATATCCGGGCCGCCCGCCAATGCGCCAAGCCGCTGATCATTCACACCCGCAGCGCCTCCGCCGACACCCTGGCCAT
>JBOHHM010000288.1:0-13233 GCA_050725495.1 Burkholderiaceae bacterium | reverse complement strand
GCAGGCCTGGGCATCAGTTCTTCTTGATGTTCCAGTAGACCTGGGCGCCGCCCGGCACCAGACCCGAGATGTTGGTGCGCAGGGCCGCCGGGTTGTTGTACTGCCCCAGGTGCACATGGCTTGCGGTTTCGATCGCGCGCAGCTGAAGCTGCTCGGCCAGCTTCTTCTTCTCGGCGTCGGTGGACGACTGGGCAAACTTGGCCTTGAGGTCTTCGATCACCGGATCGTCCTGCCAGCCAAACCAGCCCTTGTCGCCGGCGGCGTTCATCATCGCCATGGTCAGCGGGTTCTGGATGTCGCCGGCGGTCCAGGCGGTCATGAAGGCGTTCCAGCCGCCCTTGTCGGGCGCATCCTTTTTGGCGCGGCGCGCCACCAGCGTGGCCCAGTCCATTTGCTGCAGGTCGACCTTGAAGCCGGCGGCTTCGAGCTGCTGCTTGGCCACCAGCGGCAGCTTGGCAATGCCGGCCAGATCCGTGGGGCGCATCAGCACGACGGGCTGGCCGCTGTAGCCGGCCTCCTTGAGCATCTGCGCGGCCTTCTGCGGGTTGGCCGTGCCGGTGTAGATCCCGGTGTTGTCGCTCGCAAACGGCGTGCCGCAGGGGAACATGCTTTTGCAGAACTTGTACAGGCCGGGCGTGCCGACCTGGGTCTTGAGAAAGGCCTCCTGCCCCAGGGCCACCATGGCGGCCTGGCGGATCTTGACGTTGTCAAACGGCGCATGCAGGTGGTTGAAGCGGAAGATGTACTGCAGGCCCGCGGGCTGGGCGTCGACGATCTGCACGTCCTTGGCCGCCTTCAGCGACGCATACTGCTCGAACGTGGGCTGCTCCACGATGTCGACCTCGCCCGCGACCAGCGCATTGAACTGGGTCTGAGGGTCGCGGATGATGGCCCACTCGACGCGATCGACGTAGACCGGCTTGCCGCCGGTCGTCCCATTGGGCGGCTCGGCGCGCGGCCTGTATTTGTCGTTCTTGACATAGACCAGCTTCTCACCGGGCTTGTATTCGGCCGCCACGAACTTGTAGGGGCCCGAGCCTATGTACTCCTTGATCTGCTCGCTGCCCGGCGTGGCGGCGATGCGCGCGGGCATGATGAAGGGCACGTTGGACGAAGGCTTGCCCAACGCTTCGAGCATCACGCCAAAGGGCTGCTTGAGCTTGATCACAAAGGTCTTGGTGTCGGGCGTGCTGTAGGCCTCGACACTCTTGGCCAGCACGCCGCCAAAGCTGTCGCGGCTGGCCCAGCGCTTGAGCGAGGCGACCACGTCCTCGCTGGTGACCGGCTTGCCATCGTGAAACTCCAGACCGTCGCGCAGGCTGAAGGTCCAGCTCAGGTGGTCTTTGGACACGCTCCACTTGTCGACCATCTGGGGCTTGATCTTGCCCTCCAGATCGGTGCCGAACAACGTGTCGTAAATCATGTAGCCATGGTTGCGCGTGACATAGGCCGTGGTCCAGATCGGGTCCAGAATGGTGATGTTCGCCTGGGGCACGACGCGCAGGGTCTTGCCCTGGGCCTGCACAGCCAGCGGCGCCAGCAAGGCGGCTGCCAGCGCTACCATGGTGATCAGAGAACGACGTTGCATTGCCAAGACTCCACAAAGTAAACGGCCAAGCCCCAATATAGGACCAAACATGAGCCCGACCAACCTAGCGATAACCCGACTCGATGCCGATGCGCTGTCGGCAGCCATCCATGCCAAGCAGGTTTCATGCCGCGAAGTCATGCAGGCCTATCTGTCACGCATTGCCGAGGTCAACCCGCAGTACAACGCGATCGTCAACCTGCAGGATGGCGATGAGCTGCTGCGCCAGGCCGATGCGCGCGATGCCCAGCTGGCACGCGGCGAGTCCATGGGCTGGATGCACGGCATGCCGCAGGCCATCAAGGACCTGTCGCACAGCGCCGGCATCCCCACCACCATGGGCTCGCCGCTGCTGCGCGACTTCGTGCCCCGGGACGATGGCCTGATGGCCGCTCGCATGAAGGCCGCCGGCTGCATCGTGATCGGCAAGACCAATGCGCCCGAGTTCGGCCTGGGCTCGCATACCTTCAACGAAGTCTTCGGCGTCACGCGCAATGCCTACGACCCGACCAAATCCGCCGGTGGCAGCAGTGGCGGCACGGCCGTGGCGCTGGCCCAGCACATGCTGCCGGTGGCCGACGGCTCGGACTTCATGGGCAGCCTGCGCAACCCGGCGGCCTGGAACAACATCTTCGGCCTGCGACCCTCGCAGGGCCGCGTGCCGATGGCGCCGGCGCCCGACGTCTGGATCTCGCAGCTCGGCACCGAGGGCCCGATGGCGCGCACCGTCAAAGACCTGGCCATGCTGCTGAGCGTGCAGGCCGGCTACGACGCATGCGCTCCTCTTTCGATAGCACAGGATGGCCAGCAGTTCAGGGCTCCACTCGACTTCGATCCCAAGGGCCGAAAAATCGGCTGGCTGGCCGACCTGGGCGGCTACCTGCCGATGGAAGCAGGCATTCTGGATGTCTGCGCCCAGGGGCTGAAGCGCCTGGGCGCTCGGGGCTGCGTGGTCGAGCCCACAGCCCTGGGCATGGCTCCCGAGACCATCTGGCAGACCTGGCTGGTCTGGCGGCGGGCCCTGGTGGCCTCGCGCATCGCGCCCCTGCTGCTGAACGCGAAGAACCGCGAGGCCATCAAGCCCGAAGCGCTCTGGGAATACGACCAGGCCCAGGGCCTGAGCGGCCCTCAACTGCTGGCGGCGAGCGCCCAGCGCACGAGCTTCTACCAGCAGATGCTGACGTTGTTGGAGACCTATGACTACCTGGCGCTGCCCGCGGCCCAGGTCTGGCCGTTCGAGGCCAGCCTGCGCTGGCCGCAGCGCATCGGCCAGACCGAGATGGACAGCTACCACCGCTGGATGGAAGTCGTGATCTACGCGACCCTGGCCGGCCTGCCTTGCATCAGTGTGCCGGCCGGATTCAACGCCGAAGGGCTGCCCATGGGTCTGCAGATCATCGGCCGGCCGCAGGCCGACTTCGCCTTGCTGCAGCTGGCCCATGCCTACGAACAGGCCGCCCAGGAGGTGCTTCAGATCGCGCCAGCCCAGCAGGCGCGCTGAATCGCCGCCAGCTTGTTGTCGACCTTGAGCTTGTTCATGGCATTGGCCAGGTGGTAGTTCACGGTACGCTCGCTGCACGACAGCTTCTCCGAGCTTTCGCGCGCGGTCTGGCCCTCAAACGCCAGCAGCAGGCAGGCCCGCTCACGCGGGCTCAGGTTGCAGCGGTCGTTCGCAATGGCGCGCTTGACCAGGGGCCAGATATTGAGCGCCGACCAGACCAGCGCAGCCGCCTCGGCCCGGTCATGCAGCTCGCGCGGGCTGAACATGAAGCACTCGAACGCGCGCCCGGCCGGCAGCGAGAACTCCACACGGATCACGGTCTGGAAGCCACGCGCCAGCCACAGCCGCCGCCAGCGGCAGGCGCTGAGCGGGTCCGATTTGGCGATGTGTTGCCAGGCCACCAGCGGCGCGTCCGAATCGCGCCAGGGGGCACCGAAGTCACGGCTTTCTGCCAGTGCCTGGGCTGCATCGGCCAACAAGGGGGGATGGACGGCCACCACCTGCCGCTCTTCCATGCCGCCAAACGGGTTGGGGCCCAGCACCGCCACAGCCTCGACCGAGAATTCGCGCAGGGCGCACACCCAGTCACTGAGCAGGCCATCCAGGCTCACACTGTCAAAGTTAACAGGTAACTGCATCGACTTGTTTCATAAGAGACAGCACAATAGCATGGCCCAATACTCAATTGATGACTGACTATTGATCCGTGCCGCACTCTGACTACCCGCGCCTGCGCCGCCCCCTACACAGCTGGTGGCCCACCTGGGTCAAGGGGGCTCATGGGTTGCGCCAGGTCCGCGACGAGCTCATCGATGCTCCCCTGACCCCGATCCTGCACCCCTCGCCTGCACGCCTGCGCTGGCTGGGTGTATTTACTGCGTTGGGACACCCCTTGTTCGCATGGATCTGGGGTGAATGGCTGAAGCAGCCCTACGAGAATTACTGGTTGCGGGCCCTGATGGGCGCCTCGGGCCTGGTCCTGCTGCTCAAGCCAGTCTACCGCGACCCCTCCAGCAAGCTGGCAGCACATGCGTTCAGCGCCGTCTGCTGGCTGCAACTGCCCTTCTTGTTCAGCTGGATGTACTTGTGCAACCACGGCAATACGGTCTGGTTGGCAAGCGTTTGCGCCATGATCCTGATCTATTACCACGTCACGGACTGGCGGGCTGCGACGATAGGCACGGTCACGGGAAGCCTGTCGGCCTGGCTGCTGTTCAACGGGATCTGTCCACAAGCCCTCCAGCTGTCTGAGACACAGCTTGCTGTGAACACGGTGGTGATCCTGTTCAGTTGGTCAGCGGCCTTGCTGATGGGCATCTCCTCGGCCAATCTTAGACGTGAACACCTGAACCACACGCTGGCCTCCATGGGCATCATGGCGCACGAGTTGCGCACCCCACTGGCGACCATCTCGCTGATCGGCGACGCCATGCGCGGCGAGGCCCGTGTCCAGTCCGGCGACAACACCGACTCCATGCTGGACAAGCTTGCCACCCGGCTGCACACCCTGGTGCGCAACATGAATCACCAGATCGACACGCAGATTGTCAACGCGCGGCTGCTGAGCCTGCCCCAACACACCGAGGCCGTGTCGGCCGCCCATCTGTTGCGCGAAGCGACCCAGCACTATCCCTATCGCACCACCCGGGAACGTGAATGCGTGGTGCTGCATGTGCGCCGAGATTTCGTCTTTGAGGCTCCACCGGCCTTGTTTACCCAGGTTGTCGAGAACCTGCTGAAAAACGCCTTCAACGCATTGGCCGCGGCGAGTACGCCGCCCCAAACCGGCGACCTGTTGATTGAAGTCGGGATCCTGCAGAACAAGGGCCGCATTGTGATCACCGACCGCGGCATCGGCATCGACCCGCAACTGCAGCCCCGCATCTTCGAGCCGTTCTTCTCCACCCACCACGGCACGGGCCACGGCCTCGGGCTGACGTTTTGCAAGCGGGTCATCCAGAGCGCCCGCGGCTCCATCCGCGTGAAATCCGAGCCAGGCAAAGGTGCCACCTTCACCGTTGAACTACCCCAATTGGACTGACAATCCACACCACACCCACTTCAGACGCCGGCTGTCCCATGAGCTTTCCCCTTTTTCAATCCCCTGGCACCATCGTCTTTCTGGACGATGATCCCGACTACCTGGACATGCTCGCGCTCGTCCTGCCCGGTGAATGGCATGTACGGCTGTTCCTGCGGCCCCAGGACTGCATCAACCATTTGCAGCAGGAGCCGCCGCTGTGGGAGGCCGACGCCTGGGAGCAGCAGCAAATCATCGACCAATGGCGCGAACGCGGCACCCCGCTGATCCCGCAGATCCTGCGCTACTGGGCCCGCCACAGCGAGCGCTACGCCCTGGCCCAGGTGTGCGTCGTGGACTACTCCATGCCGGCGATGAATGGGCTGCAAGCCCTGGGCGAGCTGGTGGACTGGCCGGGCTTGCGCGTGCTACTGACGGGCCAGGCCGACGAACTGATTGCCGTGAAGGCCTTCAATCAGGGCCTGATCGAACAGTTCATCACCAAACAGGCCCCGGACGTT
Source organism: Burkholderiaceae bacterium (assembly GCA_050725495.1). GTDB lineage: Bacteria > Pseudomonadota > Gammaproteobacteria > Burkholderiales > Burkholderiaceae_C > JBOHHM01. Next base: position 7,603 of record JBOHHM010000288.1, on the reverse strand, counting down.
TCGCGCCGCCTGATCGACGCGATCCAGCAGCTGCAGGCCACGGCCAGCGGCCGGCATTCGCAGACCTGGCGGGCGACGCTTGGCCCCACGCAACACGCGCTGCTGCGCGTGCCCTCGGTCGCCCGGGAACTGGCCGAGGTAGTGGCCCGGCGCTGGGTCGAGTACGTGGTCATAGGCGACCCGTTCGGCATTCTGGGCATGGATGCCGACGGCCGCGTGGGCTGGCTCCAGTTGGAGCCCGTCAAGGGCCTGAATGAACTCGCCGAATTGGCCGAAGCCGCCGGCGTGGGGCCCCAGGCCCTGGCCGAGATCAGGCAAGGCAAGAAGCTGGCCGACCTGGAGCTGAGGCAAGCCCTGGGGCGCAAGACACCGCCCGATTTGACCCCGGCTTTCCCGATCGGGCGCGAAGAGTCGCTGCTGGGAGCGCTGTTCCCGGTGGGCGACGAGTACCACGCGACACCCAGCAGGGGCTACAGGCACTGGCTGGCGCAACAGCCCAGGCGCGCCGTGCAGGACTAGGCATCGAGCGACTGCGCGCGATTGCGCTTGGCAATCGGCCAGTCCCAGGGCTTGACCAGCGGCGCCACGGCCCGGGCGGCCCACTCCACATGACTCATCTCGGCGTCGGTCAAGCCGGCGCTCAGCGTCAAGCGCACCATGGAGCGGTTTCGGCTGGTGGCTGGCGCGCCAAAAATCGCGCCGAACACATCATGCTCTTCGAGCCGGTCACGCAGGGCTATGGTGTCGGGCTCGGCGCCGGCTTCCAGCGCGATGATCTGCTCCGTGCCCTGATGGATCGGGTAGCCCAGGTCCGACAGGCTGGCGCGCAGGCGGGCCGTGTTGGCCTGCAAACGGCTCCTGGCATCGTCGCTGGCCTGGATCACCTTGAGCGTGGCGGCCAGGCCCCCAATTTCATGCGGCAGCAGGCAGGAGCTGAAGATGTTGGGGAAGCTGGAGCAGAGCATGTAGTAGCGTATCTCGCGCGGCATGGTGAAGAAGCCGGCGCGGCCCGCAAAGGCCTTGGCCAGGCTGGCCGTGATGAAATGCACGCGCTCGCTCAGGCCCAATGCTGCACACAGGCCCGCTCCCTGCGGACCATGGGTGCCCAGCGAATGGGATTCGTCCACCACAATCATGCCGCCGTGCTTTTCAGTGACCTCCACCATCTGGCGCAAGGGGCACAGGGCGCCGGTCGTGCTGTAGACCGAGTCCACAACCACCACGCCGGGGCCATGACGCGCCATCATGCGCTCCAGATGCTCGGGGTCGTTGTGGCGAAACGGGTAGCCCGTGGCCCGGGCCGCGTGCACGCCCTCCCACAGCGAGGTGTGGGCCATCGTATCCACATAGACCGGCGTTTGCGGATCGGCAATCGCCTGCAGCAAGCCGGTATTGGCCGCATAGCCCGACTGACAAATAAGACCATCTTCCTTGCCCACCCATCGGGCCAGTGCGATTTCCAGCGCATGCGCGGGATGATCGTTCTGCAAAAAGACGCCCGACTGGATGACAAACTCTTTGTCCATGCGCAAAGCAGCCACCTGCGCCGCCACGATGTCGGGATGCCCGGTGATGTCGAGGTAGTCATTGCCATCCAGACGCACGGCATTGGGCCCTGCGGGTCGCCCATAAAACACAAACTTGCCACCCCACGACGCATCCCATCGCGGCGTGAAATCACGCGCGATGCGCTTGCGCAGACGGGAGGTGAGCGGCGGATTAACAACAGAAGTTGCAAGAGATAGCTCGATAGTTTCCATGAGTGCACCTTTTTAGAAATTGGCACTCACATTGAAGAGCGAAACAAGAGCGGGCGTGGATGACCCCCCTGTCAACTTTGACAGGGGGTATCAAAAAAATGTTGAGTTGGGACGGGCAAGCCCGAAGCAAATAGAACTTAAAGGCTAAAACCGGCTCGGCGAAATGCCCCGCCCGGTTTCAGCGCAGGCTAACAACTGCCCGTAGGGCTTGTTACGCCGTAGCTAAATCCGCGCCTGTAAGAACCAGGGCGAGCCCGGTGCGCCAGGGCTCAGAGTCCCAGGGGCACGGTCGCTGGCACCGGCACGCCAGCCTGCTGTAGCGTCTCGCGATCCGGCAAGTCAACCGCGGGACGGGGCACCGCCATGGGTGCGCGCGCAGGCGCAGGCTTGCGCCCGGCAGGGCTGTCGAGGACAGCCAGTTCAGTCTCGTAAAAACGCGCGAACTCGATGCCCTGCAGCTTGCTTTCGACCGCATGCACGTCCACCGGAAATATCATCTCCAGATGGTCGTCGTCCATCTCGATCTTGGGTGGCTGGCCCAGCCTGTCGCCCACGATCTTGAAAGCCTGCTCCCGTGTGGTGCCGGGCATTAGCAGGGCAAAGCGCCAGCTGCTCAACCGTGCCAGCACATGCTTGCCCACATCGAGCTCGCGGACCGTATCAAGCACTTTCGCCATCGCCATGCGGGCTGCGCCGGCGTCATACACATCCTTGATTTTCCGAAGATCGGGAAGGTCCAGGAACACCAGCGTGACAGGGACATGGGCTCGGCGACAGTGGCGCCAGAGTTCGGCCCCGTGGTCCAGGAAACCGTATTCATTGAGCAGGCCGTTGGACGCGTCGATACACCGGGCCTCCAGCAATTCGTCCGCCCGGCGCAGCACGGCGCCCATGCGGATGGCTGCCACCGAAAAGATCAAGGAAAAGCCCGTGCGCAGGAACAGGGTCTGGGCCGTGGCCTCGGTGCTAGTCAAGGCCATCAGCAGCAGGTAAGCGCTGAGACTGAACGCAAGCAGGCCCCAGGCGAGCCGGGGCTTGAGCAAAAAGGCATAGAAAATCAGGGGCATGGAGACCCAGTAGAAAAAGGAATTGCCGGTGGCCGGAGCGTCGTGGTGGTTCTGGATCAGGACGAGGAAACCTATCACCATGAGGCCGGCCGCACGCATCAGCAACTCGCCCTGACGCCGCGCGGGCCGCAGCCAGCTCCACCAGGCCAGCGCCGCAGCCAGGACCACGTACAGCCACAAGATCGGCCTGTGGGCATAGGCAACCAAAGCCTGCAGTGCGGCACAGCTGGCGATCGAACCGCCTATCCAGGGCTCGATCCAGCCGATGTGGCGCGACACATTGCCATGCAGTGGGCGAGCGTTCCTGGCCGATGAGGTCGGAGGCTGCGTGAGCGCCTCCGCGGCCGTGTCAGCAAACTCTTTATTCACGTTAACCTCCTGGAACTGTTCTGGTTGCGAGCTGCCTTGGCCGGCAGTCTTGTCAGGACCAGTCTAGTGGTGCGCAGGAGGTGATGGCAACAGTTTGCGCCATTTAACGCGCCGAAGCCCGCGTGGGGCCGCGCGATAGGGTGTGTTTATTAAGTCCAAAGGCTTACTGCGGACGCGGCATGCGTGGCGCTTGCGCCACACAGCGGGCCGCTGTCGCCGTCCTGCGCAGCGCTCACGCCTGGCGCCAGGGCAGGCCGTGGTAGCGCCAGCCGCCCTTGCGGCCGCGGTGCGCCTGCTCGTCGGGGTCGCCTTCGAAGCCTTCGAGGATGTTGTAGGCCTCCATGCCGAGCTCGGTCGCGCGCTTGGCCGTGGCGATGGAGCGCACGCCGCTGCGGCACAGCATCACGACCTTCTTGCCCGCCGGCACGGCCGCCTTGAGCTGCTCATCAAAGGCTGGGTTCAGGGCCATGGCGGGCCACTGCTTCCAGGCCAGCGGCACGGCGCCGGGGATGAAGCCGACCCATTCGCGCTCGGCATCGCTGCGCACATCGACCAGCACGGCCTCGCCCGACTGCCACCAGGCGCAGGCCAGTTGCGGCGACACGTCGCCGGCATAGCCTTGGGTCGGGCGGACTTGCATCAAGGCGCCGCCGCCGGCGTCGTGGCGCAGGCCCGAGCTGAGGTTGGCAGAGACGGCCTCGTCGAGGCGTCTGGGTTTGGGGAGATGGAGTTCATTCATGGTGGCCACGAATTGTTCCATTGTTTTGCCGGCCACGCGCGCGTTCGTGGCTTTTTCCTGGCCTATGGTCGAATGCGTGCGCCCCTGGTAGTCATGGCCGGGCCAGACCGTGGTGTCGTCGGGCAAGGCAAACAGCACCTGGGTCAGGCTGCGGTACAGGGCTTCGGCGCTGCCCGACTGGAAATCGGTGCGACCGCAGCCGTTGATGAGCAGGGTGTCGCCGGTGAACACGTGTTCGCGCCAGACGAAGCTCATGCTGCCAACCGTGTGGCCGGGCGTGTGCAGGGCCTTGATCCGCTCCGCGCCAAACTGCAGCACATCGCCGTCGCCAAGCTGCACCGCCGCGGTCGTGATGCCGCAGCCCTGGGGCGCTGCGGTGGTGGCGCCGGCATGCTCGGCCAGCAGGCCCGCGCTCGTGATGTGGTCGGCATGGGCATGGGTTTCGACCGTCCAGACCAGCTTGAGGCCGTACTCGCGCAGCACGGCCAGATCGCGCTCGACCTGTTCGTCCACCGGGTCGATGATCAGGGCCTCGCGTGTGCCCTGGTCGAACAGCACATAGGTGTAGGTGCTGGAAGCCGGGTCGAAGAGCTGGATGGGTTTCATGGTCATGCCTCCTGCCGAGCCGCCTCAAAGGAGGCATGGTCTTGCAGACCGCACCGCCACGAGACGCAGCGGTTCTTCATGCCGTCCAAGCCTGCGCAAGCAGGCTTGGAGCCGCGGCACTCAGCCCCCTCGGGGGGCAGCGAACGAATGTGAGCGTGGGGGTTCATGACATCTCCTGCCGAGCGCCGCTCAGGCAAATTTTGCCAGCATGTCGGCGACATGGTCAGCCGGCAGGTCACCCTGCTCGATCATGCAGGCGACCATGGTGAAAAACGACTTGTCCAGCGCCTTGCGCGCCGCCGCCAGCTGCTGCGCGATCTTCTCGCAGTCGGCGCCGTCGTCGATCAGCCGCTGCACGCCGCGCAGCTGCCCTTCGACGCGGGCCAGACGGGCGCACAGGGCTTTCTTTTTGTCGGGGTCGGCAAGGCGGGACATGGCGGATTCCGGGCTCGGGGCGATTCCAGGAATATACCCCATGGAGTATACTAGCGTTTTTGGCTTCCCCCAAGCGTCATGCATCCGTTTCTTCAATCCGCCCTCGGGGGCGTCCTCATCGGTCTGGCCAGCTGGCTGTTGCTGGCTTCGCTGGGCCGCGTCGCCGGCATCAGCGGCATCGCAGCGGGCGCCCTGGTGCCCCAGCAGGGCGACACCGCCTGGCGCTGGATGTTTCTGGCCGGCCTGATGCTGGGCGGCGCCGCCACAGCCGCCTGGCTGCAGCCGCCCGTCACAAGCTTGCGGCCCTTGGCCCTGCTCGCTGTGGCCGGCCTGCTGGTGGGCTTTGGCACGGTGCTGGGCTCGGGCTGCACCAGCGGGCACGGCGTGTGCGGGCTGGGGCGACGCTCGCTGCGCTCGCTGGTGGCCACGGGAGTCTTCATGGGCGTCGGGACCGCTACTGTTTTGATAGCGGGTTACGCCCGCAGCTAAAGGGCAGGAGGCCAAAATGATTCAAAGATTGTGGCTGGCGCTGGTTTCGGGCGCGCTGTTCGCAGCCGGCCTGGTGGTGTCGGGCATGACGCAGCCGGCCAAGGTGATCGGCTTTCTCAATGTGGGCGGGCTCGCCGATGCGGCGCGCTTTGGCGCCTGGGACCCGAGTCTGGCGTTCGTGATGGGCGGCGCTCTGTGCGTGACGCTCGTGGCGTTTGCCGTCACGCCCCGGCCCGGACGCAAGCCCTGGCTGGCCGAGGCTTTTGTGCTGCCCACGCGCAAGGATGTCGACGCCAAACTGGTGGGCGGCGCGGCCCTGTTCGGCATCGGCTGGGGCCTGGCCGGTTACTGCCCCGGCCCGGCCCTGGCGTCGGTGCTGACCGGCGGCCTGGACGCTCTTGTTTTTGTAGCAGCACTCGCCCTTGGCATGTGGGCTGCGAGGCGCTTTGCCTCTTGAGAAAACGCCGGGCCGCCCCAAGGTTTCTTGCACCCCCTCGGGGGGCCTGACGCGAAGCGGCAGGGCTGGGGGCGCTCATAAAGCGGGCCGGCCGGCGCGTCCGGGCCGCGGTGGGCAGGCGGCCCGTTGGTGGCCGCTGGTAATTCGCGCCCTGCAAACCTATTATTGAAACAGTAGGGGCCATAGCGGCGTAGCGCCGGGCCAAAACCCTGCATCCTCTGCTGCTATAGCCGACCCACGATGGCTGGCCCAGGTTTTCCGCAGGAGGCAAGCCATGACCGACCACAAGCACCCCCGTCGACGCAGCCTGCTCAAGGGCGCCGCTGTGGCCGTTGGCGCGATGTCCGTACCCATGGTGTCCATCGCGCAGCAAACCACCTCGCTGCGCTTCCAGAGCACCTGGCCGGCAAAAGACATCTTCCACGAGTACGCGAATGACTTCGCCAAGAAGGTCAACGACATGACCGGCGGCGAACTCAAGATCGAGGTGCTGCCGGCCGGCGCCGTGGTGCCGGCTTTCGGCCTGCTCGATGCCGTGTCCAAAGGCACGCTCGACGGCGGGCACGGCGTGGTGGTCTACCACTACGGCAAGCAGAACGCGCTGGCGCTGTGGGGCTCGGGCCCGGCCTATGGCATGGACGCGAACGAGCTGCTGGCCTGGCACAAGTACGGCGGCGGCAAGGAGCTGCTGGCCAAGCTCTACGCCTCGATCGGCGCCCCCGTGGTGTCGTTCCTGTATGGCCCGATGCCGACGCAGCCGCTGGGCTGGTTCAAGAAGCCTGTCACCAAGGCCGACGACTTCAAGGGGCTCAAGTTCCGCACGGTGGGCATCTCGATCGACGTGTTCACGGGCCTGGGCGCGGCGGTCAACGCGCTGCCCGGCGGCGAGATCGTGCCGGCCATGGACCGCGGGCTGCTCGATGCGGCCGAGTTCAACAACGCATCCTCGGACCGCGTCCTCGGCTTCCCCGACGTCTCCAAAGTCTGCATGCTGCAGAGCTACCACCAGAACGCCGAGCAGTTCGAGATCCTGTTCAACAAGGCCAAGTACGACGCGCTGCCCGAGAAGGTGCGCGCCATCATCGCCAACGCTGTCGAGGCCTGCTCCGCCGACATGTCGTGGAAGGCCGCAGATCGCTACGCGAAGGACTATGTCGAGATGCAGAAGCAGGGCGTCAAGTTCTACAAGACCCCCGATTCGATCCTGCAGAAGCAGCTCCAGGCCTACGACGCAGCGGCAGCCAAGAAGGCCGCCGAGAACCCGCTGTTCAAGGAGATCATCGAATCGCAGCGCGCCTTCGCCGAGCGCGTGGTGAAGTGGGACCTGGACACGAACGTCGGCCGCCGCATGGCGTTCAACCATTATTTCGCCAAGCCGGCAGCGGCCGCGAAGAAGGGTTGATCACCGACTGAAGGCCTTCGAGCACCATCCGGGACCCCTGGATGGTGCTTCACACTAGCCGGGAGCCGCCGCATGAACGTCCAGCGCATGCTCTTCGTCGTCGACCGCATCAGCACCTGGACCGGCAAGGCCTTCGCCTGGCTCGTCGTCGGCCTCATGGGGGTGGTCTGCATCGAGGTCTTCAAGCGCTACGTCCTGAACGCGCCGACCGCCTGGATCTTCGATCTCAACAGCTTTCTGTACGGCGGTTTCTTCATGCTCTGCGGGGCTTACACGCTG
>JBOHHM010000287.1:0-14903 GCA_050725495.1 Burkholderiaceae bacterium | reverse complement strand
CGGGCCATTGCCAGTCAGGATCAGGAACAGGGCGCACAGCAGCGCCAGCGTTTCCACGCTCAGGGCAGGCCGCGCAAGCCGCGGCCGCATGGCGCCGGCTGCAGGCCCGCCCGCCAGGGAGAAGTCAGGAAAATTCATTGTCGCGTCGGCACAGCCGCGCGTTGGAAGCGGCCGGACAGTCAAGGCACGCGCAGCATGCCTGCCGGACACTTAAACCAGGCTTAAGGCGCCCGGGACGCGGTTACGGGCCTGTGGGCCCCAGGGTTAAAGCGACTGGCAGCGCAAAAACGTTAAAATTGAATGCTTTGCGCACCACAGGCGGGTTACCTGCCACGCGCGCCCCGCCGCTGAACGCGGCTTACTTTCACCAGACGTTATGAAAATCGCTCAAGAAATCCGCGCCGGCAACGTGATCATGCACGGCAAGGACCCGATGGTCGTGCTCAAGACCGAATACAGCCGCGGTGGCCGCAACTCCGCCACCGTGCGCATGAAGCTCAAGAGCCTGCTCAACAACTTCGGTACCGAAGTCGTGTTCAAGGCCGACGACAAAATGGACCAGATCATTCTGGACAAGAAGGAGTGCACCTACTCCTACTTCGCGGACCCGATGTACGTGTGCATGGACAGCGAGTACAACCAGTACGAAGTCGAAGCCGAGAACATGGGCGACGCGCTGAACTACCTCGAAGACGGCATGCCGGTCGAAGTAGTGTTCTATGAAGGCAAGGCCATCTCGGTCGAACTGCCGACCAGCGTCGAGCGTGAAATCACCTGGACCGAACCGGCCGTCAAGGGCGACACCTCGGGCAAGGTGCTCAAGCCCGCCAAGATTGCCACCGGCTTTGAAATCGGCGTGCCGATTTTCGTGGCCCAGGGCGACAGGATCGAGATCGACACCCGCACTGGCGAATACCGTCGACGCGTCTGACGCGCCCCCAACGGCACGCGCAAAGGCTCCGCGAGGAGCCTTTTGTTTTGGGCCCTCGCCCAGAGGCCTCAAGTCGTTGACAATCCCCCCATGGAAACGACACAAAACCTTCAAGAGCGCCGCCTGGCCGATGCCTGGGCCGAACTGCAAGCCCACGCGAGCAGCGGCAACCCGCTGGAGGCCGACGCTTACCGCCTGGCCTTTGCCGACCCCGAATTCCTGCTGCGCCGCGAGACTCGCGGCATCCGCTTCCAGCTCGAGATGCTCAAGCCCGACCTGGACCAGCATGCCCAGGGCGTGGACAACACGGTCGTTGTGTTTGGCAGCGCCCGCTTTATCGCCCCCGAGGAAGCCCGGCAGGCCCTGGCACGGGCCCAGGCCAGCGGCGATGTGCAGGCCCAGGCCCAGGCCCAGCGGCAGGTGCGCAACGCGCACTACTACGAGCAGGCCCGGGCCTTCGGACGCCTGGTCGCCAGCTACTGCAACGGGCGCCCGATCCAGGAGCGCGTGTACATCTGCACCGGGGGCGGCCCCGGCATCATGGAAGCCGCCAACCGCGGCGCGCACGAAATGGGAGCGCTCACGGTCGGGCTGAACATCGCCCTGCCCCATGAGCAAAGCGCCAACCCCTATGTGTCACCCAGCCTGAGCTTCAAGTTCCATTACTTTGCGCTGCGCAAGATGCACTTCATGATCCGCGCCAAGGCGCTGGTGGCATTTCCCGGCGGCTTTGGCACATTGGACGAGCTGTTTGAGGTGATCACCCTGGTGCAGACGCGCAAGGCCAAACCGGTGCCCATCATCCTGTTTGGCTCGGACTACTGGAAACGCCTGGTCGACTTCGATGTGCTGGTGGATGAAGGCGCGATCGCGGAGGAAGACCTTGCGCTCTTTCAGTATGTGGACGACCCGCAAACGGCATGGGACGCTATCCGCTCGTTCTATCAACTGGGTGCGGATCAACCCTGAGCTGCCAGGCCCAACGTGTGCCTGCGCCCACCAGGGCCCCCACCGTCCAGAACAAGCCGGCCACACCAATGAGTGCGCCGGCCGTGCCGAACAGCACGGGCATGAGCACGCTGGAGGCATTGATCGCCATCAGGCGCAGGCCCAGCGCCTCGCCGTGCCGGGCCTCGGGCGTGATCTGGTGCAGCGTACTCATGACCATGGGTTGCACCGAACCCAGCGCGATACCCAGCAGTACCGAGCAGGCCCCCATGGCCAGGGCCGAAGGCAGCAGCGGATAGACAGCAAACAGCGCGGCCGTCGTCGCCATCGCCGCGGCGATCACGGCCCACTCGCGCAAATGAGCAGCCACCAGCGGCAGCACCACGCGGATCGCGGCAGCCGCAATGGCAAATGCGCCCAGGATCGAGCCGATCACCGAAGCGCTCAGGCCGCGCTCATGGCCGAGGACGGGCACGACAAAGGTGTGAACATCCCAGCACGAGGCCAAAAACCAGTTGACCAGGAGCAGGCGCCGGAACATGGGCTCGCGCAGCAGGTCCCAGGCTTTCGCGCGGCCACCATGCTGAGGCGCCGCCACCGATGGCAGTTCCCGGGTGTGCCGAACCCAGAACCAGGTCGCCAGCGGCAGCACGGCCATCAAGGCGAAAGCAGCACGAAAACCAAAAAGGTCACCTGCGGTGACGCCCGCATGGTCGATCATCAGGCCCGCGCAGAACGGCCCCAGGAAATTCGACACCGCCGGCCCGATGGCCAGCCATGAAAACACCTGCTTGAGCTGAGTCGGGGTCTCGGCCGCGCGGCCCACATGGCGCTGCAGCGCAATCGACGCCGCACCGGTAGCCCCGCCGGTCATCAACGCGCTCAAGCACAGCACTGGAAAAACCGGAAAGGCCACGGCCAGCCCGGCGCCCAGCGTGGCCCCCAGCACACTGAAGCCCACCGGTCGCTTCAGGCCGTGCTGGCCCGCATAACGGCCCGCCGGCAACGCCAGAAACACCTGGGTCAGGGCAAACAGCGCGAGCAGCACGCCCACCGCAGCCGCGCTGTAGCCCTGGCGCAGGGCCAGCAAGGGGGCTGCCATGCGAAGGCCCGCCATGCAACCCTGCAGGCAAATATGGCCGGCAATCAGGCGCGCGAGTGTCGGGTTCAAGGGGCGTCGGCCCCCGCTTCACCATCGATTCCCGGCAACAGACCGACAGCCTGCTGCTCGGGCAGCGCTTCCACTTTCTTGAGCGCGCGGTTCATCACATTGCTGCGGGTCTGGGCCTTGTCCAGCGTGTTGAGCACGGTTTGCGTCTGCTCCTTGACCTTGGCCAGCACCTCGCCAAACTTGTTGAACTCGGTCTTGACCGCTCCCAGCACCTGCCAGACCTCGCTGGAGCGTTTTTCCAGCGCCAGTGTCCGAAAGCCCATCTGCAGCGAGTTCAGCATGGCCAGCAGCGTGGTCGGCCCGGCCAGCGTGATGCGGTGCTCGCGCTGCAGCGCCTCCATGAGGCCCGCGCGGCGCAACACTTCGGCGTACAGACCCTCGGTGGGCAGAAACAGGATCGCGAAGTCGGTGGTGTAAGGCGGCTCCACATACTTCTCGGCGATCGATTTGGCCTCCAGCCGCACGCGCGCTTCCAAGGCCTTGCCGGCGGCTTCGGCCGCCACAGCATCGGCCCGCTGCTGGGCATCGAGCAGACGCTCATAGTCTTCGTTGGGAAACTTGGCGTCGATCGGCAGCCATAGCGGCTCGCCCCGGTCGGACCTGCCCGGCAGCTTGATCGCAAAGTCCACCGGGTTCTTGCCGCCGGGTCGCGTGATGACCTGGGCCGCATACTGGTCGGGCGCAAATACCTGCTCCAGCAAGGCCGCGAGCTGCGCCTCGCCGAACATGCCCCGGGTTTTGACATTGCTCAGCAAATGCTTGAGGTCGCCCACCCCTTGCGCCAGGGTCTGCATTTCGCCTAGGCCCTTGTGCACCTGGTCCAGCCGGTCCGCCACCTGCTTGAAGCTCTCGCCCAGCCGCGCCTCCAGCGTGGTTTGCAATTTTTCATCCACCGTGCGGCGCATGTCGTCGAGCTTGGCGGCGTTGCTCTGCTGCAGCTGGGCCAGCTGAGCCTCGAGCGTGGCACGCACCTCGCTGATGCGGCGCGCGTTCGACTCGCTCAAGGCCTGCAACTGGGTGGTCAGGGTGTCGGACAGCGTTTTCTGCAGCAGCGTGAGCTGCTGGGCAAAAGCATCGATCTGCGTGTTTTGCGTGCGGATGGCCTCGGCGCTTTGCTGCACCAGGGTCTGCTGGAAGGTGCCGAAACTTTGTGTGAGTTCCTGCCGGCCGCCGCGCGAGGATTCGCTGATCTCGCGTCGCAGTTCGCGCTCCACCCGCTCATTCGTCGTGGTGATCGCGGCCAGCAATTCGGCGCGCCCCGTATCGGGTGCTTTGCGCAGCAGCAGCGCCAGCAACAGCAACAGGTTGAAGACGGCCAGGGCGACCGTCAGCCAGACTTCCAGCTGATTCATCGAGCAGCTTTCCCCATCGTCAACACCGCCGGATTCAGGGGCGTCAGGGGCTTGTTCTGAGTGAGAAAGCCAATCAGGTTGTCGGCCGCGAGGTTGGCCATGGCCAGGCGCGTGGGCACGGTGGCGCTGGCGATGTGCGGGGTCAGCACGACGTTGGGCAGGCTCAGCAGGTCGGGATGGACGCTGGGCTCGCCCTCGAACACGTCCAGGCCGGCGGCGGCAATGCGTCTGTCGCGCAAAGCCTGGGCCAGCGCCGCGTCGTCCACAATGCCGCCGCGCGCGATGTTGATCAGCGTGGCCGTGGGCTTCATCATCGCCAGTTCGGCCGCGCCGATGGCGTGGTGCGAAGACGCCGAGTAAGGCAGGACCAGCACCAGGTGGTCGGCGGTTTGGAGCAGTTCCTCCTTGCTCACATAGCGGGCCTCGCATTCGGCCTCCAGCTCGGGCGCCAGGCGCGAGCGGTTGTGGTAGATCACCTTCATGCCAAAACCATGGGCGCCGCGTTTGGCCACGCCCTGACCTATGCGGCCCATGCCGAGAATGCCCAGCGTGGCGCCATGCACGTCGGAGCCGGAGAACATGTCATAACTCCACCTGGTCCACTTGCCCGCGCGCAGGAAATGCTCGCTCTCGGTCAGGCGGCGGGCCGTGGCCATCAGCAGCGCAAAACCGAAGTCAGCCGTGGTTTCGGTCAGCACGTCGGGGGCGTTGGTGCCAAGCACGCCGGCGGCCGTCATGGCGTCGACATCAAAGTTGTTGTAGCCAACCGCCATGTTGGCGCAGATTTTGAGCTGCGGGCAGGCGGCCAGCACCTCGGCGTCGATACGCTCGCTGCCGGTGGTGAACACGCCGACCTTGTCGCGCAGCCTGGCCGTCAACTGCGCTTTGCTCCAGATTTCATCGGCCTGGTTGGCCTCGACCTCGAAGTGCTGCTCCAGGCGCGCGATGACTTCGGGAAAGACGGCGCGGGCGACGAGGATTTTGGGCTTGCTCATGGAATATGTCCTCAACGGAACCAGATGAAGGTCATGATGATGAACAGCGGGATCAGGACGGTGCCCGACCACGCCATGTAGCCGAAGAAGCTGGGCATCCTGATGCCGCGGTCCTCAGCAATGGCTTTGACCATCATATTCGGCGCATTGCCGATGTAGCTGTTGGCGCCCATGAACACCGAGCCGGCCGAGACGGCCGCCAGCGTCGCCGCCAGGCTCGTCATCAGCATGCGCGGGTCACCGCCGGCGGTGTTGAAGAACACCAGATAGGTGGGCGCATTGTCCAGGAAGGAACTCAAAGCGCCTGTGGCCCAGAAGTACATCGCCGGATCGGGTTGGCCGTCGGGCCGCGTGACGGCCGCGACAATGGTGCCGAACGGGCCGGCCGCGCCGGCGCGCAGCATGGCGATCACCGGGATGATGGTCAGGAAAATGCCGGCGAACAGCTTGGCGACTTCCAGCATGGGGCCCCAGGAGAACTGGTTGTCGGCGTGAACCTTGTCAGGTGTGATCTTCAGCGAGGCCAGCGTGACCACGATCAGGCCCGCATCCCGCACCAGGCCCGGCAAACCGACTTCCGTGCCCCACAGGTTGAAGACCACGGAAGACTTCCACAAACCGCTCATCAGTACCAGCGCCGCGACCGCGCCCAGCAACCAGAAGTTGGCCGCGCCGTCGAAGCCGAGGCGGTGCGTGTCAGGCGTCGGGTCCACCGGCAACACCCCCTCCCGGCGGTAGTACCAGCTGTCGATCGCAAGAAACAGCGCCAGCAGCGCGCCCACCAGAAACAGGGTTTGGGAAAAGAGATGGCTGGCCGTCCAGAAAAAGTCCACGCCCTTGAGAAAGCCCAGGAACAGCGGCGGATCGCCCAGCGGCGTCAGCGAGCCCCCGGCATTGGACACGATGAAGATGAAGAACACGATCACATGGGCCTTGTGCACCCGGTTGTCGTTGGCGCGAATCAAGGGCCGGATCATCAGCATCGAGGCGCCCGTCGTGCCCATGAAACTCGCCAGCGCAGCACCAATGGCCAGGATCGTGGCGTTCAGCCCGGGACTGCCATGCAGGTTGCCCCGGATATAGATGCCGCCCGCCACGGTGAACAGTGCCGTCAGCAGGATGATGAACGGTATGTACTCGGCCACCAGGGCGTGGACAAAGCTGGTGGAAGCCGCACCGGCGCCGTAGACCAGGGCAAACGGCAGCAGGAAGGCGAGCGACCAGGCTGCCGAGACCTTTCCAAAGTGGTGGTGCCAGAACGAGGGCGCCAGCAAGGGCAGCAGCGCAATCGACAACAGGATGCCGGCAAAAGGGGCACCCCACAGGGCCGACAGCCGGCTGCCATCGAAATCTGCGGCCAGCGCCAGGCCCGGCCACAACAGCAGCAACGCCCAGGCTGCCATCGACCGCGAGGTTTTCATTCTTGGGATGTCTCCATTCTTATCATAAGGTGCAATTGACCAACACAATCCGGAATTATGCGGGCAGCGCCGCATCCGGCGTCACGCGCTGGGCGTGATTTCGAACACCTGGCGCAGATAGGCCAGGTAGTTCACGTCGTCGCACATGTTCTTGGCTGGCGTGTCCGACAGCTTGGCTACCGGCTGGCCATGGCAGCGCACCATCTTGATGACGATTTGCAGCGGCACATGGGCTGGCGGGTCGCCCAGGTCATTGGTCAGGTTCGTGCCGATGCCGAATGCCAACTGGCAGCGGCCCCTGAACTGCTGGTACAGCTCGATGGTCCGCGGCACGGTCAGGCTGTCGCTGAAGATCAGGGTCTTGGTGCGCGGATCGACGCGGTTGTTCTTGTAGTGCGCGATCAGCCGCTCGCCCCAGGCAAACGGGTCGCCGCTGTCGTGGCGCGCACCATCGAACAGCTTGCAGAAATACATGTCGAAATCGCGCAGAAAGGCGTCCATGCCGTACACGTCGCTCAGCGCGATGCCCAGGTCGCCGCGGTATTCCCTGGCCCAGGACTCGAAGCCGAACACCTGGCTGTCACGCAGGCGCGGGCCCAGCGCCTGGCAGGCCTGCAGATACTCGTGCGCCATGGTGCCCAGCGGCGTCAGGCCCAGCTTCATGGCGTACAGCACATTGCTGGTGCCCGCGAACTGTCCGGCGCTGCCCGCGCCCAGCCGCGCCACCAGCACCCGCAGCACTTCCTCGTGCCAGGCCTTGCTGAAACGGCGGCGCGTGCCGTAGTCCGCAATCTTGAGTTCGCGCAATCCCTCGGCCTGCAACTGGGCGATCTTGGTGTCCAGCCGCTGGCGGCCTGCCAGGAAGTCGGGCACCTTCTGCGTATTCCGGAAGTACACCTCGTTGACAATGGCCAGCACCGGAATTTCAAACAAGATGGCGTGCAGCCAGGGCCCCTTGATGCGGATGTCGATTTCGCCCGAAGGCAGGGCTGTGAGCGTGATGTATTTCTCGTTGAGCCGGAACAGCCCGAGGAAGTCGACGAAATCGCTCTTGACGAAGCGTAGCGACCGCAGGTAGGCCAGCTCCGCATCCTGAAAACGCAGGCTGCACAGCGCGCGGATTTCGTCGCGAATCTCGTTCAGATAGGGTGCCAGACTGATGCCGGGGTTGCGGCACTTGAACTTGTACTCGACCTGTGCGCCGGGAAACTGGTGCAGCACCACCTGCATCATCGTGAACTTGTACAGGTCGGTGTCGAGCAGGCTGGTGATGATCATGGTGCAACTGTAGCGGCAAGTTGCCCGGTCATCCGCATGGACTGGCCCGTGTTCAATCCCTTGCCGCGCAGCGCTCGGCGAAGCTCATTCGAGCCAGGTGGTGAAATTCTCTACGGGCACACGCGGGGTTTCAAAGGTGTTGATCCTGTGGGCCTTATCCGCATGGCCCAAGGCCATGCCGCAGACCAGCATCTCGTCAGGGCCGGCACCGATGTGCGGCAGGACGATCCTGGCAAAGCCGTTCCAGGCGGCCTGCGGGCAGGTGTGCAGCCCACGCGCGCGCGCCGCCACCATGATGTTCTGCAAAAACATGCCGTAGTCGACCAGCGAGCCACGGCCCATGATGCGGTCGATCGTGAACATCAGCCCCACGGGCGCATCAAAAAACCTGAAGTTGCGCTGGTGCTGTGCGTGCATCTGGTCCTTGTCGGCCCTACCAATACCCAGCAAGCCGTACAGGCCCCAGCCGTTCTCGCGCCGACGGTCGATATAGGGGCTGACCCATTTTTCGGGGTAGTAGTCGTATTCCTCGCGGTAGTGCGCCGCCAGCGCTGGGTTGGCATGGATGGCCTCGTGGGCGGCGCAGACTTCTTTCACCAGGGCGTCGCGGCTGGCCCCCTGGAGTACATAGACCTTCCAGGGCTGGGTGTTGGTGCCCGAAGGTGAACGACTTGCGACCCGCAGGATGTCGGCAATGGTGTCGCGCGGCACGGCCTGCGGCGTGAAGGCGCGTACAGACCTGCGGCTCAGTATCGCGTCATCGACCAGGGCGTGACTCATGCGAGGACCTCCAGAACAGACTTGAGCTTGTCGGGCAAGGGCACCGGACGGCGGCTTTGCCTGTCGACGTAGACATGGACAAAATGGCCCTTGGCCGCCGTCAAAGGCTCGCCCTGCGCAAACAGGCCCACTTCGTAGCGCACGCTGGATGAGCCGATGTTGGCCACCCGAATGCCGGCCTCGATGGTCTGCGGAAATGCCAGTGACGCAAAATAGTTGCACTGGGTTTCGATCACCAGGCCAATGGTGTCGCCGTGGTGGATGTCCAGGGCGCCCTGCTCGATCAGATGGGCGTTGACGGCGGTGTCGAACCAGCTGTAGTAAACGACGTTGTTCACATGCCCATAGGCGTCGTTGTCCATCCAGCGCGTGCTGATGTTGCGGAACGCTTTGTAGGCGTTGCGGGGCTCGGGTTGTGGTCTGACAGGCTGGTGTTGGCTCATCGGCCCAGATTTTGCCAGCGCTGCCAGTAGTCCACGGCGACCCGGTAGGTAGCCATCTGTACCTCTACGGTTTCCTCGATCCTCACGCCGTAGCCCCCGGCCATGGCAAGGGCCAGCGGAATGCGCCTATGCCAGGCCCAGTCGAACACGCGGCGGTCGCGGGCCTCCAGGCCGTCGTAGCTGAGCCTGAGCCGCCCCAGGCGGTCGCCTTCGAACGGGTCGGCCCCGGCCAGGTAGATCACCAGGCCCGGCGCAAAGCGGCGATCGAGCTCGTCCAGCGCCCCCTGCAGCGCCTGCAGGTAGTCGTCATCGCCGCAGCCATCGGGCAGGTCGACGTCAAGGTCGCTCGCTTCCTTTCGAAACGGGAAATTTCGAGCCCCGTGCAGCGACAAGGTGAAGACGCTGCTGTCGTTGCGAAATATGCTGGCCGTGCCATTGCCCTGGTGCACGTCGAGATCGATGACCGCCACCTTCAAGGGCAGACGATGGCCTCTGAGCCATTCGGCCTGGACCAGCCGGGCGGCAACCGCACTGTCGTTGAACACGCAGAAGCCGCCCCCGCGGTCGGCATGCGCATGGTGCGTGCCGCCTGCCATGTTGGCGGCGACCCCGGCGCATGCCCTCGCCTGGCCCAGGCCCAGGGCTGCGCGCGCGGCGGCCACGGTGGCCCCGACCGAGCGACGCGAACGCTCAACCATGGCAGCGCTCCAGGGAAAACCAATCTCGCGCATGAGCTGGGCACTGACTGTGCCGTCCGCGATGGCCCCGATGTAGGCCGGGCTATGGGCCAGCGCCAGTTCGCCATCGCTGGCGCGCGGCGCCTCGCTCATGCGCACCTGCGGCAACTCGACCGCCACCCGGTCGCGCAACAGCCGGTACTTGGCCATCGGAAAGCGGTGGCCCTGGGGCAGCGGCAAGACGAAATGATCGGAGTAATAAGCCTGCATGGCTCGATTGTGTCGGGACGATGAAAACCCCGGCATCTAGAAATTCGTCTCTAAATTTGTTGCACCGCAGCAAAAACCTCTTGCAAACGGTTTTTAAATCCCTATACTTCGGGTCATGCTGCACTGCAACAAAAAACAGGCGAGGGCCAGCAGAGCAGATTTTGATCCACCACCATTTTGATTGGAGAACGAGCAATGCTGACTGCTGAACAAATCCTGGCCGCCCAGAAAGCCAATTTCGAAACCCTGTTTGGTCTGACCAATAAGGCCTTTGAAGGCGTTGAGAAACTGGTCGAACTGAACGTGACCGCTTCCAAGGCCGCCCTGTCCGAAGCTGCCAGCCACACGCAAGCCCTGTTGAGCGTCAAGGACGCCCAGGAACTGCTGGCCCTGCAAGCCGGCCTGTTCCAGCCCCTGGCTGAGAAGACCGCCGCCTACAGCCGTCACCTCTATGACATCGCTTCGGGCACGGGTGCCGAGTTCGGCAAGGCTTTCGAAACCGAGGCCGCTGAAGTCCAGAAGACTTTCGTCAGCCTGGTGGACAGCGCCGCCAAGAACGCGCCGGCCGGTTCTGAAACCGCCGTGGCTGTGCTGAAGAGCGCTGTCACCGCCGCCAGCAACGCTTTCGAGTCCGTGCAGAAGGCTGTGAAGCAGGCCAGCGATGTCGCCGAAGCCAACTTCAACACGGTTGCCGCCAGCGCTGTGAATGCCACCAAGACCGCCACCGCCAAAAAGCGTTGATTTCCAGGGCTTGAAATTGGGAGGAAACTCTACATTTAAGACAGAGTCAACCCGATACTGAACACATTGGAACTGCGGTTCCTGCCAGTTGTCTCCTCGGGTCCTTTCGAAACCTCAGGGTTCAGGGATTCGTTCAAGGCCTCGTCGCAAGACGAGGCCTTTTTTTACGCCTTTGACCGACAAAGCAGGCCGTTTACCGGGCTTTGACCTCAATCGTCGTTTTCAGCTGGGGCACCAGCTGCTGCATTGCCAGCCGGCCGGCCTCGATAGCACGGCGTTTGGCGGCAAAGTCGGCGCTCTTGACGCCGACCAGGGACGGGCGCACCACCAGGTCCGCATCGCGCAGCTCGAAATGGTTGATGCTCTTGCCCATGATGGCAAAGGTCTGCAGCAGGATCTGCAGCGAGTCGCCTGCGGGGTTGCCCTCCGGGGCGCTGGAAATGTCGACCGCGATCACCAGCTCGGCGCCCATCTGGCGCGCATAGTGCACCGGCACGGGCGATACCAGTCCGCCGTCCACATACTCGCGCCCGCCTATCTTGACCGGCTGAAAGACCGAGGGCACGGCGCTCGAGGCACGCACGGCCGTGCCGGTGTCGCCGCGCTGGAACAGCACGCCCTGCCCGCTGTTGAGATCAGTGGCCACGATGCCCAGGGGCAGCGGCATGTTTTCAATCAGCTTGCCTGCGACCTGCTGGTTCACATAGCGCGCCAAGGCATCGCCGCGCAGCACGCCGCGGCTGAAGATCGGCAGCGTCCAGTCGGTGATTGCGGCCTCTTCCATGGTTTCTGCCACCTGCTGCAGTTGGGCGCCGGTTTTGCCGCTGGCGTAGATCGACGCCACCAGACTGCCGGCCGAGGTGCCAACCACCAAGTCGGGCCGGATGCCGGCTTCTTCCAGCACCTGGATGACCCCCACATGGGCAAAGCCGCGGGCCGCGCCGCCGCCCAGCGCCAAGCCGATGCGCGGTGGACGCTTGACGGCTGGCCCCACCGGCACAGCCAGCTCGACGCGCGGGGCCTCCACCGGGGCGGACGCGCAGCCGGCCAGGGTCGCAACCCCCGCCAGCACGGCCAGCGCACCCCAACCCGACAGCTTTTTATGTAATTTATTAAGAATGATTCGTGTTTGCTTTATCATTGCGAGCTTTGTACCCATCCAAGGAAGAATTGTCATGCTGAAAAAAGTTGCCTATGTCGCTTCTGCCCTGCTGCTGGCCGCTGGCGCCGCATCGGCCCAGGAGCAGGTGCTGAACCTGTACTCGGCCCGCCACTACTCGACCGACGAAGCGCTGTACACCAACTTCACCAAGGCCACGGGCATCAAGATCAACCGCGTCGATGCCGACGATGCCGGTATTCTCGCGCGTCTGAAGGCCGAGGGCACAGCCTCGCCGGCCGACGTGATTTTGCTGGTAGACGCTGCGCGACTGTACAAGGGCGAGGTCGACGGCCTGTTCCAGCCCATCAAATCCAAGGTTCTGGAAGACGCGATTCCCGCGCAATACCGCGCCAAGCCTGCGGCCGATGGCGGCACGCCCTGGTTCGGCTTCTCGACCCGCGCCCGCGTCGTGGTCTACGACAAGCTCAAGGTCAAGAAGGAAGATGTGGACACCTATGAAAAGCTCGGTGACCCCAAGAACAAGGGCAAGCTGTGCATCCGCTCCGGGTCGCACCCCTACAACCTCTCGCTGTTCGGCGCCGTGACCGAGCATCTGGGCGAACAGAAGGCCGAGGCCTGGCTCAAGGGCATGGTGGCCAACCTGGCGCGCGACCCCAAAGGCGGCGACACCGACCAGATCAAGGCCGCGGGCTCAGGCGAATGCGCGATCGCCGTGTCCAACACCTACTACATCGCACGCCTGCTGCGCTCCAGCAACCCCGACGACAAGGCCCTGATGGACAAGGTCGGCGTGGTGTTTCCCAACCAGGCTTCCTGGGGCACGCACCTGAACATCGCCGGCGGCGCCGTCGCGAAGAACGCCAAGAACCCGGCCAACGCCGTGAAGTTCCTCGAATACCTGGCCAGCCCCGAAGCTCAGAACTACTTTGCCAACGGCAACAACGAGTGGCCCGTGGCCAAGGGCGTGCAGGTCGCCAACCCGGCCCTGCAGGCGATCAGCGGCGGCTCGTTCAAGAGCGAAACCATTCCGATCAGCTCGGTCGGCGCGAACCAGACCAAGGTGCAGCAGATGCTGGACCGCGTGGGGTTCAAATGATGGAATGACCTCGCGGCTGCGCCGCTCCATGACGAGATGACGTACGCTTCATAGGCGCGCAGCGCCGTCATTCATGCGAAGCGCCGTCATCAAGCCCGCCTTGAGCGGGCATTTTTATCATCGATAATTGACGTTTACGTAAACGTCAAACCAAAGGAGATCGAGATGCAGATTCAAGGCAAGGTATTCATCGTCACCGGCGGCGCTTCGGGCCTGGGCGAGGGCACGGCACGCATGCTGGCGGCCAACGGAGCCGCCGTGGTGATTGCCGACATGCAGGTGGAAAAAGGTGAGGCCGTCGCCAAGGAGATCGGCGGCGCCTTCGTCAAATGCGATGTCAGCAACGAGGCCGATGGTCAGGCCGTGGTCGCGAAGGCGCTGTCGCTGGGCAAGCTCATGGGCCTGGTCAACTGCGCCGGCATCGCCCCAGCCGAGAAGACCGTGGGCAAGGGCGGCGCGCATTCGCTGGCGGTCTACACCAAGACCATCATGGTCAACCTGGTCGGCAGCTTCAACATGATCCGGCTCGCAGCTGATGCCATGTGCAAGAACGAACCCGAAGCCACCGGCGAGCGCGGCGTGCTGATTTCCACCGCTTCCGTCGCCGCCTACGATGGCCAGATCGGCCAGGCCGCCTATGCCGCCTCCAAGGGCGGCGTGGTCGGCATGACGCTGCCGATCGCGCGCGACCTCTCGCGCAACGGCATTCGCAACATGACGATTGCCCCCGGCATCTTCGGCACGCCCATGCTGTTCGGCATGCCCCAGGAAGTGCAGGACTCGCTGGCTGCCGGTGTGCCCTTCCCTTCGCGCCTGGGAACGCCGCAGGACTACGCCCGCCTGGCCAGGCACATCATCGAAAACGACATGCTCACTGGCGAAGTGATTCGCCTCGACGGGGCCATTCGCCTGGCGCCGCGTTGATCAAAAATGCTCTATTTTTGATAGCTGCCTGCGCCCATACTCCACGGGCTGCGGGCCAAAATCTCTACAAAAAAAACAGGCATGCCCGCCGGTTGGTCTCGGTGGCTGACCGGACCGCGCAGCAGGCGTAACATGGTGGCTCATCAAAGACCCTTGAGGGGAATGCATGAAACGCCTGTTGACCTTCGTCGCCCCAGTCGCGCTGGCCGCCCTGCTGGCAGCATGCGCCAGTCCTTCGAGCCACTTCAGCTACACCGTTCCGGCTCAGCCGGAGGGCTCCTCGGGCTACACCCCGAAACCCGGCTGGGCCACCAGCAAATTTGCAATCGCTGCGGCCAACCCCCTGGCGGCAGACGCGGGCTACCAGGTTCTCAAGGCGGGCGGCTCGGCCATCGATGCTGCCATTGCAGCCCAGATGGTGCTCTCGCTGGTTGAGCCGCAGTCCAGCGGTATCGGCGGCGGTGCCTTCCTGTTGCACTACAACGGCAAGGACGCCGAGGCTTTCGATGGGCGCGAAACGGCGCCCGCGGCCGCCGACGAAAAGCTCTTTATCGGCGCCGACGGCAAGCCCATGCCGTTCTACGATGGCGTGGTCGGCGGCCGTTCAGTCGGTGTGCCGGGCGTGGTGCGCATGCTCGAGATGGTGCACAAACAGTACGGCTAGCTGCCCTGGGCCAAGCTGTTCGAACCCGCAATCACGCTGGCCGAAGGCGGCTTCAAGGTCAGCGCCCGCCTCAACATGCAGATCAAGGA
>JBOHHM010000286.1:0-3083 GCA_050725495.1 Burkholderiaceae bacterium | reverse complement strand
CATACAGCCTGTATATCCATACAGTAGTGGTATGCCCAACTTCCCCATCGGCTCCGACGGCCGTCACCAATATCCCAGGCACACGGCAGCCCAACTGCGTGCCATCTATGAGCGAAACCCTTGCCCGGAGGTGCGCGAACTGTTGTGGGAGATCCACCGGCTGCGCCTCTTGTTGCTGCGCGCCAACCAGCTCCAGCACGCGATGTCCGGGGGTTGCGCCAACTCCACTCAGCTGATTCTCGAAACCTTCCGACGCGAGCTGGCCGGCGAGCCGTGTGTGGCGGAGCGCGAGGCTTGGGAGCGGGAGTTCTTTGGGCCGCCGCGAGTCAGCGAATACACTCGACGGCAGAAGGAGGGATCCGACAATGGGTAGCAGCATCTCCACCCCCCTCTCTCTGCAGGACGTCGAGCCCATGCTGATGGTGGACCGCAAGCGCCTGCCGATAGCCGGCCACTGGCACTATGAGGTCAAATACGATGGGTACCGCGTATTGGCCGGCACCGCCCCGCGGGCACTCAAGACGCGGAACGGATCCGATGCGACGACCTGGTTCCCAGAACTGACCACGGCCCTGGCCACGCTGCCGGCCGGCGCGCACATCCTCGACGGCGAAGTGTGTGTTCTGGACGACATCGGACGGTCAGACTTTAACCGCCTTCACGCCCGCGCACTGCGCCGCCGTTGGTATCCTGGTGCAGACCCCGTGGTCTACTGTGCTTTCGACCTGCTGGTCTATCGCGGAAGGGACATTCGGGGCGATCCAATCGAAGCGCGCAAGCGGCGCCTGGCTCAGCTACTGGCCGGAAAACCGGATGGCATCCTGCTCGTCCAGAGCGAGGAGGATGGGGCTTGGCTCTACCAGTGCGCGCTGGATTTGCACTTGGAGGGGATTGTGGCCAAGCGCGCAGGAAGCCAGTACTTGGCCGGCCGGTCGCCATACTGGCTCAAGATCAAGCGGCCCGGCGCCGTTCTGGCAGGTCGGTTTCACCGGGAGCCAGGCGCGGTCAATTCGTAGACGAAATACCCGACCTCGCCCGCTGGCGCACGCAACTGACGCAACCCCCAGCCGCCGGCCTGCAGATCAGCTTCTATCTGGCGCCAAAATCGGTGCGGCTCGTGCAGCACAATTGCATAGTGCGGGCAGAAATGGTTTGCGATCAGGTTGATTGCCGGACTGCGATCCGCGACAGACCCTGCAGGGCCATGAGCGCGGTGAAATTCAATGCTCGCCGGCGTCTTTAGCCCTACAACGTCTATCAGCCGAAACGAAGTGGCATACGCAAAATAGCCAGCATCGTGGACGAGTATCCGCGCATCTGCCGGCAGTGTTTCGCGCGCCCATTGTGCAACCCCTGCCAGCTCCGTCTTCGTCTGGCGAACGTCGGCGTTGTAATCAGCCCAGGCCAGCGGTCCTGAAAGGAGCATTGAACCAAATGCCACCACCAAGAGAGGGACACCAAGCCGCTCAGTTCTGACGAGACCAATGAGCCCGCAGAGCAGCGGCGGCGACAGGATAAAGAGGTAGCGCGAATGGTTATGAGCTGCTCCCCCAGGGAAAACCACGAATAGCACGAAAATGGTCGATACCGCGAACGTCAGAATGCCCCATCCCAGCGGGACACGGCGCAGGAACGGTATTGCTAGCGCAAGAGGAAACAGCCCGGACTGCGCCAGCGCAGCGGCGATCATTCCTAGCCTTCGTTGCCACGGCAATCCTTCCTCGGCAAAGAAGACCCGTTTGGCCGACGCCGTCAATGGAACAATCGACCCCGTGTCTACCCATTGCCAAACTAGCCAAGGGGCCGCGCCAAGGAAACAAATGAAGCAGTCAAGCACCACCTCCGCGATGCGCCCCGCTTTGACCTGCCCCCAGCCTTGCCGCAACATCAGGACGCCAGAAAGGACGATAAGCTCTGGCCGAATGAAGGGCAACACGCCGCAAAGCAAGGCCAGAAGTCTGGACGTCGTCGGCATCGCCGCAAGCACGAGCACCCACGTGATCGCCGCCATCGCGAGGCCCGTTTCGAGCCCATTGAACAGCTGGTAGGAGGTGTAGCCCATCAGCAGTCCGAGCGCCGCGATGATGGCAGCCAAAAGTGCCGAGCCGCCAAGCTGAAATGTGAGACGCGCAAGGCCTAGACCATAGGCAAGGATTCCGAACCCCGTCACTATGAAGCTACCGAGCAGCGGGGAGGTTATCTGCGCCATCACAGCGACGAGCAGCAGATGAACTGAGCTGGTTGCCCCAATTAGGGCTGGCACGCCCTCATAGTTGGGATCGGCACCAGACAGCAGGACGATGGCGTTGTGAATCGTGATATATGCATCGTCCAGCGGGAACGCGATCGGGGCCCGGAAGGCCACGATAAGGCAGGCCGCGAGAAGTACGACAGAAAGACCGACGTAGAATCGCCGACGGCAATCCACACTGGTATCCGCAAACAGGGATATTTTCATCATCCTGCGCCGATCAAGCCGGAAGTGCGCTAATCATATCCGGCGCCTTGGCATGCCACAATCCATCGTTTGACCGAGAGCGACCTCAATCGGCAACAGCCGCGTCCCCGCCTTCGTCTGGTTCGACAGCCTTCGCGCAGTGATCTCGCTCAAACCAGTTCAGGAACCGGCAGAGGATACAGCCCCAAGCCTTGCCCTTCTGCATGGCCTTGCCGGCCCGACTCGAGATCGTTTCATCCGGACTGCCACCCATGACAGTGTTGGCGAACTGGTCCAGCGCGATGAGCAGGTTCCAGAGGTATCGGCTCATGGTCACCTCTCCGGCTTCATCCCACCCGTCAGGGCGTCGTAGGACCGCTCGCAGGCTTGGCCGGCGATACGGGCTGCGTCAGCGTACCCAGCAAGTTCTCCCGCTCGGCGGTCAAGCCGGCTGAACATGTTGGCAAGCACATCGAGGGGATCGCCGGCTGCCGAGCTTGTGCCGGGAGCGGCGGTATTGCCGGCGACACGGGCGGCCGCGATGAGCTGGGCAACTCGCACGCGCAGCCGCTCAGCAGCAGCATCAGCGTCGCGAGCATCGGCCCGCGCAGATTCAGCTTCTTTCGTTGCAGCATTGGCAATCTCC
>JBOHHM010000285.1:0-24609 GCA_050725495.1 Burkholderiaceae bacterium | reverse complement strand
GGCTGGCCCCGGCCTGCGCCAGGTCGGCCTGCACGGTCTCAGGGGCGAACGTGGCCAGCACCTGGCCGGCGCGCACCTGGTCGCCTACATTGACACGCACCTCGGTCAGGCGCAGGCCGTTGGCCTCGGCGCCCACGCTGGCTTCCTGCCAGGCCATGATGTTGCCGTTGGCCGCCAGCTTGACCGGCAGGCGGATCTGCTGGGGTTGCGCCGTCGTGACCGTGAGCGCGGGTTTGGGCGAGGCCGGCTTGCTCTCGGCCGCCGCCCTCGATGGTGAGGCCAATAGGCCGATGGCCCCTATGGTCAAGGCGAAAGCTGCTATCAAAACGAGAGCGACGGGTTTGAGTTGGAAGTTGTTGTTCATGTCGGTTTCCTCAGATCGCGGGCCAGCCTGAATGCCGGGAAGATCGTGGTGCAGGCGCCCCAGATTCTTCGCTGTGCTCAGAAAGACAAATCAAGGGGCCTGGGTGACAGTGCCGGGATTTCCGCCGGAGCCCGAGGGGGCCGGCCCCCAGCCGGCGGCGCGGTACAGCGCAAGCAAGCCGGTGGGGGCGCTGGGCAAGGGGGCTTGCCAGTGGGGCGGCAGCGTCGCGGAAATGGCAGCCGGTGGCGCCTGGGTGGCGCAGGCTGCAAGCCAGCAGGGCAGGCCCAGCAGGGCCGTCAGTCTGGCGGTGCATCGCAGTATTCTCATCTTCTGGTCTTTCCCTGAGTCGGGGACGGTTAGATGCCTGGCTGGAGGCCGTTGTGCGGCCTGGCGGCTGAGCGCAGCCCGCTAGCCTACCACTGCCCGGCCGGTTTTGCCGGCGCAGCCTGCTGCCAGAAACCGGCTAGCTGACGCCGAACACGGCCCGCCACAGGGCCAGCACGGCCTTGCGTTCGAGCTGGCGGCTGGGCGGGTCCACCTGGGTCGGTTCTTCATTGAGGCGGGCCTGGTGCTGCGTGCGGCGCAGTTCGCGGTAGGCGTTAGCCGCGGCTTCCCCGATGCCCGGGGCCAGCAACCCGGCCGCTTCGGCTCGCCGCAGCAGCGCGATATTGCCCACGTTGGCCCTCAGTTCGGGATGCCGGCGCGACTGCGAGAGCACCAGGAACTGC
The DNA here is from genome assembly GCA_050725495.1 of Burkholderiaceae bacterium. Classification (GTDB taxonomy): domain Bacteria; phylum Pseudomonadota; class Gammaproteobacteria; order Burkholderiales; family Burkholderiaceae_C; genus JBOHHM01. The sequence goes on along the minus strand of JBOHHM010000285.1, from coordinate 23,517 downwards.
ACGGCGAACTCGGCGTCGACCATGCCGCCAGCGCTGTGCTTGACGTCAAAGCGCCCGTCCTTGACCGGGTGGGCGGCGCTGACCTTCTCGCGCATGGCCACGATCTCGCTGCGCAGCGCGGCAGCGTCGCGCGGCGCCGTGATGACCGCCTCGCGCACGGCATCGAAGCGCTGGGCCAGCGAGGCGTCGCCGAGCACAAAGCGGGCGCGCGTCATGGCCTGGTGTTCCCAGGTCCAGGCCGTGTTGCTGCCGCGCTGCTGCTGGTAATTGGCATAGGCCTCGAAGCTGGTGATCAGCAGGCCCGAACTCCCGTTGGGCCGCAGGGCCGTGTCGATCTCGAACAGGTCGCCTTCGCCGGTCTTGACGGTCAGCCAGTTGATGAGCTTGCGCACAAAGGCCGCGTAGGCCTCGGGCGCGCGCTCGTCCTCGTCCTCGTAGACGAACACGATGTCCAGGTCGCTGCCGTAGCTCAGCTCCTTGCCGCCGAGTTTGCCGTAGCCGATGATGGCGAACTGCGGGGTGTCACGGTGCCTGTTCTTGAGGCGGGCCCAGCACCAGCGCGCCGTCACGCGCAGCACGGCGTCGGCCAGCGCGCTGAGCTCGTCGGCGACCTGCTCGACCGTGAGCTGGCCTTCGACGTCGCGCGCCAGGGTGCGAAACACCTCGGCGTGGTGGGCCCGGCGCAGCAGGTTGAGCAGGGCCTCGTCGTCGTCCTCGCCGGTGGACTCCAGCGCCTGCAGGCGGTGCGCGAGCTCGCGTTCGAAGTCGGCGGCGGCGAAGCGCTCGGACAGCAGGGCTTCGCTGGCCAGTTCGTCGATCACGCCGGGGTGCTGCAGCAGGTAGCGGGCCGGCCATTTGGCCGCGCCCAGCAGGCGCAGCAGCCGCTCGTGCACATTGGGGCGCTCCAGCAGCAAGGCCAGGTAGCTCTCGCGGCGCAGCAGCGGCTCGATCCAGTCGGCCAGGCGCACGGCCGCGTCTTCGTTGACCCGGCCTTCTTTGAGCCACTGGGCCGTACGCTGCACCAGCCGCAGCAGCCGCGCGCGCGTCTCGTCGCGCAAGGCCTGCACCCGCGGGTGCTCGCGCCACAGCAGCAGGCGCTCGCGAAAGCGCTCGGGCAGCTGCGCGAGCAGGGCGTCGAGGTCGGGCGCGGCCGGCTTGGCTCCATTGGGGCCGCCGTTGCAGCCCTTGCATTCCTTGGCCGAAGCGCCCCCGAGCAGCTTGTCGAACTCCTGCGCCACCAGTTCGCGATGGGCGTCGAGCTCACTCAAGAACGGGCAGCAGCCTGCATAGCCCATGGTGTGGGCGATCCAGGCGAGGTCCTCATCCTGGGTCGGCAGCACATGGGTTTGCTGATCGTCCAGGTACTGGATGCGGTGTTCCACGCGCCGCAGGAATTCGTAGGCGCGCGACAGCGCATCGGCCGTGGCCTGGGGCATCAGGCCGGCGCGCGCCACGCGCTGCAAGGCGTCCAGCGTGGGCCGCGTGCGCAGCTCGGGGAACTGGCCGCCGCGCACCACCTGCAGCAGCTGCACGGTGAATTCGATCTCGCGGATGCCGCCGCGCGAGAGCTTCACATCGTTGGCCCGCTCGGGCCGGCCGGCGCTGCGCTTGGCCGCGTGGTCGCGGATCTGGCGGTGCAGCACGCGCAGCGAATCGAAGACGTTGTAGTCGAGATAGCGCCGGAATACAAAGGGCAGGACCACGCCGCGCAAAGCCTGGGCCGAACCGTCGGCGACGCAGCTGGCGGGTGCAACGACCCGGCTCTTGAGCCAGGCAAAGCGCTCCCATTCGCGGCCCTGGACCAGGAAGTATTCTTCCAGCGCTGCCAGCGACAGCGCCGAGGGGCCGGAATTGCCGTTGGGGCGCAGCGCCAAGTCGACCCGGAACACGAAACCATGCTCTGTCGTGTCGCCGAGCAGGCTGTAGATCAGCTTGACGGCCTTGGCGAAGTACTCGCGGTTGGAAATGCGGCCCCGGCCGTCGGCCGTGCCGGCGGTCTCGCCGTCCTGGTCGTAGACGTAGATCAGGTCGATGTCGCTCGATACATTGAGCTCGCGCGCGCCGAACTTGCCCATGCCGATGACCCACAGCTGGGCGCGCTGGCCGTCGCTTGCCAGCGGCGCACCGTGGCGCTCGTCGAGCTCGTGCTGTGCCTGGCGGCAGGCCACATCGAGCGCCAGCTCGGCCAGCTCGGTCACGGCGCGGGTCACGAGCTGCAGCGGCGCCTGGCCATCGCAGTCGAGCTCGATCAGGCGCTCCATCACGAGCTGGCGCAGCATGCGCAGGGCCGCGCCCAGGTCGCCGGCCTGTTGCTGCAGGGCTTGCAGGGCCTGCTCCAGGGTCGCGCGCACCGGTGTGCCGGCGGGCAGCAGAGCCAGCTGGGGCGCATAGCGGCGACGCAGCCGCTGCACGAAACGCGAGTGGGCGGACCACAGCGGCGGCGCCGGCCCGGTATCTGGCGCGCTGCCGAGCTCCTCGTTGAACAAAACTTCGCTGTTTCGCATCGAACCCATGGGACCGCTGCCGGTCATAATTCTTGTCACATCAAGTACACCATGAAAGACCTGGCGCCCTCCCCCTCACGTCTGTGGAAGGCCGCGGCGGCCGCGACGCGCTGGGCGCTGGGCCTGCTGCTGGCCGCATGGCTGCTGTTCCTGCTGGCCTGGGGGGTTCTTCATGGCTGGATTGTGCCGCGAATCGACGACCTGCGCCCGAGGGTGGAAATCGAGGCGAGCCGGGCGCTCGGCGTGCCGGTGCGCATCGGCGCGATCACGGCGCGCTCGGCCGGCCTGATGCCCTCGTTCGAGTTGCGCGAGGTGAGCCTGCACGACCGCGAAGGACGCGAGGCCCTGCGGCTGCCGCGCGTGCTGGCCGCGCTGTCGCCGCGCTCGCTGATGAGCCTGGGCTTCGAGCAGCTCTACCTCGACCAGCCTGAACTCGACATCCGGCGTTCGGCCGACGGCAGGATCCATGTCGCCGGGCTGGACCTGTCGCGCAGCGACAGCCAGAACGGCCGCGCGGCCGACTGGTTTTTCTCGCAGACCGAGTTCGTGATCCGCAACGGCACGCTGCGCTGGAGCGACGAGCAGCGCGCGGCCGCGCCGCTGGCCCTGAGCCAGGTCGACTTCGTCATGCGCAACCGCGCGCGCCGCCACGAGCTGCGGCTGGACGCCACGCCGCCGCCCGCCTGGGGTGAGCGCTTCAGCCTGGTGGCCCGGTTTCGCCAGCCGTTGCTCAGCCGCCATGCGGGGCAGTGGCAGCAGTGGGAAGGCCAGGTCTACGGCGACTTCGCGCGCGTCGACGTGTCCCAGCTGCGCCGCCACGCCGACCTGGGGTTCGAGGTCAGCCGCGGCAACGGGGCGCTGCGGTTTTGGGCCGACGTGAGCCGGGGCCAGCTCAGCGGCGGCCTGGCTGATCTGGCGCTGAACCAGGTGAATGCCACGCTGGGCGCCAAGCTGCAGCCGCTGGCACTGCAATCGGTGGTGGGGCGCTTGGGTGGCCGGCGCCTGGCCGGGGGCTTCGAGCTGTCCACGCAAGGCCTGCAGTTCCAGACCGCTGAAGGTCTGCGCTGGCCCGGCGGCAACCTGTTCCTGAGCTACCTGGAAGGCGCTGGCCGCGCGCCCGCGCGCGGTGAGATCCGCGCCGACCAGCTCGATCTGGCGGCGCTGACCCAGGTGGCGCAGCGACTGCCACTGCAGACCGCCACCCATGCGGCGCTGGCAGCCTATGACGCCAGGGGCCTGGTCGAGACGGTCCATGCGCGCTGGCAGGGGCCGCTGCAGGCCCCGACCCAGTATGAGGCCCGTGGGCGGGTGGTGCAGCTGGCGATTGCGGGCCAGCCTGCCGCGGCGCCGCAGGCCGCGTCGGCGGGGAGCGGACCCGTGGGAATCCCCGGCGTGCGGGGTGCGGCCATCGATTTCGAGTTGACCCAGGCCGGCGGCAAGGCGAAGCTGGCGATCGAGCAGGGGGCGCTGGACTTGCCGGGCGTGTTTGCCGAGCCGCAGCTGGTTCTGGACCGCCTGTCGGCCGAGGCCCAGTGGCAGATCGAGGGCGATCGCATCGCGGTCCAGGTGGCCAACGCCAAGTTGGCCAATGCCGATGCCCAGGGCGAGCTGCAGGCCAGCTGGAAGACCAGCGACCCGGCCCGCTCGTCCAGCCGCTCGCGCTTTCCGGGGGTGCTGGACCTGCAGGGCAGTCTGAGCCGGGCCGACGGCACGCGCGTGCACCGCTACCTGCCCCTGTCGATCGCAGCCGAGGTGCGCGACTATGTGCGCGAGGCGGTGACGCAGGGCCGGGCCAGCGACGTGCGGTTTCGCGTCAAGGGCGATTTGCACGACATGCCGTTCACCGATCCCCGGCTCGGGGAGTTCCGCATCGCGGCCAAGGTCCAGAACGCCAGTTTTGCCTTCGTGCCGCGCAGCATCCAGCCCAAGGATGCGCTCGAATGGCCGGCACTCACGCAGCTGTCGGGCGAGCTGGTGTTCGAGCGCGCCGCCATGCAGGTCAACAAGGCCAGCGCCCGGCTCAGCGGGGCGCCTGGCCTGCAGGTCAGCCGCGTCGAGGCCCGCATTCCCGATCTGGCCCACACCACGGTGGCGGTCAGCGCCGAGGCGCGCGGCCCGCTCGCGGACATGCTCAAGCTGGTGGCGACTTCGCCCATGGCGGGGCTGATCGGTCACGCGCTGGACCAGGCCAGTGCCAGCGGCAGCGCCGATCTGCGCCTGAGCCTGAGCCTGCCGGTGAGCAGCATCGCCCAGTCCCGGGTGCAGGGCAGCGTCACGCTGGCGGGCAACGATGTGCGGATCACGCCCGAGACCCCGCTGCTGGCCAGGGCGCGCGGCGTGGTCGGCTTCAGCGAGAGCGGCTTTGCCCTCAGCGGCGCCCAGGCGAGCATGCTGGGCGGCGAGCTGCGGCTCGAAGGCGGCATGCGCAGCGTCCCCGGCGCTGGCGAAGCCGCAACCCTGTTGCGCGCCCAGGGCATGGTGACGGCCGAGGGCTTGCGCCAGGCCCACGAGCTCGGTTTTCTGTCGCGACTGGCGCACAACGCCACGGGCAGCGCCGCCTACACTGCCACCCTGGGGTTCCGGCGCGGCCAGCCCGAGCTCATGGTCGCCAGCAGCCTGCAGGGACTGGCGCTGAACCTGCCGCCGCCGCTGAACAAGAGCGCTGAGGCCGCGCTGCCGTTGCGCTTTGAAAACGCGCTGCTGCGCGAATCGCTGGCGTCGGCGGGCCCGCTGCAGGACCAGCTGGCGCTGGAGTTGGGCCGCGTGGCCTCTGTCGTCTATGTGCGCGACTTCGGCGGGCCGCAGGTGCGGGTGCTGCGCGGCGCCATCGGCGTGGGCTTGTCGGCGGGTGAGTCGGCGCCGCTGCCCGACGAGGGCGTGGCGGCCAACATCAATCTGGCCCAGCTCGATCTCGATGCCTGGGAGAATGTGCTGGCCAAGGCGGCCGGTACCAGCGTCGCCCCAGCGGCGGCAGCCGGCGCTGCGGCCATTGCGCCGGCGGCCATGGGCTACCTTCCCACCATCATGGCCGTGCGAGCCAGGGAGCTGACCCTGGAGGGGCGCAAGCTCCACAACGTGGTGGTCGGCGGCTCGCGCGAGGGCCTGACCTGGCGCGCCAACCTCGATGCCCAGGAGCTCAACGGCTATCTCGAGTACCGCCAGCCCTCGGCCGCCGGCGCGGGCCGCGTCTACGCCCGGCTGGCCCGTCTCAATATCGCCCAGAGCGCGGCCCAGGATGTGGAGTCGCTGCTCGACGAGCAACCCCAGAACATTCCGGCCTTGGACATCGTGGTCGATGACCTCGAGTTGCGCGGCAGGAAGCTGGGCCGCGTCGAGGTCGAGGCCGTCAACCGAGGCGCCGCGGCGCGCGACCCGGGTGCGCGCGAGTGGCGGCTCAACAAGCTCAACGTGATCCTGCCGGAGGCGAGCTTTGCGGCCACCGGCCACTGGGCCGCGCTCACGACGCCTGTCGCCGCGTCGGGCGCGCCGCGACAGGCTCGCGAGCGCCGGCGCAGCGTGATGAACTTCAAGCTCGACATCGCCGACTCCGGCGAGCTGCTCACGCGCCTGGGCATGAAGGACGTGGTGCGCCGCGGCAAGGGCCGGATGGAAGGCCAGGTCGCCTGGGTCGGCTCGCCGCTGCAGCTGGACTACCCCAGTCTGAACGGGCAGTTCCATGTCAATGTGGAGAATGGGCAGTTTCTCAAGGCCGACCCGGGACTGGCCAAGCTGCTGGGCGTGCTGAGCCTGCAGTCGCTGCCGCGGCGGCTGGCCCTGGATTTCCGCGACGTGTTCAGCGAAGGCTTTGCCTTTGACTTCGTGCGCGGCGACATCCAGATCGAGCAGGGCATGGCGCTGACCAACAACCTGCAGATGAAGGGGGTCAACGCTGCCGTGCTGATGGAAGGGCGGGCCGATATCGCCAGGGAAACCCAGGACCTCAAGGTCGTGGTCGTGCCCGAAATCAATGCCGGCACCGCCTCGCTGGTCGCGACCGCCATCAATCCGGCGATCGGCCTGGGCAGCTTTCTGGCCCAGATGTTCCTGCGCCGCCCGCTGACCCAGGCCGCGACCCAGGAGTTTCATATCGACGGCACCTGGGCCGATCCCAGGATCACCAAGGTCGAGCACAAGCCGGCCGCCGCCGAGGCGAAATCGGAGGCCAAGCCAGGCACTGCGGGCGGGGTGACTCAGTGAGGGTGGTGTCATGAAAGTCGCGGCGATTCAGATGGTGTCGGGCCCACGCGTGGCGGCCAACCTGGTGCGCGCCCATGCGCTGCTGGCCGAGGCCGCGCAGGCTGGCGCGGAGCTGGCGGTGCTGCCCGAGTACTTCTGCCTGATGGGCAGCCGCGACAGCGACAAGCTCGCCGTTCAGGAAGCCTTTGGCGACGGGGCCATCCAGCAGTTTCTGGCCGATGCGGCACGCCAGCTCGGGCTCTGGATCGTGGGCGGCACGCTACCGCTGGCCACGACTGACGCCCACCATGTGCGCAACAGCAGCCTGGTGTTCTCGCCCCAGGGCGACTGCGTGGCCCGCTACGACAAGATCCATTTGTTCCGGTTTGACAATGGCCGCGAACGCTACGACGAGTCGCAGGTCATCGAGGCTGGCGGGGAGCCCGTGCGGTTCGAGCTGCCCTCGCGCGACGGCCATCTCTGGCGCATCGGCCTGAGCGTGTGCTACGACCTGCGCTTTCCCGAGCTGTACCGGGCCCACGCGTGCGCCGGCGCCGAGGCGCTGCTGGTGCCCAGCGCCTTCACCCACACCACGGGACAGGCCCATTGGGAGCTGCTGCTGCGGGCGCGGGCCGTGGAAAACCTGGCCTGGGTGGTCGCCCCGGCCCAGGGCGGGCGGCATGAGAACGGGCGGCGCACCTGGGGCCACTCGATGTTGGTCGATCCCTGGGGCCTGGTGCTGGCTCAGCAGGCCGAAGGCGAAGCCGTGGTGCTCGGTGAGTTCGATATCGCGCGGCTGCAGGCCGTGCGCCGGCAGTTGCCCGCGCTGGAGCACCGCGTCCTGTGAGGCTGGCGGTGCGCTTCCCGGCCCCCCGCCTGTCCTCGGCTTGGCGGCGCTGGTCGCTGTGGGCCTTGCTCGTGGTGCTGGTGTTCGCCGTTCTGGGGACGCTGGTGTGGCTGGCCGGGCGCTACGAAGCCAGCCAGGTGCAGGGCAAGCTCGAGCGCGACACGGCGGATGCGATTGGCGATATCCGCGCCGCCCTGACGCGCAATGTGCAAAGTCTGCAGGCCCTGCAGGCCAGCAGCCCGACGCCCAGTTCCTGGGCGATCGAGGCCGCGAGCCTGTTGCGCGAGCACCGCGAGTTCATGCGCCTGGAGTGGCGCGACAGCAGCCTCGCCATCCTGGCGCAGGTCGATACACCGTTTCGCGCGCCCGTGTTTGACCGGCTGGGGCGCGACAACGCCCAGTCCGATGTGGCCCTGGCCTGTGCCACGGCGCGCCGGCTCAGCGGCCCGGCCTATTCCAGCAGCTATTTCCTACCTCAGACCGACGGCCTGGGCCTGGAGGTGATCGAGCTGTGCCTGCCGCAGGTCACGGCGGGCCGGCTCAGCGGCTATCTGCTCGCCACCTATTCGCTGCAGGAAATGCTGGCCGATCTGGTCGGCAAGCAGCTCACGCGCAGCCAGGAGGTGTCGTTCACCGAGGCCGACGGCACTCGGCTGGCGCTGCATGGCGCGGCCCGGCGCGGCAGCCGGGTCTTCACGGCCCAGCAACTGCTGGACCTGCCGGGCATCACCCTGGTGCTGCGCATGGACAGCTGGCGCGGCGCGCCCGATCTGTTCCCGAATGTGCTCACAGCGCTGGTGACGGCGATGTCGATCGCGCTCGTGTCGGTGCTGGTGCTGCTGGTCAAGGACAGCCGGCGCCGGCTGCGGGCCGAGCGCGATCTGGCCGACGCGCTGGCGTTTCGCAAGGCCATGGAGGATTCGCTGGTGACTGGCCTGCGCGCGCGCGACCTGCAGGGCCGCATCAGCTACGTCAATCCGGCGTTTTGCCAGATGGTCGGCTTCACGCCCGAGGAACTGCTGGGCCACGGCACGCCCGCGCCCTACTGGCCGCCCGAACTGGCCGACGAATACCAGCAGCGCCAGGCGATCCGGCTGGCGGGCCACCTGCCGCCGCGCGAGGGCTTCGAGTCGGTGTTCACACGCAAGGACGGCAGCCGCTTTCCCGTGCTCATCATCGAGGCGCCGCTGATCAATGCCCAGGGCCTGCAGACCGGCTGGATGAGCGCCTTTCTGGACATCAGCGAGCAGCGGCGGGTCGAGGAGCTGTCGCGCGCCTCCCAGGAGCGGCTGCAGGCCACCGCCAGGCTGGCCACCGTGGGCGAGATGGCCTCGCTGCTCAGCCACGAGCTCAACCAGCCGCTGGCGGCGATTTCCAGCTATGCGACAGGCTCGATCAACCTGATGCAGGCAACAGCGGCCTCGGACCCCCAGTTCTCCGACCTGGCCATGGCGATGCGCCGCATTGCCGAACAGGCCGAGCGCGCCGGCAAGGTCATCAAGAGCGTGCACGACTTCGTGCGCCGGCGCGACCAGGCGCGCGAGGCGGTCCCGCCCCAGGCCCTGATCGATGCCATCATGCCGCTGGTCAGCCTGCAGGCGCGCAAGCTGTCGGTGCGGGTGCAGACGCGGCTGGCGGACGGCCTGGCACCGGTGCTGTGCGACCGGACCATGGTCGAGCAGGTGCTGCTCAATCTGTCGCGCAATGCGATGCAGGCCATGGACCGCGCGGACCTGGGGGAGCGGCTGCTGTTGCTGCAGGTCGCAGCCGTGGCCTCGAACGAGCGCCAGCGCTGGCTGGAGTTTTCGGTGGCCGACCGCGGTGCCGGCATCCCGGACGAGGTGGCGCGCCAGCTGTTCACGCCCTTTTTCACCACCAAGGCCGAAGGCATGGGACTGGGCTTGAGCCTGTGCCGCACCGTGATCGAGCAGCACGGCGGGGTGCTCTGGTTTGAGCCCAACCCGCCTGCGGGTACCATCTTCAAATTCACTTTGCCGGTCGATCAATCCAGCCATGGAACCCACGCTTGATGCCATTGTGTTCATCGTCGACGACGACGCCAGCGTGCGCGAGGCGCTGGCCTGGCTGCTGCGCTCGCGCCGTCTGCTCAGCGAGAGTTACGACAGCGCCGAGGCGTTCGAGTGCCTGCTGAGCCAGGGCTTCACGCCCAGGCAGCCCTGCTGCCTGCTGCTCGATGTGCGCATGCCCGGCATGAGCGGCCTGGCCCTGTTCAGCCAGCTGATCGAGCGCGGCCTGCAGGCCTCGATGCCGGTGATTTTCCTGACCGGCCACGCCGATGTGCCGACCGCGGTGGACGCGGTCAAGCGCGGCGCCTTCGACTTCTGCGAGAAGCCGTTTTCCGACAATGCACTGGTGGACCGGATCGAGCAGGCGCTGCAGCGCTCGGCCCAGGCCCTGGCGGCGAGCCGCGCCCAGTTGGGACTGCAGGGCCGGCTGGCCGAGCTGACCGAGCGCGAGCGCGACGTGATGCGGCTGGTGGTCGAAGGCCTGCCCAACAAGCTGATCGCCGACCAGCTCGACATCAGCGTGCACACGGTCGAAGTGCATCGCGCCCGGGTGTTTGACAAGATGAATGTGAAGTCGGCCGTCGAGCTGGCCAATTTGCTACGAAATTTATAGCGCGTCGCGCCCGTCATTCGTGGGCAGAGGGCTTGGGGGGCTCCGAGGCCGGCGGCTTTTCGGGGGGCGGCGCCGCGGGCGGCTCGCCGTGCTTGCGGCCCGAAAACATGGTCCACCAGACGATCAACGCCAGCAGCACCAAGGCCAGCAAGGCTTCAAGCAAAATCAGACCCATGACGCAAAGACTCCTGAGGCAGGCCGCAACAGCGCTGATTGTAGGAATGCTGGCGGCCTGCGCCAGCGCCCCGCCCTCGGGCCCGGCGCCGGCCACGCCGGCCGGCCCCGTCGCTGCACCGCCAGACAGTTCGTCGCTGCCGCCAGCGCCAGTGCAGGCCAAGAGCCGCTGGCTGCCGGTGCGCTGGGACGAGCTGCCCGGTTTCGAGCAGGACGCGCTGCATGAAGCCTGGAACGCCTGGATCAAGAGCTGCGAGCGGCCTCACCCGGCGCTGGCGCCGCTGTGCGCCGATGTGCGGCGCCTGAGCATCGCCTCGGGCGAGGAGCAGCGGGCCTGGATGATGGGGCGGCTGCAGCCCTATCGTGTCGAGCCGCTGCAAGGCCCATCCGACGGCCTGCTGACCGGCTACTACGAGCCGGTGCTGGAGGCCTCGCGTGGGGCCCGAGCCGGCTTTCAGGTGCCGCTGTACCGCCCGCCCGCGAACCTGGCCCAGCGCAAGCCCTGGTACACGCGCCAGGAGATCGACATCCTGCCCGAAGCGAAGGCCGCCTTGCGCGGCCGCGAGATCGCCTACCTGGCCGACCCGATCGACGCGCTGGTGCTGCAAATCCAGGGATCGGGCCGGGTCCGGCTGACCGAGGCCGATGGCAGCCAGCGCCTGGTGCGGCTGGCTTTTGCCGGTTCCAACGAACAGCCGTACCGCAGCGTGGGCGGCTGGCTGCTCAGCCAGGGCGCGGTGCGCGACGCGTCCTGGCCCGCGATCAAGGCCTGGGCCGCGCAAAACCCGCAGCGCCTCAACGAGCTGCTGTGGAGCAATCCGCGCACCGTGTTCTTCCGCGAGGAAGCGCTGGCCGAGCGGGATGCCGCCTTCGGCCCGCGCGGCGCCCAGGGCGTGGCGCTGACGCCCGGGCGCTCGATCGCGGTCGATGCCGGCAGCATTCCCTATGGCACCCCCGTCTGGCTGGCTTCCAGCGGCCCGATGATCCAGCTGCAGCGGCTGGTGCTGGCGCAGGACACGGGCAGCGCGATTGTCGGCGCGGTTCGGGCCGACTACTTCGCCGGCTGGGGCGAGCAAGCCGGCGAGCTGGCCGGCCGCCTCAAGCAACCTTTGCGCCTGTGGGTGCTCTGGCCCAAATGAACTGAATCCGGGAGGCGAGATGAACCGAGTTCTGGCAACGCTGGCGCTGGCCTTCATCGTGGCCGGCTGCGCGGGCCAAGGTGGCCGCGCCGATCTGCCCTTGTACCGCTGCGAATACGGCATCGAGTTCACCGCCCGTTTTGTGGACGACACCGCGGTGCTCGACAGCTCGCGCGGCTACGAACTGCTGTACCGCGACGCGGGCGGCCAGGGCCCCCAGCAAAGCGTCTACAGCAACCCGCGCATGAAGGCCGAGTTCGGCCTGGGCGCCAGCGCTCGCGAGGCCGTACTGCACTATCCGCTGCTGCCGCTCGTCGCGCGCTGCGTGCGCGACTGAACCATCCCGCGCTGCCACGGTTTCGTCAAAAATGCTTCATGCCGGCGTCATCGTGCGCACCTAAGGTCTTGGGTTCTCCTATCTGCCTATTCCGGCCCAAGGAACACGCGATGAACAAACCCGTTGATTTCAATGACGAAGACTCCAACACCTCAGCGAACCCGAGCTTTGATTCGGTGCTGCAAGCCCGCTTGAGCCGTCGTGGCCTGCTGCGCGGCGGTGTCGGCACGGTAGGCACGGCTGTGCTCGGCGGCTTGGCGGTGTCGGCCTGCGGCGGGGCTGATGCGACCGTCGCCACGGCTGCCGTCACGGCAGCGGCCCCGGCCGAAACGCTGCTGGGCTTTAGCGCCGTGTCCAAGAGTCTGGCCGATGTCGTCGTGGTGCCTGCAGGCTACAGCGCCAGCGTGCTCTACGCCCTGGGTGACCCGCTGGCGGCTGCGACGCCGGCTTACAAGAACGACGGCACCGACACCGATTTTGAGAACCGCGCCGGCGATCACCACGACGGCATGGAGTGGTTTGGCCTGGGCGCCGATAGCAAGCCCTCGCTGACCGCGACCGACCGCGGCCTGCTGGCCGTCAACCATGAAGCCACAACCGACGAAAAGCTCAGTTCGTTATTCATTCACGCCAACGGTGGCACCACGACACTGCCCCGTCCGGCCGCCGAGGTGGACAAGGAAACCGCCATCCACGGCATTTCCGTAGTGGAAGTCAGGAAGACCGCAGGCCAGTGGGCTTACGTCAAGGACTCGGCCTTCAATTTCCGCCTGACAGCATTGAGCGACATCGAAATCTCGGGTCCGGCGCGAGGCAACGCCCTGATGGTGACCAAGTACTCGACCAACGGCACCCGCACGCGCGGGACGCTGAACAACTGCGGTACCGGCAAAACGCCATGGGGCAGCTTTCTGACCGGTGAAGAGAACTGGTTTGGCTACTTCTTTCGCAACGCCACCGACGACGCAGCGCGCAGCAACGACAAGAGCGTGACCGCCCTCAAACGCTACGGCCGCAACCAGGGGGCGGCGTCGCGCCACGGCTGGGAGACGGGCAGCAGCGATGACAAATACGCCCGCTGGAACAATAGCAAGCTGGGCAGCTCCAGCGACGGCAGCGACGACTACCGCAACGAGATGAACGGCATGGGCTACATCGTTGAAATCGATCCCTATGACAAGACCCGCACCGCCAAGAAGCGCACGGGCCTGGGCCGCTATGCGCACGAAAGCGCCGCGTTCGGCAAGCCGGTGGTCGGTCAGCCGCTGGCCGTGTACATGGGCGACGACGCCCGCAACGAATACATCTACAAGTGGGTGTCCGCCGCGAACTGGAGCGCAGCTGACGCCAATCCGATCAGCCCGATGGCCACCGGTGACAAATACCTCGACAGCGGCAAGCTGTACGTGGCCAGGTTCAGCGCCGACGGCACCGGCCAGTGGATCGAGCTGACCATCAGCAACGCCGCCATCGCCGGCTACGCGACCTACGCCTTTGCCGACCAGGCCGATGTCGTCGTCAACGCGCGCCTGGCCGCCGATGCCGTGGGCGCCACCAAGATGGACCGCCCGGAGTGGTGCTCGGTCAACCCCGCCAACGGCGAGGTGTACTTTTCCCTGACCAACAACAGCAACCGCCGCGTGGAACCCGCCAGCAGCAGCCAACTGGTGCCCGATGGCGCCAACCCGCGCGTGTACACCGACATGAAGGGTACGACCGCGCAGCAGGGCAACCCCAATGGTCACATCCTGCGCGTCAAGGAAGGCGCGGCAGGTGCGGCCGCGACCACCTTCACCTGGGACGTGTACCTGTTCGCGGCGGAGTCTGGCGCCGACAGTGGCAAGGTCAACCTGTCCAGCCTGACCGCTGACCAGGATTTCTCCAGTCCCGACGGCCTGGTCTTCAGTCCCTATACCGGCATCTGCTGGATCCAGACCGACGACGGTGCCTACAGCAACGTGACCAACTGCATGATGCTCGCCGCGCTGCCGGGCCAGGTCGGCGACGGCGCCAAGAAAACGCTGAGCTACAGCAGGGCCGATGGCAGCACGCTGAGCGTGGATACCTACGTTGGAAGGGCCCCCACGGCCAACACCCTCAAGCGCTTCCTGGTCGGCCCCTCGGCCTCTGAGATCACGGGTCTGTGTGAAACGCCCGATGGCAAGGCGATATTCATCAACATCCAGCACCCGGGCGAAACCACCGCCCAGGCCAACCTTGCCGACCCCACCAAGTACACCAGCCAATGGCCCAGCAACGCCGGCTACGGCGCCGGCAAGCGGCCGCGCTCGGCCACCATCGTGATCACCAAGAACGACGGTGGGCGTATCGGCAGCTGATCTGCCGGGGAATGGGTCCAAGCCCTGTCCAGCGACGCATCAGGTCGCCCGACTCACAAGAAGAAGTTGATCCGGCCCAGCCGTTGGCCCGGCCTCCTCAGGCGGCCGGGCTTTTTCTTGGGCGCGCCCGCAGATGCTACTGAATTGATAGCGCATAACGCCCATTCATGGTGGGCTGGCAGCCTGAGACGCATCAGAAACCGGCCCCAGCGGGCCTCCCGCCCTCAGCGCTGCGGCTGCGCCACCAGATGGCCCAGCGGCAGCGTGCTGCTGGCCTTGACCTCCCCCAGCGAAAAGCTGGTGTGCAGGTCCTTCACATTGGGCAGGTTGATCAGGCTGTTGAGCGCAAAGCGCGAAAAGCTGTCCAGGTCCTGCGCCACGACCTGCAGCTCGAAGGTGCCGGTGCCGCTGATGTAGTGGCAGGCGATGACTTCGGGCAGCTGGCGTATCGCCTCTTCGAGCGAGCGCGTCGCGTCGCCGGTGTTGCGCTCGGCGTCCAGCCGCACAAAGGCCAGCACGCCCAGCCCGATCTTGTGGCGGTCGATTTCGGCGCGGTAGCCCTTGATATAGCCGCCTTCCTCGAGCGCGCGCACGCGGCGCCAGCAGGGCGCGGCGCTCAGGCCCACGCGGGCGCTGAGCTCGGCATTGGTCAGCCGCCCGTCGGCCTGCAGCTCCTTCAGGATCGCAATGTCAAACTTGTCCAATGTTTCCATGAATCGATGTTTTGAGAAAGATTTATTCCCATACTAGTCTAAATGGGGCAAAGAAAGCAAAGACTTATCAGCGCATCGGGCATACACTGTGCCTCTTATCAGGTGCGCCCCATCCGGGCGCTCCTGCCCCCTTCACCCCGCCCACGAAGCGGTTTACACAGCCGTCTGGAGACCGACCACAAATGAACGCCCCACTGCCCGAGCACATCCGCAAAGCCCTGGAATCCGTCACGCTCGATGACAAATACTCGATGGACCACGGCCGGGCCTTCATGAGCGGCGTGCAGGCCCTGGTGCGGCTGCCCATGCTGCAGCGCGCGCGCGACGCCATGGCCGGGCTCAACACCGCCGGCTTCATCAGCGGCTACCGCGGCTCGCCGCTGGGCGGCTACGACCAGGCGCTGGCGGCGGCGAAGAAGCACCTGGCGGCCAACAACATCGTGTTCCAGCCCGGCGTCAACGAGGAACTCGGCGCGACCGCGGTCTGGGGCACGCAGCAGCTCGACCTCTACCCCCAGTCCAAGAAGTTCGACGGCGTGTTCGGCATCTGGTACGGCAAGGGTCCGGGCGTGGACCGCTGCTCCGACGTGTTCAAGCACGCCAACATGGCCGGCACGGCCCGCCATGGCGGCGTGATCGCGATCGCCGGCGACGACCATATCTCCAAGAGCAGCACGGCGGCGCACCAGAGCGACCATATCTTCAAGGCCTGCGGCCTGCCCGTGTTCTTCCCCTCCAGCGTGCAGGACATTCTGGACATGGGCCTGCACGCGTTCGCGATGAGCCGCTTCTCGGGTGTCTGGGCCGGCATGAAGACGATCCAGGAGGTGGTCGAGTCCTCGGCCTCGATCTCGGTCGATCCCGACCGCGTCAGGATCGTGCTGCCCGAGGACTTCCAGATGCCGCCCGGCGGCCTGCATATCCGCTGGCCCGATCCGCCGCTGGAGCAGGAAGCGCGGCTGATGGACTACAAGTGGTACGCGGCCCTGGCCTACATCCGCGCCAACCGGCTCAACTACAACGTGATCGCCGGGCCGAACGACCGCTTCGGCCTGATCGCCAGCGGCAAGGCCTACAACGACACGCGCCAGGCCCTGGCCGACCTGGGGCTGGACGACGATCAATGCCGCCAGCTCGGCATCCGGCTGCACAAGGTCAACGTGGTCTGGCCGCTGGAGGCGACCATCACGCGCGACTTCGCCCAGGGCCTGCAGGAGATCCTGGTGGTCGAGGAAAAGCGCCAGGTCATCGAATACCAGATCAAGGAAGAGCTCTACAACTGGCGCGCCGACGTGCGGCCCAATGTGCTGGGCAAGTTCGACGAGCCCGAGGGCGACATCTCGGGCGGCGAATGGTCGATGCCCAACCCCAGCGAGAACTGGCTGCTGCGCGCCAAGGCCGACCTGACGCCGGCCATCATCGCCAAGGCGATTGCCAAGCGGCTCAAGAAAATGGGCGTTCCCGCCGAGATCGCCGCGCGCATGGACGCGCGCCTGGCCGTGATCGAGGCGCGCGAACGCTCGCTGGCCTCAGTGGCCGTCGACACCGGCGAGCGCGCGCCCTGGTTCTGCAGCGGCTGCCCGCACAACACCAGCACCCGCGTGCCCGAGGGCTCGCGCGCCGTGGCCGGCATCGGCTGCCACTACATGACGGTCTGGATGGACCGCAGCACCAGCACCTTCACGCAAATGGGCGGCGAAGGCGTGCCCTGGGTCGGCCAGCAGCCGTTCACGACCGACCAGCACATTTTCGCCAATGTCGGCGACGGCACCTATTTCCACAGCGGCCTGCTGGCGATCCGCCAAAGCATCGCCGCCGGCGTCAACATCACCTACAAGGTGCTGTACAACGACGCGGTCGCGATGACCGGCGGCCAGCAGGTCGGCGAGCGGCCCGAGGGGCATTCGGTGGCGCAGATCGCCCACAGCCTGCGGGCCGAGGGCGTGGTCAAGATGGTCGTGGTCACCGACGAGCCCGAGAAGTACAGCGGCCGGGTCGCCAGCAACCCGGCCCGCGCGGCCCACCCCGAGCTCGTCACCGAGCTGCCGCCTGGCGTGACCGTGCACCACCGCGACGAGCTCGACCGCCTCCAGCGCGAGTTCCGCGAGCTCAAGGGCACGAGCATCATCATCTACGACCAGACCTGCGCGACCGAGAAGCGCCGGCGCCGCAAGCGCGGCAGCATGGTCGACCCGGCCAAGCGCGTGGTGATCAACGAGCTGGTCTGCGAAGGCTGCGGCGACTGCTCGGTGCAAAGCAACTGCCTCTCGGTCGAGCCCATCGAGACCGAGTTCGGCCGCAAGCGCCGCATCAACCAGAACACCTGCAACAAGGACTACTCCTGCGTCAAGGGCTTTTGCCCGAGCTTCGTCACGGTCGAGGGGGGCCAGCTCAAGAAGCTCAGCAAGCAGAAGAGGGGCGACCTGTCGGCCCTGCCGGCGATTCCCGAGCCCGTGCTGCCGGTCGCCGAGCAAGCCTGGGGCATCGTGGTCGGCGGCGTTGGCGGCACCGGCGTGATCACGATCGGCCAGCTGCTGGGCATGGCCGCGCACCTGGAAGGCAAGGGCGTGGTCACGCAGGACGCCGGCGGCCTGGCGCAAAAGGGCGGCGCGACCTGGAGCCATATCCAGATCGCCAACCGGCCCGAGGCCATTTACACGACCAAGGTCGACACCGCCAAGGCCGATCTCGTGATCGGCTGCGACCCCATCGTCGCCGCCAACAAGTCCACGCTGGCCGTGATGCAGCCGGGTCGTACCTATGTCGCGCTCAACAGCCATGGCACGCCGACCGCGGCCTTCGTCAGCAACCCCGACTGGCAGTTCCCCGCGGGCAACTGTGCCAGCGCGATCGACGCGGCCGTGGGCAGCGAGCTCACCGGCAGCTTCGACGCCGAGCAGGTGGCCGTGCAAATGCTGGGCGACTCGATCTACACCAACCCGCTGATGCTGGGCTTTGCCTGGCAAAAGGGCCGGGTGCCGCTGTCGCACGCGGCACTGATGCGCGCGATCGAGCTCAACGGCGTGCAGGTCGACAACAACAAGGCGGCCTTCGAATGGGGCCGCCGCTGCGCCCACGACCTGGCGGCCGTGCAGGCGCTGTTCCAGGCCGCCCAGGTGATCGAGTTCGTCAAGAAGCCAACGCTTGCCGAGATGATCGCCAAGCGCGTGGACTTTCTCACCGGCTACCAGAACGCCGCCTATGCCCAGACCTACCAGGCCTTTGTCGACAAGGTCCGCGCGGCCGAGGCGCCGCTGAAGTCGACCCGGCTCAGCGAAGCCGTGGCGCGCTACCTGTTCAAGCTGATGGCCTACAAGGACGAGTACGAGGTCGCGCGCCTGCACACCGAGCGCGCCTTCACCGACAAGATCGCCGCCATGTTCGAAGGCGACTACAAGCTCATCCACCACCTCGCGCCGCCGCTGACCGCGAAGAAAAACGAGCGCGGCGAGCTGATCAAGCAGCCTTTCGGCCCCTGGATGCGCAGCGCCTTCGGCCTGCTCGCGCGCATGAAGGGCTTGCGCGGCACGGCGCTGGACATCTTCGGGCGCAGCGCGGAGCGCAAGATGGAGCGCGCCCTGATCAATGAGTACCGCGAATGCATCGAGGAGCTGCTGAGCTCGCTCAATGCCGAGCGGCTGGCGCTGGCGGTGGAGATCGCGCGCATTCCCGAGCAGATCCGCGGCTTTGGCCATGTGAAGGAGCGCCACCTGCACGCCGCCCGTGACAACTGGACGCAGCTGCTGGGGCAGTGGCGCCATCCGCAGCCCCAGCGCCACCGGGCCTGAGTCCAAAAACCGCCCTGAGCCCACGATTCCAGGGCGTCAGATGCTATTTAATTGATAGCGAAAGTGGCGCGGCCGGGCGCCGGAGCGCCCGGCCGGCGGGGCTGGGCGGGCTCTCGGAAAAACAACCGTCTTGCACTGCGGGTTAGGGCGTGGGCTCGTCATGGGCCCCGCATACAATCGCCCATGCCCCCGCCTGGCTGCACCTCAGCGTGCCTGGCCCGATTGCGGGGCTCCTGTTTTGACCGTCCGTGGAGTATCCTGTGTTTATTTCTTCCGCCTTTGCCCAAACCGCACCTGCCGCTGCCCCTGCCGGGAGCGACATGATGTCCTCGCTCACGAGCATGCTGCCGCTGGTGCTGATGTTCGTGGTGCTGTACTTCGTGATGATCCGCCCTCAGATGAAGAAGCAGAAGGAGCACCGCTCGATGATCGAGACGCTGGCCAAGGGCGACGAAGTGGCGACCGCCGGCGGCCTGCTGGGCAAGGTCACCAAGCTGGGCGACAGCTACCTCAGCGTCGAGATCGCCAGCGGCGTGGAAATTCAGCTGCAGCGCAGCGCCGTGGTCCAGGTGCTGCCCAAGGACACGCTGAAGTCGCTGAAGTAAAAGGTTCGGAGTTGGGCGTTGAGCGTAGCAACCGCCCAAGGTTTTTTCACGCTCAACGCTCAACGCCGAACACTCAACACCCAACCTTCTCGAACCCAACATGAATCGTTATCCGGTCTGGAAGTACGCGATCATCGTGATCGCGCTGCTGGTGGGGGCTGTCTTCACCCTGCCCAATTTCTTTGGCGAGGCGCCGGCCGTGCAGGTGTCTGCCGCCAAGGCCGTTGCCCGGGTCGACGCCACGACCCAGACCCGGGTCGAAGAGGCGCTCAAGGCCGCCGGCATCACGGCCGACGCCATCAGCCACGACGGCCAATCGATCAAGGTGCGCTTCGACAGCACCGACACCCAGCTCAAGGCCAAGGATGCGATCCAGAAGGCGCTGGTTCCCGATCCCAGCGATCCGTCCTATGTGGTCGCGCTGAACCTGCTGTCGCGTTCCCCGGCCTGGCTGTCGTCGGTGCGCGCCGCGCCCATGTACCTGGGACTGGACCTGCGCGGCGGTGTGCATTTCATGCTGCAGGTCGACATGCAGGCGGCCCTGACCAAAAAGGCCGAGTCGCTGGCCGGCGACATCCGTACCGCGCTGCGCGAGAAGAATGTGCGCCACAGCGGCATCAGCCGCAACGGCCAGGCCATCGAGATCCGTTTCCGCGACGCGCAGACCCTGCAGGCGGCCAAGAACATCGTGGCCGACCAGTTCGCCGAGCTGCAGACCCTCGAGGCGACCGAGGGCATCGAGTACAGGCTCACCGCCACGATCAAGCCCGAGGCCGCGCGCAAGGTGCAGGAGCTCGCGCTCAAGCAGAACATCACGACGCTGCACAACCGCATCAACGAGCTCGGCGTGGCCGAACCGGTGATCCAGCAGCAGGGGCTGGACCGCATCGTCGTGCAGTTGCCCGGCGTGCAGGACACGGCCAAGGCCAAGGACATCCTGGGTCGCACGGCCACGCTGGAAGTGCGCATGG
Source organism: Burkholderiaceae bacterium (assembly GCA_050725495.1). Lineage (GTDB taxonomy): Bacteria > Pseudomonadota > Gammaproteobacteria > Burkholderiales > Burkholderiaceae_C > JBOHHM01. Next base: position 3,284 of record JBOHHM010000285.1, on the reverse strand, counting down.
TCGAGGAAGGCTCGGAAGCGCGCGCGGCCGAAGCCGGCACCGGGCCCGTGCCGTTTGGTGCGGAGCGCTACCTGGACCGCAACGGCCTGCCTGTGATCGTCAAGAAGCAGGTCCTGCTGACCGGCGAAAACCTCACCGACGCGCAGCCCGGCTTTGACAACCAGACGCAGGAAGCGGCCGTGCACCTGACGCTGGACGCCAAGGGCGCGCGCATCTTCAAGGATGTGACGCGCGAGAACGTCGGCAAACGCATGGCGATCCTGCTGTTTGAAAAGGGCAAGGGCGAAGTCGTCACGGCGCCGGTGATCCGCACCGAAATCGCCGGCGGCCGGGTCCAGATTTCGGGCCGCATGACCACGACCGAAGCCAACGACACGGCCCTGCTGCTGCGCGCCGGCTCGCTGGCCGCGCCCATGGAAATCATCGAGGAGCGCACCATCGGCCCGAGCCTGGGCGCGGAGAACATCGCCAAGGGCTTCAACAGCGTGACCTGGGGCTTTCTGGTGATCGTCGGCTTCATGTGCGCCTACTACATGCTGTTCGGGCTGTTCTCCAGCCTGGCGCTGGGGGTGAACCTGCTGATGCTGGTGGCCGTGCTGTCCATGCTGCAGGCCACGCTCACGCTGCCCGGCATCGCCGCCATGGCGCTGGCCCTGGGCATGGCGATCGACTCCAACGTGCTGATCAACGAGCGGGTGCGCGAGGAGCTGCGCAACGGCGCCTCGCCGCAGGCTGCCATCCATTCCGGCTATGACCGCGCCTGGGCCACCATCCTGGACTCCAATATCACGACCCTGATCGCGGGCCTGGCCCTGCTGGCCTTTGGTTCGGGCCCGGTGCGGGGCTTTGCGGTGGTCCACTGTATTGGTATCCTCACCTCCATGTTCTCGGCTGTGTTCTTCTCGCGCGGCTTGGTGAACCTCTGGTATGGGCGGCAGAAGAAGCTCAAGCGCGTGTCGATTGGCACGGTCTGGCGGCCCGCCGGCGATGGCGCCATCACCAAGACCGAGTGAGGGGAAAAAAGCATGGAATTTTTAGTTATGGCATCACATGCGCGTTGCGCAAATGTGAGCCTTCACTGAAAACTCCATAGCCAAGGAGTATTTGATGGAGTTTTTCAAGATCCACCGCGACATCCCGTTCATGAGGCACGCATTGGTCTTCAACGTGATCTCGTTTCTGACCTTTGCCGCCGCGGTGTTTTTCCTGTTCTCCCGCGGCCTGCACCTGTCGGTGGAGTTCACCGGCGGCACGGTGATGGAGGTCAGCTATTCGCAGCCGGCCGAGCTGGAGAAAGTGCGCGGCACGGTCGCAGCGCTGGGCTTTGCCGATGTCCAGGTGCAGAACTTCGGCACCGCGCGCGACGTGATCATTCGCCTGCCGGCGCAAAAGGGTGTGAGCTCGGCCCAGCAAAGCGAGAAGGTGATGGCCGCGCTCAAGGCCGCGGACAGCAACGCCAATCTGCGCCGGACCGAGTTTGTGGGTCCCCAGGTCGGTGAGGAGCTGGCGGCCGACGGCCTCAAGGCGCTGGCCATGGTGGTGTTCGGCATCATGGTCTACCTGGCCTTTCGCTTCGAGTGGAAGTTCTCGGTCGCCGCCATCATCGCCAATTTGCACGACGTGATCATCATCCTGGGCTTCTTCGCCTTCTTCCAGTGGGAGTTCTCGCTCGCCGTGCTGGCGGCGGTGCTGGCCGTGCTGGGCTATTCGGTCAACGAATCGGTGGTGATCTTTGACCGGATTCGCGAGAATTTCCGCCGCTACCGCAAGATGAACACGGTGGAAATCATCGACAACGCGATCACTTCCACGATCAGCCGCACCATCATCACCCATGGCTCGACCCAGATCATGGTCTTGTCCATGCTGCTGTTCGGCGGCCAGACCCTGCATTACTTCGCGATGGCCCTGACGATTGGCATCTGCTTCGGCATTTACTCCTCGGTCTTCGTGGCCGCAGCCGTCGCCATGTGGCTGGGCATCAAGCGCGAAGACCTGGTCAAGGCAACTGTCAAGAAAGAGGAAGACCCCCACGACCCGAATGCGGGTGCGGCGGTCTGAGCAGCATGACGGTCGCCCACGCCCTCGGCCCCGATGCCCGCCTTGCCCGCCAGGCGCGTGAGCAGTTTGTGGCCGAGATCGAGGGCATCCTGATCGAGATGGCGGCCTCGGTTCAGGGGCGGCTGACGGCGCTGACGGACCAGAGCGCGACGACGCGCGATATGCAGGACCGGCGCGACGCCCTGCTGGCGTTCCAGAAGCTGCGCCCCCAGTGGGTGGACGGCATGCACAAGGGCTGGCGCGCGGCCCTGCTGCCGCCGCCGGTGGCAGCAACCCGGGCGCCGCGCGATGCGGATCAATTCGCCTTGATCGGCGACGAAGAGGTCGAGCACAAGATTCTGGCCTCGCGCCTGGTGCTGTCGATCCTGGACAAGGTCAACTGGGAGCTCAGCGACCTGCGCCTGCGCATCCAGCGGCTCGAGGGCACGCAGGAGCTGGCCAGCCATGATGTGTTTCGCCCCGATGTCATCGCCGGCCTGCTGGTGCAGCAGTGGGCGGCTTGCGGGCTGACGCGCGAGGTCTGGGCCATGGTCCAGGACGTCATCCAGCAGCATCTGGTGGAGCGCCTGGTCGAGGCCTACCACCATGCCAATGAATTCCTGATCCAGCGGGGCGTCATGCCCGAGATCGACCTCAAGCCCCTGGTCAAGCGCACGGGCGCTGGCGGCTTTGCCAGCATCCGGCGCCAAGCCGAAGCCCAGGTGGGCTCTGCGGGGGATGGCGCTTCCGGCATGGGTGGCTCGGGCTCTGGTGGTGGTTCCCTGAACGGGGGAGGCATGGGTGGTGGCGCCGCGGCCAGCGGCTCCACGGGGGGGGCTTCTACCAAAGGGGTCTCCACCGGCGGCGACCCCAATGGCCGTGGCCGGGCTGGCGCTGCGGGCGGCCCGGCCGACGAGACGCGCCTGCTCACGGCCGGCACGCCGCTGGCGCGCGTGCGCATGCGGGCCCAAGGCGTGCTCGGGCAGCTGCGGCGCTTGCTCAGCGACCGCGTCGCCGATTTCGACATGACGCGCCCGACCCAGCCTTCGCCGGCGCTGGCCCAAGCCATGGCACAGGCGCCGGCTTCGTACGGCACGGCCTATGAAGACTCGGGTGTGGCCTACGATTCCGGCAGCGTGGAGCAGGTCGCGCGCCAGCTGCGCCAACGCACGACCGAGCTCAAGAACCGGGCCGCCAGCTCCAGCGAGAAGGCTACGATCGAGATCGTGGCCCTGATGTTCCAG
>JBOHHM010000284.1:0-7425 GCA_050725495.1 Burkholderiaceae bacterium | reverse complement strand
GCAGCGCGCAGCGACTGGCCCTTGGCCTGCGCGGCGAACGTAATCACCGTGGTGGTGCCACCGCAGGCCGCGGCGCGCGTGCAGCTGTCGAAGCCGTCGTCCATGCGCACAGGCGCCTCCATCGGCTGGTCCAGGTGGCAATGGGCGTCGACGCCGCCGGGCGTGACGACCCGGCCGCGCGCGTCGATCTCGCGCGCCGCCGGCCCCAGCCCGGTGCCGAGCTGCACGATGCGCCCGTCGCGGATGGCGATGTCGGCGTCAAAAGTGTCGCTGGCCGTCGCGACCCGGGCGTTTCTCAGCACCAGATCGAAACGCTCGGCGGTCATGGGCGCACCTCCTCAAAGCCTGCCCTCCAGACCTCATCGAAACACATGTCAACATACATGTGCTCATTTATGTGCATTTTTCTGTTCACGATATCCTCTCCGCAATTTGCATGCCTGAATCGACCATCTAGGCGACAACCTAGGCGCGCATCCAGACCGATGTATGCATGGTTGCTCAAAAATATTTTGTTGATCACAGTGTTTACACTAATGTCGTCAATTTATTGGCGTGGCGCGCCAAGCCATGGCATCACGCCATGCGGCCCTTGCGATTGCTCCGAAAATCGAAAGCTTCTGAGGCTCCGACGCTTTTGGCGGGGCGGCGGGGGCTGCCGCTGGCCGCGTCCCGTGGCGGACTACGGCGGCAGGTGCCCGCTGAGCAGCAGGTAGCCGGGCAGCCATGCGGTCAGGATCGCCTGGACGATCGCCAGCCAGGCGACCGGCCGTGTCCAGCTTCTGCGCTGCAGGGCGCCGATCACGAAAAAGCACAGCCACAGCAGCGTCCACGCGGCCCAGCAGCCAGCGAGCCAGGCGTCGGTGACGGTGCGCGCCGTGCCGAAGGCGTCCCGCGTGACCAGCGCGGCGGTGACCGCGACGAACAGGCTGAACCAGCCGAGGCCGCGCCCGTCCTGACCGGTCAGGTGGGCGTAGGCCACCCACAGGTAGGTGAACGAGAACAGCAGGCCGAAGGCGGCGGCGCGGATCAGGGGCTCGTGCCCGCTGGCCGCCTGGTGCAGGCTGGCGAACAGCGACACGCCGCCGGCGAACAGGTTCATGACCGCGGCTTCCTTGGACGCGATCTTGCCCAGCATCGACAAGCCGTTGATGAACAGCACGGCTCCCACGTAGAGCAATACCAGGCCCAGCATTCAGGAAAACTCCCGGCCAGCGCAGGCCGGTCGCCGGAGGGCGGTGGCGCTGGCGTGCACGCCCGGTCCGGGCGAGGGGCGGGCCATCAGTCCGTTGCCTTGGCCGGCGCCTGCTCGCTCCAGAGCACGCCGCCGGTGGCCCAGTCGTGGCGGGCGACGTCGTAGAACACCACGTCCACGCCGTCGCGGCTGCCGCCCAGCACGCGCACGCAGGCGTCGGTGAGTTCCTGGCCGAGCGCGGCCTTTTGCTTCGGGCTGCGGCCCTCGAAGAGTTCGACACGGAGGGTCGGCATAAAGGGGTCTCCTGGTGGTTCAGTCACGGAATCCGGGTGACCGCCGGTCGACGCGGCGCAGCAGGGCGGGCCATTCGGCATCGCCGTCCCATTCGCTGCCGTCGCCCATCCATTGGCGCCGGGTGCGTTCGGCGAGTTCGTCGCTGGCGATCTTGAGTTGCCCGCCCGTGGCCACCATAGCGCGCAGTTGCGCCTGCGCGGCGCGTTCGAGCAGGTGCATCAGCATGAAAGCCTCGGCCACGCTACGGCCCACGGTCAGCGTGCCGTGGTTGTCGAGGATCAGGCCGTCGAGCGCGCCGAGTTGGGCCACCAGTCGCTGCTGCTCGTCGGCGCCCAGCGCCAGGCCCTCGTAGGCGTGGCGGCCGAGCCGGCGGTGCAGGCGCATGCCCCATTGCGAGGTCGGCAGCAGGCCTTCGGGCCGCATGGAGAGAGGGACGCCCCAGGGCGCGTGCAGGTGGATCACGCATTCAAGCTCGGGCCGCGCCGCATGCACCGCGCCGTGGATCGTGAAGCCGGTCGGGTTGACCGCCCGACCTGTGCCATCGACCACCTCGCCGCGCAGGTTGACCTTGACCAGGCCGGACGCGGTGACCTCGTCGAAGCCGAGACCGAATTCGTTGATCAGGTACACCCCCGGCTCGCCCGGCACCGTGGCCGACAGGTCGGTATAGACGGTGTCATCCCACGCGGCCAGGGCGACAAGGCGGTAGGCGGCGGCGAGGTCGGCACGGATCTCGCGCTCGGTGCGCGGCGGGCGGCGCGGTGTGGACGGCATCATCGGTTCGTCGAATTTTCCTGAATTGTATACAGATCGGTGGACACTTCGTATGCTCGCCGACCCCAGTCGCCATCATCTGCGCGCGCCCAAACTTCCTGGTTGGGATTGCTCCGAAAATCAAAAGCTTCTCAGGCTCTGAGGCAAACTCGAGCTTTTTTGTGCGACGCCACGCGCCAACGGGCGTCCTCGTAGCCTCGATGCTTTATATGGGGAGCCTCCGCAACGCAGTGGGTTCAAACGGGAACAAGTGCGGGCCAACGCCCGCTCCAGGGGGCAGCCGCTTCGTAGGCGGCGCCGAGGTCCAGCAGCAGCTCGTCCGCCCCGTAGGCGCCTATGAGTTGCATGCCGATCGGAAGTCCTTCAGCTGAAGGGTGGCATGGCACAGCCAGGCCGGGCAAGCCGGCCGCGTTGACCCAGCCGGTGTAGACCGCGTGACCGCGCGGGCCGACCTCGCGGCCATCGATCTGCGTTGGATACGCCTGCTCGGCGGGCCAGGGCAGCGCGGCAGCGGCCGGTGTGACGACGACGTCGATGCGCTCGAACAGCGCGGCGGCGTCACGGCGCAGCGCTTCGACACGGTCGATGATCTCCCACAACCGCGCCGCCGGCAGGCGTTCGCCCTGTGCCGCCATCTCAAGGTACTTGGGGTTTGCGCCATCTCGCCATTGCGGGTGGCGCTTGAACAGGGCGGCGAGCCCGGTCTGGCCGATCTGCGGCCAGGCTTCGCTGAAGAAATCCAGGTCAAGCGGCAGCGCGCCCTCCTCGACCCGGTGACCCAGCGCGGCCAATCGGCCCACAGCGGCGCGCACGCTGGCTGCGATCTGCGGATCCAGCGGCGCGTCGCCGAAACGCTCGGCGTAGAGCACGCGCAAGGGTGATGCCGGGCGCGAGCGCCGAAGTGCCATGGCCTGTGCGGCCGCCAGCGAATGCCGGTCCGCCGTCGAGGGGCCGCGCAAGGCGCCGAAGACCAGCTTGAGATCCGCCACCGTTCGCGCGATGGGGCCGACGACTTCGAAGTCGAGCAGCAAGGACGGCAGCGCATGCTCGCGCGCCAGCGAGCCAATCGAGGGCTTGAAGCCGACCAGCCCGGTGTGCGAGGCCGGCCGGCGGATCGAGCCGCCGCCATCGGTGGCGAGCGCCAGCGGCGTGATGCCCGCAGCGACGCTGGCCACCGCCCCGCCGCTGGAGCCACCGGGCGTGAGCGCCAGATTCCAGGGGTTGCGCGTGGTGCCGAACAGCTGGTTGCTGGTGTAGCCTTCGAGCGTGAACTCGGGCACATTGGTCTTGCCGAGCAGCAGCGCGCCTGAGGACCGGGCCCGTGCCACGGCCACCTCGTCGCGCGGGTCGAGGTGGCCGCGCAGGGCCTTGCAGCCCCAGGTGGTTGGCATATCGGCGGTCAGCAGGTTGTCCTTGATGGAGATCGGGATGCCATCCAGATCGCCCAGCGGCCGGCCCGCGGCGAAGCGCTCGGTGCTGGCCGACGCATCGCTGAGAAACCCCTCCCGGCGCAGATGCACCAGGGCATTGAGCGCGGGGTTGATCTCATCGACGTGCCGCAGCGCGGCCTGAGCGACCTGCCGCGGCGTCAGCGTGCCGCGGCGGTAAGCCTGGTGCAGTTGAGCTGCACCCAGCTTCCATAGGAGTTGCATATCGGTCATGGAGATGTGCTCACATGTGTGCCGGCAGCCAGGTCGCCAGCTGCGGCACCGCAATCAACAACAGCGTGAACAGAATCATGATGATCGCGTATGGGATCGCACCCCAGATGGCGTCGCTGATGCTGCCCTTGTCCGGCCGGATGCCGTGCACCACGAACAGGTTCATGCCCACCGGAGGCGTGATCAGGCCCAGCTCGCACATCAGCACGATGAAGATGCCGAACCAGATCGGATCGACGCCGAGCGCCGTGGCGATCGGGTAGGTGATCGGGATCGTCGCCACCTGCATCGACAGCACGTCCATGAACATGCCGAGGATCAGGTAGAACACGATCAGCGCCAGGATCAGCCCGGTGGCCGACAGGCCGAGACCCGCGACCCACTTCGTCATCGCCTCGGCCACGCCGGTCAGGCTGATGGTGAGGTTCAGGATGAAGGCCGCCATGATGATCAGCAGGATCATGCCGCTGACACGCGCGGTCGAGATGAAGCAGGTGCGCAGCAGTTCCCAGTTCAGCTTGCCCGACGTCGCGACGAAGAACAGCGCCGCGATCACGCCCAAAGCGGCGCTCTCGGTGGTGGTGGCGATGCCGAAGTACAGGCTGCCCATCACGATGCCGAACACGATCACGGGCGGCACCAGGTAGCGCAGCGTGCGCAGCCGCTCGGCCAGCGGCACCTTCTCCTCGCGCATGACATTGCCGCTCATCACGCTGGAGATCCAGATCCAGAGCATGAAACAGCCGGTCAGCAGCAGCCCCGGGATGATGCCCGCGATGAACAGCTTGCCGATCGAGTTGTTGGTCAGCGAGCCGTAGACGATCATGTTCACGCTGGGCGGGATCAGGATGCCCAGCGTGCCGCCGGCAGCGAGGCTGCCCAGCGAGGCGCGCATCGAGTAGCCGCGCTTGTGCAGCGAGGGCAGCGCCACCGTGCCCACCGTCGCGGCGGTGGCCACCGACGAGCCCGAGGTCGCGGCGAACAGCGCGCAGCTGCCGATGTTGGTGTGCAGCAGCCCGCCGGGCAGGCGACCGAGCCAGGCCGACAACGCGATGTACATGCGGTCGGCGATGCCCGAGCGCAGCAGCAGCTCGCCCAGCAGCACGAACAGCGGAATCGAGGTCAGCAGGTTCTCGTTCTGCACGCCCCAGACCACCGGCGCGATCGAGTCCATGAAGGGCACGCCGTAGGCGGCGATGCCGCCGACAATGCCCACCACCGCCATCGAGACGGCGATCGGGACGCCGATCAGCATCATGCCGATCATCGCCATGAAGGCGACGCCAAAGATTCCAACGCTCATGACTTCACTCCTTGCGCTTCGGCGGCCTGGCGCAGCGCCAGGTCATCCAGCTCTTCCTTCAGTTCTTCCTTCGCGCTCTTCGGGTGGAAGTCGTGGTTCAGCTTATCGACCTGGCCACTCAGCAGCAGCTGCGTCGCGCGCACGGCGAAACCGAAGGCCACCAGCGCGAAGATCACCAGGCCTGCGTACCAGACCGATTGCGGCCAGATCAGCGGCGTCGCCCAGGGCGTCTGCGCCGTGCTGCCGTACTGCAGCGTGTCTCCGATCACCTTGAACGCGATCCAGGAGATGAACGCGCCGAGCACGGCCAGCGCGGTGATCGAGAGCCAGTTCAGCGCCGCCTGCAGGCCGCGCGGAAATCTCTCGTGGAACACGTCGACGCGGATGTGGTTGCGCCCCATCAGCGCCAGGCTGAAGGCGATGGTCGAGCCTACGGCGAGCGCGTAGCCGCCGAGCTCGTCCGCGCCCTGCAGCGAGACGTTGAACACCTTGCGGCTCACGGTCTCGACCGCGACCACCACCGACAGCAGCAGGAAGATGGCACCGAACACGGTGGCCAGCAGGTTTTCGATGTGTTCTCTCATCGTGATCGCCTTGGTGGGCGCCGCCGCGCGGGCGGCGGCAGCGGACGCCGGGCGGGCGTCCATCGCCTGGATACCGACGCCCCCGCTCATTTGAGCCCCAGCACCGGTGCCACCGTGGCGCTCCACTTCTGCGAGCAACCGGGGTTGGACTTGTCGCAGACCTCGGCCCAAACCGGCAGGCTGACCTTGCTGACCGCGCTGCGCACGAGCTCACCGTCAGCCGGCGTCACCGCCACCTGGGTCAGCTTGAACTTCTTGCCGGTGGTGCAGGGGTCCTTGCCCGCGTTGCAGTTCAGCGCGTCGTTGAACAGCTCTTCCGAGTACTTCCAGATCTCCTCGGTCAGGCCGTCAAACGCCGCCTTCAGCTTGGCCTGCTGGTCGGGCTTGAGCTGGTTCCAGGCCTTGAGCGAGATCGCATAGCCGTTGAGCGCCATCTGGAAGCCCAGTGGCAGCTGGTGCGTCGTCACCTCGGGCCAGCCGGCCGAGTTGGCCGAGCTCGGGCCGGTGATCGCGCAGTCGACCACGCCCAGCGACAGCGACTGGTGCGTGTCGGCAAACGAGATCGGCACCGGGGTGCCGCCCACCATCTCGACGAACTTCGCGAGGTTCTGGTCGTAGACGCGCACCTTGCGGCCCTTGACGTCGGCCAGCTTGCTGATCGGCTTGCTGCAGAACAGGATCTGCGGGCCGAAGGGCCAGACGCCGAGCAACTTGACGTTGAACTGCTTCTGCAGCCGCTCGTCGGCGGTCTCGAAGTAGGCCTTGGCAACCTTGCGGCCAGTCGCGTAGTCGGGGCTCGCACCGACCAGGTCCAGGCCCAGGATGGTCGGCTCGTCACGCGAGTTCTGCGACACGCGCAGCGAGACGATGTCGAACAGGCCGGCTTTCATGACGCGCAGCTGCTCGGTGTCCTTGATGCCCAGCGTGTCGATCGGCTTGTAGTCGGCCTCGATCGGCAGGCCGGTTTTCGCGGCGAAGTTCTCGAAGAAGGGCTGCTCCTTGTTCTTCTGGATCAGGCCGGTGGCCAGCGGCTGGCCGATGACCTTGAACTTCAGCTTGTCCTGGGCCTGGGCGCCGGTGGCCAGCAGGCTGGCCGCGAGGAGTGCGGCCGTTGTCAGGACGCCGGTCAGGCGTTGGGGCGAGAAGATCGAGGGCTGTTTCATGATGATGTCTCCTGGTGCTGTAGTGGTGGTATGGAACGGGCGGGGGAAAACTAGAGTGACAAGGGTTGAGGGATGGCGTTGGTGGCTGGCAGTCGATCAGGTTGCGAAGTTCATGTCTACATTGTTGTTTACGTCATTGTTGACAACAAGCTGACATTTTTCAATCCTGATCAACCGATTTGCTTTCGGTGATTACCCTTAGCTGGCCGAGTGAGGGCGCTTGAACCCAGGGGAAAACCCTTGGATGGCGTGATCTGCAGGGCGGGAAACTTGTTGCCGGGACGGCGTGGGCAGACAAGCGCCCCACCCTGCAAGGTTCATGCAGCCTTTTGCATCGGCACAGTTGCCGGATGGCCGGCAAAGTAGTCCATCGCGGCCTGCACGCCCGAGCCGGCGAGCTTGACGCCGGCGAGCTTCAGGCCCATCTCGCAGCCCGACAGCGCGGCCATCA
>JBOHHM010000283.1:0-14533 GCA_050725495.1 Burkholderiaceae bacterium | reverse complement strand
CTGCGCATGCTGCCGGTGGCCGACGGTTCGGACATGATGGGCTCGCTGCGCACGCCGGCCGCCTTCAACAACGTCTACGGGCTGCGCACCTCGCCGGGCTGCGTGCCGCATGGCCCGACCGACGAGGTGTTCTTCCAGCAGCTCAGCGTGTGCGGCCCGATGGCGCGCAACATCCCCGACCTGGCGCTGCTGCTGTCGGTGCAGGCAGGCTTTGATGCGCGCCTGCCGCTGACCCGCCAGCAGGACCCGGCCGCCTTCACCGCCACGCTCGAGCGCGATTTCCGGGGCACGCGCATCGGTTGGCTCGGCGACCTGGACGGCCACCTGCCGATGGAGCCCGGCCTGCTGGCGCCGTGCGAGCAGGCCCTCAAGGGATTCGAGACCATCGGCTGCGAGGTCGAGCCGGTGCTGCCGGCCTTTGACTTCGAGCGCCTGTGGCGCGCCTGGATCGACCTGCGCAGCTTCACCGTGGCGGGCAACAACGCCAACCTGTACGCCGACCCGGCCCTGCGCGCGCAGCTCAAGCCCGAGGCCGTCTGGGAGATCGAGCGCGGCCTGGCGCTGAGCGGACCGGATGTATTTCGCGCCACGCGCGACCGCTCAGCGTGGTACCAGGTCGTGCGCGCCTTGTTCGAGCGCTACGACTACCTCGTGCTGCCGGCCACCCAGGTCTTCCCGTTCGACGCCGCGCTGCACTGGCCCGCGACCATCGCCGGCCACGAGATGGACAGCTACCACCGCTGGATGCAGGCGGTAGTCCCGGCCACCATGGCGGGCCTGCCGGCCCTTGGCGCGCCGGCCGGCTTCAGCGCGGCCGGCCTGCCCGCGGGGCTGCAGATCATCGGCCCGGCGCAGGCGGACCGCGCCGTGCTCCAGATCGGTCACGCCTACGACCAGGCCAGCGGCCATGCCCGCGTGCGCAGTCCGCTGCTGCAGTGAGGCAACACGACGCCACCGTCCACCCCTTGATCCCCCATCCACCACCAGGAGTTCCACCATGGCATCGCGCCGCTTCCTCGTCCTGTCGTGCCTTATCGCCGGCTGTGCCTCGGCTTTCTGTGCGGGCGCGCTCGCACAGACCTACCCTGAGCGCCCGATCAAGCTGATCGTGCCGTTCGCCCCGGGCGGCGCGACGGACATTCTGGGCCGTCTGCTGGCCAGCGCCATGGGCGAGCAGCTGGGGCAGGCCGTGGTGGTGGAAAACAAGCCCGGGGCCAAGGCGCCGCCCGATGGCTATACGCTGCTGCTGGGCGCGAGCACCACGCTCACGCTCAACCCCGCCATACGCCCCAGCCTGCCCTACGATCCGGTCGCCAGCTTCACCCCGATCGGACTCGTGGCCGACATGGGCCTGGTGCTGGTCGCGAACAACGACACGCCGGGAACAACGCTCAAGGAGATCCTCGCCCAAGCCAGGGCCAAGCCGGACCGGTTCTCCTACGGCTCGTTCGGCACCGGCTCGTCGGTGCATTTCGGCGGCGAGATGCTCAAGTCTGCGAGCGGCGTCGACATGGTGCATGTGCCCTTCAATGGCAGCGGCCCGAGCCTGACGGCGCTGATGGGCGGCCAGGTGCAGGTCGCGGTCGACACGGTGGTGGCCTCGTCTCCGCTGATCAAGTCCGGCAAGATCAAGCCGATCGCCGTGCTGTCGGCCAAGCGTTCAGCGGCCCTGCCAGCGGTGCCCACCGTCGCGGAAAGCGGCTACCCCGGCTTCGAGATGTCGACCTGGTTTGCGCTGCTGGCGCCGGCCCGGCTGCCCGCCCCCGTTCGGGCCAGGCTGGAGAAGACACTCGAAACCGTGATGGCCAGCCCCGAGCTGCGCAAGCGGCTCGACGACGTCGGCCTGATCCCGGCCTACGGCCCGGGCCAGGCCGTGAAACAGCGCGTCGAAAGGGAGCTGCCGCAGATGCGCGCGGTGGCCGCGCGTGCCAACATCAGGGCCGACTGAGCGGGCCTGCGGCCCGCTCGGCGCCGCGGCGATCACGGGCCAGGGCATGGCGCTCGATGACCCAGGCGAAGCGCAGGGCAAGCGCGCCATCGAGCGGCTTGAGCTGCGCCAGCCCCGGCAGCAGGGCCCGCATGAGGCTGGCATCGATCTGACTGTTTCGGGACTGAGCGCGCCGCAACGGGGGCCCGCCAGTTTGAAGCATTTACCCCATTTCAAAAAACGAGCGCGTGTGAAAAACACTTGCCGCCAGCCTGTCCCGGCCCAGACTCAAGCTGCGCTTGAGCACAAAGTCAAACAGCAAGGGATTGTGTCTGCGCAGGGCTTGCAGCGGCGCCACAGCCGGATCTGCGAGCAGCTTGGCATCGACCAAGGCGTCCAGATCAACCAGTGGCAGCACCCCGGGCAGCGGGTAGTCGGAGCCGTGCAGCAATCGGCCATGCCAGTCCTGTCTTTGCAAGACGGATCGCCAGACGCGGGGCCGGCGATTGGCCTGGAACAGCGCGGAGATGTCGCCCCACAGCATGGGTTGGCTATACGACATCTGCTCCTTCATCAACCGGGCAAACAGGTCGAACGCGGCCACCGGCGACTGCGAATTTGAATCCAGGTCGATGGCACGCCCCAGCGACGCGCAATGCGCAATCACCACGCGAACGCCCAGCTCCAAAGGGGCACGTGCCAGCAAGGGGTTGCCGTAGTCGTCTCTTCCCGCACCCGGCGCAGCCATTTCTTCGCCGCAATGCACGATCAGCGGCATGCCCGTGGCGGCCAGCCAGTCATACAGGGGGCGACAACGGGCATCGCGCAGGTCGATGTTCATGGCGCTGGGCAGCCACTTCAAGGCCACAGCGCCTTCGCGGCGAGCCTGCTGCAATTGGGCCAGCGCATTGTCGGCATAGGGATGGACCGAGGCCACCCAGGCAAAGCGCTCGGGATGGCGTTGCGCCAAGGCGGCCGCATAGGCGTTGGGCACATAAAAGGTGCTGACATCGGGCCTGGGCGCCCCGTCGTCGCCATGGGCATGGGCGAACGCAAACAGCATCCATCTCGCACCTGGAGGAAAGTCTTGCGCCAAAAAACGCAGACGCGCGACATAGGCTGCATCGACCGAAGTGCTTTGCCGGGGCACGCAAGCGGCGTTCAAAATGGTTTTTCGCCGCAGCACCTCGATGGGGTGCCAAAACGAGTACAGCTGGGGATTCACAGTGCAGCCGCTGCCGCTGTCGCCCGTGCCCAGCAAGTGCGTATGCATGTCCCAGAGCTGCGTCGCATCGATGCCCTCAAACGCCGCCAGCACCAAATCGTGCTGTGCCAACTCATTCGGCAAGCGCCCCAGGCACGGATTGCGCAGGCCATCGGCCAAGGTCAACGCGTTGGCCGGACGGATCTGCGCAGTGAACAGCCCCGCCCCCAGCGCCAGCGTACAGCAGAGCATGTGACGACGATAGATGGCTTGCATGGAGTCTCGGTGATGAACATTGGCGCAGTATGCTCAACCCCTGCCCTCATGGAGTGATCCTGCCCCTGACAACCGCGTCCCTTGCCGAGCTGTCATTTTGGCAAGCTGAGCATGGATGGCAAGGAGTGTGAGGGCTACGCCCTGTCGCTGCTCGGCGACCATGCCGCTCAGCGGCGCGTCGATGGCGCGCCAGATCTCGCTGACCGACGACGAGTACAGGCTGGTGTTCTCACGGCCGGCCGGCCACGCCGAGCAACCTACCGATCATCGAAGCGGGTTGGCGCCCGCGGTCGATTTCGCGTTTTGCGGCATCAAGGCTCAGTCGGGCGTGGCAAACACCGTCAGCACCGCGGTGTAGCCGTACAGGTGGTGGCGCGCGATCTCGCCACCGGCGAAGAAACCGACCAGCGGCACATCGCCCAAAGCGCGACGCACGATTTGCAGCTCGGCGCTGGGCGCGCCGAAATGCGGGCCGCCGCGTCCGGTGCAGCTCACATAGACCGCGCCGGCAATGCGCCGCGCCGGGTGCGGCGCAGCCTGCGCTTCGGTGGAGGCCAGGGCCGCGGCGGCCGACAGCGGCAGCTCCTCGGGCTCGAGTTCGTCGCGGATTTCGGCGCAGATGCGGATCAGGTCGACCTTCGCCGCGGCCGCATTGCGCTGGCAAAACGCCAGCCTCATGCCGGGCTGGGCCATCTCTGCGATGGCCACGCCCTGGCGAGCCGGATCGAGCCCGATGATGTGGCGCACCAGGGTGTCGCTGCCGAAGTTGCCGGCCCGGTTGACCAGATCGCTGCTCACCCCGTCGGCCGCCGACATCAGGCCCACCAGGGTGGCCCGCACCTTGGCCAGCGCCTCGTGCGGCTCGTCGAGCGACACGCCCAGGTCGGCGAGCAGCACCTGCAGGGCCGGCTCGTCATCGAGCGCGAGGATCACATTGCCTTCGGCGGCCGTGATCTCGCGCACCGGCGACGGGTAGCTGCGGATCGGCTGGCAGCCCTGGGTCACGCGCGAGATCAGCTGCACGCCCTCGCCAAAGGCCACGCCGCTCAGGCCCCCGCTGAACACGCCGCTGGCCGCGCCATGACCCTTGATGTTGCCGTCGCCGCCGACGGCGAACTGCAAATCCTGCGAGCGGCTCGACGACAGGCCGCCAAACAGGTAGCCGGTGCTGGTGCGCGCCGCCATTTCGGCGATCAGCTCGGCCACATCGGGCGTGTTGGCGTCGGCGTGGATCAGGGCCGTATGGGGCTCGAAGCCCAGGCCCAGCGGCGCCACGCCCGAGAACACGCGGTATTGGTCGGGGGGCAGCCCGCACAGCATCACGGCCAGTGCCGGTTCGTCGAAATACTCGACGTTGTTGGCCGAGATGCCGACGCCGACCGTGCCCGACCAGTCGGTGACCTCGGGCAGCTCGGCGCTCAGGTGCTCCAGAATGTCCTGGGCCGCGTCGGCATAGTGGTCGGTGATGTAGAGCAGGCCCAGCGTCGGGGCGCTGGCGTAGTCGGGCAGGGCCATCTGGGCGCGCAGCTGCGCCAGCACCAGGCCGGCCGCCATGCGCCACTGCGGATGGGTGGCGTGGGCGTAGGGGAACAACTTCATGGCTGGAACCTGGGTGAGCCTGGCGAATGGGCTTAACCCGGCGGCTGCTTCGCGGCCGCTTTCTTGGCCATAGCCCCTGTCCTGCGGGCGCGAGGCGCTACGCTTTTGGTAGCAAGCTGGGCGGCGCTGCTGGCCATGTCGGTGGCGGTCTTGAGCGCCTCCTTGGCCAGCCCGGTGGCCATGTGCTTCGTGGTGTCCAGCGCGGTCTGCCTGGCTGCGTCCTTCATGGCGCTGGCCGCGATCTGCTGGAACTGCTGCGTGAGCGAGCCCCACCACTGCAGCGGGTCGACCACGCCGGGCGTGGCTGGGGCCTGGCCCGTGGGCTCGGCCTTGCCGGCAGCTTTCCTGGTCTTGGCCGGCGCAGCCGCAGCCGACGAGTCTTGGGCCAGGTCGGCGGCCTTCTCGGCTGGGGCCTGTGCAGCGCCGGTGTCGGCGGTCTTGAGTTTGAAGGCATCGGCCAGCTCGCCCAGGCTGAAGTTCATGCCCTTCAACGTGGCCAGGGTCATTTTCTGCACCTCCAGAGCCTGGATGGTCGCGCTCAGGGCCTTGGAGTTCTGGTCCAGCCAGAAGTGCACGGCCTTGAGCTCGTCGATGCGCTTGGTGAGCTCCTCCACATTCAGCGTGGGCGCGACCCAGCTCGACAGGTTGGGCATGGGCGGAATGTTCTGCGAAGCCCCCTTGGCCAGGTTCTGCAGAAAATCAAATCCGGGGACGTATTTGCCGAAGCCGAAGGTTTTTTCAATGCCGCCAAAGGGGTTGCTGGGTTCGCTCATGGCCGTTCCGAGGGGTTGCTGTGTGCAGCACAGCTTACCCCAAGCCGCAGCGTCTGGCGACCCAGAGACCTCAGTATCTGTAGTGACCGGGGCTTGCTTCTTTCTTCTCGGCCTTCGCGCCCGGCGCCTCGGTACTGACCGGCAGCTTCAGCTCCAGCTGGCTCTCGGCGCCCTTGGCGTCCTTGAACATGAGGGTCAGCGGCACGGTGCTGCCCTTGGCCAGCGGGGCTTTCAGGTCCAGCAGCATCACGTGGTAGCCGCCGGGCTTGAGTTCCACGGTTTTGCCGGCAGGCAGGTCCAGGCTCGCGACAGCGCGCATTTTCATGACCTCGCCTTCCATCTTCATCTCGTGGACCTCGGTCACGCCGGCCACTGGCGAGGAGGCGCCGACCAGCGTCGCGCCGTCCTTGGCCGTGAGCTTCATGAACGCGCCCGTGGCCTTTTGCCCCTGAACGCTGGCGCGGGCCCAGGCGCCGTCGACCGTGACGGCCGGCGCGGCGGTCTGCGCGATTGCAGCGCTGGCCAACAGGCTGGCGCACAGCGAGAGGCGGGCCAGCAGTGATCTGGATGTCATGGTGTTCTCCTTGGTGAATGACTCAGTGATTGTGAGCGCCCGCGCCATCGGCGGGCAAGATTTCCAGATAGGCCGCGGGCGCCTTGAGGTCCGACAGCTTCTGGCCGGCCTGGGGCAGCTCGGCCCAGTCGGTGCGGCCCTCCTCACAGACCTGGCTGACGGGCCAGTAGAGCGGCCCGGGCTTGGCGGGCAGGCGCGCCTGCAGTCCAAATTCATCGTAATGCGCGTTCTGCAGGTAGTCGTCGCGGGTCTTGGCGGTCCAACTGATGCGCGACACGTCCTCGGTCACGCTGCGGCCATGGTCGGTGACGGGCTGGGCCAACTTCTCGCGCTCGATGGCAATCGCCCAGCCCGGCTTGGGCATGGGCTTGGCGCCGCGCACGCCCGGCGGAATGGTGACGACGATCTGGCGGATCGGCGAGGCCCCGCGGCCATGGCCGACCTTGAAGGTCGCCTTGTAGGCGCTGCCGGCCATGGCCACCTGGTACTCCAGCGTGACATGCGCTTGAGCAGAAGGAAAAGCGGCGATTGCCCCTATGCACAGGGCGCAGTTAGCTATTGATTTGATAGCGATTGGGATCATGATGGTTCCTGGTCAGAGATCGAACTTGAGTTCAGCGACATAGCTGCGCTGGGGATAGGGGTGAAAGGCCCAGTATTTGGCATTGTTCAGGTTGTCGATGCCGAAACTCGCGCTCCACTGTTTGTCGAGCTGCCAGCGCAGCCGCAGATCGGCCACGAGGTAGCGGCTGACGCCGGTATAGGTGAAACCATTGGTGTCGCTGTTGTCGAGCTGGCCGTACTGCGTGCCGCTGTAGCGCAGGCCCAGGGTGGCGGACCAGCGGTCCGTGGGCTTGTAGCTGGCGACGAAGTTGGCACGCCAGGCCGGCACGCGCGGCTGGCGTTTGCCCACGCTGGCGGGGTTGTTGGCGTTGGCCTTGATGATGGAGTCGGCATAGGTCAGGCTGCTGCTCAGGTCCAGGCCCCGGATGCCCACATCGCTGGCGGAAGACGCCACCTCCAGCCCCAGGGTTCGGATGTGCTCCACGTTCTGGATGTTGGTGACCGTGGGCGAGACGCTGAAGTTGGTTTGCGAGTACAGCGCATCGCGCGTGTTTTCGTGGAACAGCGTGAAGCGCGCCAGGCCGTTGCCCAGGTCGCGCTCGGCCGTGAACTCGGTGGTCCACGATTTTTCCGGCTTCAGCTTGGGGTCGTTGTTGACGATGGCGTTGGTCGCAATCGTGCCCTGGTAGAGCTCGGCCACGGTCGGCATGCGCACGGCACGGCCGGTCGAGGCCTTGAGCGCCCATTGCGGCGTGAGCTGGTAGGCGATGGCCGCCTTGGGCGAGAAATGGCTCTCCTTGCGCTCGCCCAGGGGCAGGAGGCTCGCGGCGTTGCCGATCTGGCCGTCAAAGGCGTGCCACTGCTCGTAGCGCCCGCCCAGCGTGGTGTTCCAGCCTGGGGCGAACTTCCAGTGGTCCTGCGCGTACAGGCTTTGCAGCCGGGTGTTGCCGTTGAAGGCCGAGAAGCGCGCGCCGGCGCTACCGGCTATCCAGTTGGCCGTGTCGGACACCAGGGTGCGCAGCTGGTAGGCCTCGCGCTGCCAGCCGAAGTCCACCACATGGGCCCGGTCGAGCCGCCAGCTGCCCTTGAGCGCCAGGATGTTCCAGCCGGTGCCGGCCATGTCGGTGATGCGGCCGGCGCCGCCGTTGAGCGCCGCCGGCAGCGCGACCGTGGGCGCACGCACCAGGTCGGTCGCATAGTCGTACAGGCTGGCCGCGACTTCCCAGTCGAACAGGCCCCTGGTGTTGCTCTTGACCGAGAAGCCATGGATCAGGTGCTCCAGCTCGCTGCGGTTGATCGAGATGTCGGTGGCGGCCAGGCTGTACTGGCGGCCGTCGACGTTGATGCTGCCGCTGTACACCGGCTGGCCCGCGGCGTCGCGCAAATAGCTTTGACCGTTGCTGGTGGCCTTGTTGCCCCACCATCCCAGGGTGTAGCTGGCGCGCACGGTCGGCGAGAAGTCGTAGGCCAGCTTGACCTTCACCTGCTCTTGCACCGTGTGGTATTGGGTGGTGGCCCCCAGGATCAGCCAGTCGGCGTTTTGCGGGTTTTTGTCGGGAATCGCGCCGCTGACCCGGGTGCCGGCCGCGCCCACCGTGCCGCTGCTCACCAGCTTGTTGGCAAACACCAGCGGCTGGCCATCGCTGTCGAGACGGTTGAGGCTGAGCCACCAGGACCAGTCGCCATTCTTGTTGCCCAGCGAGGCGCTGGACTGGTTGCCCCAGAAGCTGCCACTGGTGCCGTACTGCTGGAAGTGCGAACTGGCGAAGCCCAGCTTGGCGTGGGCCTCGAACTTTTGCGGCATGCGGGTCTGGAAGTCGACCACGGCACCGACCGAGTTGCCGGGGTAGGCGGCCGAGAACGGGCCGTATAGCACGTCGACCCGCTCGATTTCCTCAGGCGCCACCAGGCCCCAGCGCGGCGTGTAGGTCGCGCCGTTGCCCAGCAGGTTGGACAGCAGAATGCCGTCGGCATAGACCAGCGAGCGCGCGCTGTTGCCGGTGCCCGAGGCGCGCGAAGCCAGCACCGCATGGTTGAAGTCGCCGATGTAGCGCTTGCGCACATTCAGGCTGGGCAGGTATTTGAGCGCGTCCTCGGCGTCGAGCGCATTGATGGTCTGCTCGATCTGCGGTGCCGTGATGCCCTCGATCGTGGTCGGGATCTGCGTGGGCAGCGAGGTGGGCCGCCCGCTGTGGATGGTCACCGTGCCCAGGCTTTTGACCTGGGCGTCGGATTCACGGGCGGGCTCTGGGCCTGGACCGAAGCGGCCAGGGGAAAGGCCATGGCGACGGCCACGGCGATGCGGCTCTTTTTCACGGAACCTCCGAAATATCAAGGGAAAACAGCTCGAGGCCCTTGTGCAAAGGACGTCAGGCGCTATGAATTTGATAGTTCAGAGGGAAGGCGGCCCGCGCGCGGGCAGGGGCGCGGCGGTCAGCGCCGCGATGTGCGCAGCCACGATGGGCTGCAGCGCATAGGACAGGGGATGGATCGGTTCGGCGGTCTGCCGCGCGGGCGGCGGCGGCGCGCCGAGCGAGGCGCACAGCGGGCAGTCCAGCGTGTGGCTGGACAACTCCTTGGCGCCGTCGTCGGTCTTGACCAGCAGCTTCATCGCGCCGGCGCCCGAGCAGATCAGCTCCATGGCCTGCGGCTTGACCAGCGGCGAGGCCACGGCCACGCCGATCGACAACGCGAACCACACCAGCACCCAGCGGGCGAGGAAGTGGGCGTTGCGAAGGGCTTGCATGGCGGTGAATTATCGCGCCTTGCGCTTGGGCAGGGACCTGGCCCAGTCCAAGGCGCCCGATTGCTCCCACAAGGGCCGATGGGGCTGGACATAGAGCCAGGCTTCGAAGGCCCCGCCCAACTCCACACCCCAGGGGTCGGGTTTCACGGGTTTGAGGCTGGGCTTGAGCAGCATCGCCGCGGCTTTAGGGTGGTCTCGTCGAGCCTGCTCCCAAGTCGCCTGCGCCGCGGTGAGCTCGCCCAGACGGTACTGCGCCAGCACCTGATTGAGATCCAGCGTGGGCGAACAATCGTCCGGATACCGTTGTCTGAGGGCGAGAGCATCGCGGTCTCTTGCGTGAAGCATGAAGGCAAACGAAAGATCGTCGCGCAAACCATGGTTGTCATGGGGGTTGAGTTCGAACACCAGCCAGCGTGCCAGCTCCATGAACCGGTCCCATTTGCCGGCCTGCTTGCACACATAGGCCAGGTGGGCCACGGGGCGCAGCACGGGCCGATGATCGAGCATGGCCCAGGGCAGCCGCACCGGCGACCCATGGGACTCCAGCAACAGCCGCAGCAGTTCAGCCGCCCGTTCGGCCAGCGGCACCAGCAGACTGTCGACCACGGCGGCCATCTGCAGAGCGTCGAGCGCCATCACCAGGTCGTCCAGCACGTCAAAACTGTTCCACAAGGCAGGTTCACGCTGCAGCAAGTCCAGCCAGGCGTCAGCCTTGTCCCAGACCTCGGGCGACTCGTTTTGCACCATGACCAGGGACGGTTTGGCTTGAGGGAACACTTTTCGCCACTTGAGTTCGAGCGCCAGCAATGTGGTCTGCGTTTTGACCTGCGCCATGGGGACCAGCCCGAGCTCCTCGGGGTCAGGCACGCCGGTGTCGGCGATCAGGCGATGCATGACGGTGACCGCCGGTGCCCGCGCCAGCAGGCTGGCAAGACGATCGACGCCAGGAAGCATCTCCCGCGCGATGCCGAACATGGCATCCGCGGGATTGCGCCCGAAGTCATCGAGCCGCGCCACGATGTCGGCGTAGGCCGGATCGCGCTGCTTGCCCAGGTGCAGGGCCCACCGGCGGGCGCGCTCGGCGGCTTGCTCCATCCTGTCCTCGGCCATCAGCATGGTGACCTCCAGCATGGACAGCGCCGGGTCGTTGGGGTTGAGCTGCTGGGCCTGGGCAAAATCAGCCCAGGCCTGCTTCGCATCGCCCCGGTCGCTGCGCAGGGTGGCGCGGCGCTGCAAGGCGGTGGACTTCAGCGGGTTGTCGCCACGCTCCAGCACCTGGACTATCCAGTGCTCGCGGCGCTTGTCGCGCCCCTCGTCCAGCAAGGCCGACATCAGCTCATCGAACAGGATTTCCAGCTTGAGGGTCAACGGCCGGGGCGCGGCGAAAAAGGGCTCCAGCAGCGCGACGGCGCGTTTGGACTGCCCCTCTTCGCACCACTGGTGCGCCGTGTCCGCCACCGCATCGAGGTCGGGATGCCCGTTCGCCACATCGGCCAGCCGGGTGGCGGGACAGGCATCCAGCACGAAACGCAGCATATTGAGTCGCGGGAACTGCCCGACGCCCATGGGCTCGCAACAATGTTTGTACTTGTCGCCACTGCCGCACCAGCAGGCCTCGTTGCGCCCCGGGCGCTTCATGGGGCGGATTTGCCACCGGCTGTCGGGTTGTGGCATCTGGTTCCATACCTGCACGCCCAGCGCGCGCAGCATCCTGGCCGCGTCCTCCGGTGAGGGGGCCGCGGCCGACAAGCCCGGCAAGAGTTGCCCGCCGTAGCGGGCGACCCAGTTCAGAAACTGCTCCGCCGTGGTTCCGCGATAGACCAGACTCCCGGCCACCCCCATGAAGCCCCGCCATTCGTCGAGGCCGGCCGCCCCTTCGTCATCCTGCGAACCAAACAAGTCGTCTTGGTGATTCATGCCAGAGGTTCTCCCGTCGTCAGATAGTTGCACAGGCGTCCATTCTCGCCGCTCAAAACCGGGGCGCCCGGCGCTCGCGCAGGCTGGCCACGCCCTGGCGCGCATCGGGCCCGCCAAAGCCCATGAATTCCAGCGCCGGCCAGTCCCGTTGACAGTGCTGCGAAGCGCCGATGGTCCCCGCCCTGCCAGGGCTTGACCCTGGTCAAGACGCTGGTGCAGGTTTGGGCGCATGATGCAGCCATCCACCGTCGCAAGGAGGCATTCCATGGACACAGCCCTCATGGCCGCGCTGCGCCAGCAGCTCCTGGCCCAGCGCGCCGCCCTGCTGAACCAGATTGCCACCCTGCGCGGCGGCAGCATCGCGCGCACCGAGGCGGCCTCCGGTGTCTTCGGCCCACCGCAAGACCCGAGCTCGCAGGTGGCCACCGAGCGCGAACGTGAATTCGCGCTGGACGAACATGACAGCGCCGAGATCAACGTCATCGAGGCGGCGCTCAAACGCATGGGCGCCGGTGTCTATGGCCTGTGCACCGATTGCGGGGCAGCCATCCCGGCGGCGCGCCTGCAGGCGGCCCCCGAGGCGCCCCGCTGCATCGCATGCCAGCAACGGTACGAGCACAGCCACGCGGCCTCGACCTGAGCGTCAACCGCACGCTGTTATTCTGCAGCCCCATGCGCAGCCTGTTTCACCTCGCCTTCAACGTCACCGACCTCGATGCCGCCCGCCGCTTTTACGGCGGCGTGCTGGGCTGCACCGAGGGCCGCAGCACCGACACCTGGGTCGACTTCGATTTCTTCGGCCACCAGCTCTCGCTGCACCTGGGCCAGCCGTTCCAGACCGAGCGCACCGGCCATGTCGGCGAGCATCTGGTGCCGATGCCGCATTTCGGCCTCGTGCTGGCCCTGCCCGACTGGCAATCCCTGGCGCAGCGGCTTGAGGCGGCCCGAACCGACTTCGTGCTGGCGCCCCAGGTGCGCTTTGAGGGCGAAGCTGGCGAGCAATGGACCATGTTCTTCTGCGACCCGTTCGGCAACCCGATCGAGATCAAGGGCTTTCGCTCGCTGGACGCGCTGTACGCGAGCTGAGCTGGCCGCTTCGATCAAGAAGCGCTACGATCAAGCACACGGACAGGAGGCGCCATGCCGATCCGCCAAGTCCTGAGCGACACCCGGGTCCCGGTCAAGATCTGGACCGACGATGTGGACCAGCCCTCGAAAGCGCAGCTGCGCCACATCGCGAGCCTGCCCTTCATCCACCACCATGTGGCCGCGATGCCCGATGTTCATCTGGGCATAGGGGCGACCATAGGCTCGGTCATTGCGACGCATCAGGCCATCATTCCAGCCGCGGTCGGCGTCGACATCGGCTGCGGCATGGTGGCGGCGCGCCTGTCGATCACGGCCCGGGACCTCGATGAGAAGTCGCTGAAGAAGGTGTTCGACCAGATCAGCCGCGACGTGCCGGTCGGCCGGGCCCAGCATGCCGACGATCGGGTGCTGTGGCAGGCCGCGCGGCCTTTCGCGCCCCGCCTCAAGGCGCTGACCGAGCGGCATCCGCAGCTGCTCAAGACCGCCGGCAGGTTCTCCAAGTGGACGAACCAGATGGGCACGCTGGGCGGCGGCAACCACTTCATCGAGGTCTGCCTCGACGAGGCCGGCCAGGTCTGGGTCATGCTGCATTCGGGCAGCCGCGGCATAGGCAACGCGATGGCCGAGTATTTCATCGAGCTGGCGCGCCAGGACATGGAGCGCCACCTGATCCAGCTGCCCGACCGCGACCTGGCCTATTTCCGCGAGGGCAGCGAACATTTCGACGACTATGTCGAGGCCGTGCAGTGGGCGCAGGAGTATGCGATGCAGAACCGCAAGTGCATGCTCGACCTGGTGCTCGCTGCGCTGCGGCGCCATCTGCCGCGCTTCGAGGTCACGACCGAAGCCGTGAACTGCCACCACAACTATGTGGCGCGCGAGCAGCATTTCGGCGCCGACGTCTGGGTCACGCGCAAGGGGGCGATCCGCGCCCGCGCAGGCGACCTCGGCATCATCCCCGGCAGCATGGGCACGCGCAGCTATATCGTGCGCGGGCTCGGCAACGCGGACAGCTTTTGCTCCAGCGCCCATGGCGCGGGCCGGCGCATGAGCCGCAAGGCGGCCGAGAAGCAGTTCAGCGCGGCCGATCTCGCGCAGCAGACCGCCGGTGTCGTCTGCCGCAAGGACAAGGGCGTCGTCGACGAGATTCCAGGTGCCTACAAGGACATCGACCAGGTCATGGAGAACCAGAAAGACCTGACCGAGGTCCTGCACACGCTCAAGCAGGTCGTGTGCGTCAAGGGTTGAGCTGGCAGCGCCTCACTGGGCCAGTGGCACGATTTCCTGATCAGCGCAGTGGAACGACCTCTTGGTCGATCGCGCCGAACACGCTCTGCCCATCCCTGCCCTTCATCTCGATGCGGATGGTGTCGCCGTATTTCATGAACTCGGTGCTGGGCTTGCCGTCCTGGATGGTCTCGATCGCGCGCTTTTCGGCGATGCAGCTGTAGCCCTTGGGCCATTCGGTGCGGCCATTGGTCTCCACGCCCTTGTTGCTGACCGTGCCCGAGCCGATGATGCTGCCGGCGCGCACATTGCGCGTCTTGCAGATATGGGCGATCAGCTGGCCGAAGTGGAAGGTCATTTCCGGGCCGGCCTCGCACATGCCGACCTTGCGGCCGTTCCAGCTGCTTTGCAGCGTCAGGTGCAGACGGCCCCGGTCCCAGGCCTCGCCCAGTTCGTCGAGCGTCACGGCCACCGGGCTGAACGCGGTCGCGGGCTTGCTCTGGAAGAAGCCGAAGCCCTTGGCCAGCTCGTTGGGGATCAGGTTGCGCAGGCTCACGTCGTTGGCCAGCATCACGAGGCGGATGCCCTCGAGCGCGCGCTCGGGCGTGCTGCCCATGGGCACGTCGCCGGTGACCAC
>JBOHHM010000282.1:0-4088 GCA_050725495.1 Burkholderiaceae bacterium | reverse complement strand
CGCCCTGGTGCTGCTGCTGGGCCAGCCGCTGCCGCCCGAGCTTGGGCCTGGGGCGACGGCGGGCACGGGCGGGCTGGCCGAAGCCGCCGTGCTGCCCGAGCTGCCGGCCGGCCTGCCGTCGGAGCTGCTGACGCTGCGGCCCGACATCCGCCAGGCCGAGCAGCAGCTGATCGCGGCCAACGCCAACATTGGCGCGGCCCGCGCCGCCCTCTTCCCGCGGATTGCGCTGACCGGCGGCTTCGGCACGGCCAGCAGCCATTTGTCGGGCCTGTTCCAAAGCGGCTCCTGGGGCTGGACCCTGGCGCCCCAGGCCCTGCTGACTATCTTCGATGCCGGCCGCAACCAGGCGGGGCTGGCATCGGCCACGACGGGCCGCGACATCGCGGTCGCCCAGTACGAGAAGACGATCCAGACGGCCTTTCGCGAGGTGGCCGACGCGCTGGCCGGCCGCGCGACCCTGGGCGAGCAGTTGCGCGCGCAGCAGGCGCAGGCCCAGGCCGAGTCGGTGCGCTTCAAGCTCTCCGACCTGCGCTACCGCAGCGGCGTGGCCAGCTACCTGGACCTGCTCGACGCCCAGCGCTCGCTGTTCGCGGCCCAGCAGGCCGTGGTGCAGACCCGGCTGGCGCAGCTGCAGAACCAGGTCACGCTCTACAAGACCCTGGGCGGCGGCTGGCAAGACAGTGCCCTGGCCGCCGCGCGGGCCGTGAGTCGCTGAGCGGCCGGGCCAGGGCCGACAGTTATAATTGAAGGTTGATTTCAAAGCCCCCGATTTTTTGAGGACGCCATGAGCGAACACAGCCCCCACGAAGCCCACACCGGCCCGATCAAGAACCCCCGGCACCTGCTGGTGGCCGTGTTGTTCTCGTTCGTGGTACCCGTTGTTGCCATCATCGGCCTGGTGTATTACGTGACATCGGCCAACAAGCCGGCCGCCGGCGCCGTCAACGTGGAGAAGTCGGTGGCCGAACGCATCCAGAAGGTCGGTGCCGTGGAGATTCGCGATGCCAACCGGGCGCTGAAGTCGGGCGAGGAAGTGTTCAAGGCCCAGTGCGCCACCTGCCACGCAGCGGGCGTGGCCGGCGCCCCCAAGCTTGGCGACGCGGGCGCCTGGAAAGCACGCCTGAAGACCGGCTACGACGCTCTGCTGAACTCGGCCCTCAAGGGCAAGGGCGCGATGGGCGCGCAAGCCGGTGGCGAC
Source organism: Burkholderiaceae bacterium (assembly GCA_050725495.1). Lineage (GTDB taxonomy): Bacteria > Pseudomonadota > Gammaproteobacteria > Burkholderiales > Burkholderiaceae_C > JBOHHM01. The sequence goes on along the minus strand of JBOHHM010000282.1, from coordinate 2,890 downwards.
TTCGAAGACATCGAAATCGGCCGCGCCGTCGTCTACATGGCCAATGCCGCCGGTGGCAAATTCGCCGAGCCGAAACAGCCTGCCGCGGCGGTCGCCGCGAAATAAGCGCCCCCGGAGCGCCTGGGACAAAGCCGGTCGCCGACCGGCTTTTTTCATGGACTTATGCGTCCTATGAGCCCGCAGCCCAGACGCAGCGGCTGTGACACGCTATTTATTTTGTAGCAACTGCGGGCTGCGCACATAACCGTAGCGCGCCGGCAGCTCCTGGGTCGCCACTTCCTGCGGCACCCACAGGCCCTGCTCGATGGCCTCGGCCGCCAGCGTCACGTCCTGGGTGTGGACCAGGCCAAAGCCGAGGTCGGCCTCGATGTAGACCCGGCCATGCTCGTCCAGCACGCAGCGCTGGGCCCGGGCCGCGCGACCCGTGTGGGCCGTGATCGAGTAATCGGCGTTCACGCGCCAGACCAGCGGTGTCGCTTCCAGCTCCACGTAGACGCGCTGGGGGCCGTTCTGGAAGAACCACTGGCCCTGCAGGTCGCTTTCGTAGTTGCGGTGAATGAACTCGATCAGCTTGTCGTGCATGAGCCGCGATCCCTTGACCTCGGGAAACGGGCCCGCCGCCTGCGTGGCGTCGTCGCGCATGTACCACTGCCCGCGCGCATCGAGCCCGAGCCAGCCGTAGCAATGCGGCACATTGGGCCATTTGGCGATGGCCTGCCTGACGATGTCATCCATGGCGCACCTGCCTTCCGCTGTCCCTCACCGGCGGGTCGATCCCGCATTGCGAGGCCAGCCAGCCACCCACGGCGTCGGGCATGGCCCGCACATGGCCGGGCAGCCGGCCGTCGGGAAAGCCCACATGGCCGCCATGCATGGGCTGCCACAAGGTCACGCAGTCGCCCACCTCGCCGGGTTGCGGCAGGCTCCAGGCCGGCACAAAGGGGTCGTTGCGGGCGTTGACCACCAGCGCCGGCAGACGTATGCGGTTGAGCTGCGGCTTGGCCGAGGCCCTTGTCCAGTAGTCCTCGGTGTTGTGAAAGCCGTGCAGGGGCGCGGTGAACACATTGTCGAACTCGTACAGGTCGCGCGCGGCCAGCAGGGCCTCGCGGTCGAACAGGCCCGGGTGCTGGGCCAGTTTGGCCAGCGCCTTGGGCTTCATGGTGTTGAGAAACATGCGGGTATAGACCAGGCGGTTGAAGCCCCGGCCTATGGCCCAGCCGCCGGCGGCCAAGTCCACCGGCGAAGACACCGACGCGACGGCACTGACCAGGTGGCGGGCCTGCTGCCCCATTTCCTCGGCCCAGCGCATCAGCGCATTGCCGCCCAGCGAAACGCCCACGGCCATGATGGGACCGCCGCCGCGCAGCTCGTGCTGCGCGCGCAGGCGCTGCAGCATCCAGCCGACCTCCTCGAAGTCGCCCGAATGGTAGGCGCGCGGCGCCAGGTTGATGTCGCCGCTGCAGCCACGGAAATGCGGCACCGCGTAGGCCCAGCCATACTCGCGGGCGAAGTCGGCAAAGGCTTCCGAATAGTGGCTGCGCGAAGAGCCCTCCAGACCATGGAACAGCACCAGCAGCGGGTGGGGCCGGCGCGGCCCGCGTTCGCAGACGACCGGATGGCCGGCCGTCTGGGCAAAGTCCACATCGATGAAGTCGCCATCGGGCGTGTTCCAGCGCTCGCGCCGGTACTGCGGATGCGGGCCGAACACCCGGCGTGAACACAGGGCCGGCCAGATGGTTTGCAGGTTGCCTCCGGGCAACCACATGGGCGCTACATAATTCATAGCACACTACACCCATCTACAACAACTACACCTGTCAACGTATCAATGAAGCACCTGGGGTGCCTCGCTGGTTTCCTGCAACTCGCGCGGCGCGCCGGGGCTCGCATGGTGGGCCACCATGCGCCAGCCCTGCGCCGTCTTGTGGTAGACATTGGTGGCGATCACATAGGCTTGGCGCGGGCCTTCGGGCGTCATCAGCTCGATGCGCTCCAGCACATTGTGCACGGCGCTGGACAGCGACTCGACCTTGCGCACCCGCTCGGGCCAGGCCCGGATGCTGCCATTGGCAAACATCGCGTCGAAGGTGGCGCGGATCGAGCCCGCGCCCACCGTGCGCGGCCCGCCGGGATGCACGCAGACGATCTCGTCCTCGTCGGCCCAGCAGGCCATGAGCTTGTCGATGTCACCGTTTTGCAGCGCTTCGTAGAAAGCCGCCTCGATGTCGTCGGCAGAGCCTCCCACGGTGGCGGCCTGGAGTTTGGTTGGGGGCATGGCTGGAACTTCCGGAACTGGGCTGGAGGCCCTTGGACCCGATTTTGCCGTGGATTGAGGCTCCTGGCCATGGCGTTGCGGGGCCCGCTCTTGCGCTAAGGTCGCCGGTTTGGCCGACTTGCCTCACGGCAGGGGAAGGAAAACCATGAATCACTGGCTATTCATCATCGTGACGGCCCTGGCCCTCGGCGGACTCGGCGGCTGCGGCTACAACGACTTCCAGCGACTCGACGAGCAGAGCAAGGCCGCCTGGAGCGAGGTGCTCAACCAGTACCAGCGCCGCGCCGACCTGGTTCCCAACATCGTGGCCACGGTCAAGGGCGAAGCCGCGTTCGAGCAGGAAACGCTGACCAAGGTGGTGGAGGCGAGAGCCAGGGCCACGTCCATCCAGGTCACGCCCGAGACCCTGAACAACCCCGAGGCCTTCCAGAGGTTCCAGGCCGCGCAGGGCGAGCTGGGCAGCGCCCTGAGCCGGCTCATGGTCACGGTCGAGAAATACCCGACCCTCAAGGCCAACCAGGCTTTTGGCGACCTGCGCGTGCAGCTCGAAGGCACGGAAAACCGCATCACGGTCGCGCGCAACCGCTACATCCAGGCCGTGCAGGCCTACAACGT
>JBOHHM010000281.1:0-3025 GCA_050725495.1 Burkholderiaceae bacterium | reverse complement strand
GCCGCAAAGATCCCCCGCCTGGCCACGAAGTCATCTGGCGCGGACAGGCGCAGCTGATGACCCTGTGCGAGGGCTTCGCTCTCGGCAAGGACAGTCTCGGTTCGATCAATTATGGGTAAAGGGCAGGGCTAGCAGGCAAAGAAAGCAAGGGGCCGGTGGGGTCGATGATTTCTACAGACACGCGGCATTTCATCCTGAGCAATGCGAGGGATTAGCGTCGAGGGCGATTTTTCGCAGCGCTACAAAATAGCGGCTTGGGATCACAATTTTCTGGACGCCGAATCATGCCCCATGACACTCTTCGGAACTCTGCACCGGCCGCCTCCCCGCGCCACGTGTTCGTCTACGGCACGCTGCGCCGCGGCGACGACAACGACATGACCCGGCTGGCGCCTGCCCCGCGCTATGTGGGCTCGTGCACCGTCCCGGGCACCATGTACCACCTGGGAGCCTATCCGGGCGTGGTACTGGGCGGCGAGGCCCGCGTGGTCGGCGAGGTCTACGCCGTCGAACCTGCGCTGGAGCGCCAGCTCGACGAAATCGAGGAGCTGTACCCGCAACAAAAGGACGAATATTTCAAGCGCGAGATCGCGGTCGACGTGCAGGGCCAGCGCCTGATGTGTGTCGTCTACGAGATCAACCCTCGTTACATCGCCGGTGCTCGCGTCATTGCCAGCGGCGACTGGGTCAAGGACCGCCGCGGCTAATTTCAGTTGGCGATATTTGCGTTTCGTATTAAGAAAATTGTCGTTGCTGCGCTGCGGGAATTTTTCTCAATATGAGAGTTTTAATTTCGCATTGTGGTTTGTGTTTTGCAAGATGTTGAATTTATTGAAATAAATTTTTGTCTTCTATAAGACATAAGAGCTTTACACGGTCTTATAGAAGACTTAAAGTTCTTCCACCGGCATCCGTTTTGCATTCAAGCAGATGCCGCCCCCGTTTCAATCAACTCATGGAGTGACTCATGCCGCAAACCATCACCGAACAACTCAGCCGCGAGCAGCAGATCGAAGCCCTGGAAAAAGACTGGGCCACCAACCCCCGCTGGAAGGGCATCAAGCGCGGCTACAGCGCGGCCGACGTGGTGCGCCTGCGTGGCTCCTTTCCCATCGAGTACACGCTGGCCCGTCGCGGCGCCGAGAAGCTGTGGAATCTGGTGAACAACGAGCCCTATGTCAACTGCCTGGGCGCGCTCACCGGTGGTCAGGCCATGCAGCAGGTCAAGGCCGGCATCAAGGCGATCTACCTGTCGGGCTGGCAGGTCGCGGCCGACAACAACAGCTACGCCGCCATGTATCCCGACCAGTCGCTGTATCCGGTCAACTCGGTGCCGACGGTGGTCGAGCGCATCAACAGCACCTTCCGCCGCGCCGATGAGATCCAATGGTCCAAGGGCGTGAACCCCGGCGACAAGGGCTACATCGACTACTTTGCGCCCATCGTGGCCGACGCCGAAGCCGGCTTTGGCGGCGTGCTCAATGGCTTCGAGCTGATGAAGGCCATGATTCGCGCCGGCGCCGGCGGCGTGCACTTCGAAGACCAGCTTGCTTCTGTGAAGAAATGTGGCCACATGGGCGGCAAGGTGCTGGTGCCCACCACCGAGGCCGTGCAAAAGCTGGTCGCCGCGCGCATGGCGGCCGATGTCTGCGGCACGCCCACGCTGGTGATCGCCCGCACCGACGCCGAAGCGGCCGACCTGCTGACCTCCGACTACGACGAAAACGACAAGCCCTTCCTGACCGGCGAGCGCACGGCCGAAGGCTTTTACAAGACCAAGAAGGGCATCGACCAGGCGATCTCGCGCGCGATCGCCTACGCCTACTACGCCGACCTCGTGTGGTGCGAAACCGGCACGCCCGACCTGGCCTTCGCCAAGAAGTTTGCCGACGCCGTGCACAAGGTCCACCCCGGCAAGATGCTGGCCTACAACTGCTCGCCCTCGTTCAACTGGAAGAAGAACCTGGACGACGCGACCATCGCCAAGTTCCAGCGCGAGCTCGGCGCCATGGGCTACAAGTACCAGTTCATCACGCTCGCGGGCATCCACTCCATGTGGTACAACATGTACGACCTGGCACAGGACTATGTGGCGCGTGGCATGTCGGCCTACGTCGAGAAGGTGCAGGAGCCCGAATTCGCAGCGCGCGACCGCGGCTACACCTTCGTGAGCCACCAGCAGGAAGTCGGCACCGGCTACTTCGACGATGTGACCACGGTGATCCAGGGCGGCCAGTCCAGCGTGACGGCGCTGACGGGCTCGACCGAGGAAGAACAGTTCCACTGATTTGACTTGGCCCAGGAAAAAAGCCCACCCATGCCCGGTGGGCTTTTTTTGTACCTGCTGCGCTGTTGTCAGTGAAGCTGTTCGGGGTCGACGTCGCGCGGTCCTGCAACAGCGGCGCCTGGCCCGTGTCGGGAATCGCGATGCTGAAGGGTTCGGGCCCGCGGCGCGCCGCTCAGGGCTCGACGACGTTGAACATGGGATCGAACACCTCGAGCTGCTCCAGCGCGTCGGCGCACAGCGCGCGGCCGGCCGCATTGCCGGGATCGGCAAAGACCAGATGGTTGGTCACTTCGGCGACCCAGCGGAACTCGCCGGGCTCGTAGTCGGCGCGGGCGCGCGCCAGCAGGGCCTGCGCGCCGCCCATGTAGGCCACGTAGCGCTGGCCGGCCTCCTTGGGCGGCAGCAGGTGCAGGTGGGCCGACTTGCCGTCGTACCAGCCCAGGTAGTGCTGGACGATGACGTTTACGGCACGCTGGCGCGGCGCAAGCCGTCACCGGTGGCCCAGGTCTTTGTGCGCTTGGTGCACGAGGTGCTCGAAGGGGCCCGTTGAGCTTGATATCCGAGGCTGCATTGCCGCATCCTGGTGCCGCGGGGATGCGGTTAAAATCAGTGTTCAACCTGGCAAGAGCGAGAAAGGCAATCTGGTTATGACACCGCGAACTACGTTGGAGATGGTCACCGGCCGTTGAGGCTGGCAGTTCGCGCCTGCACGAGATTTGCACTGATCCCCAGAACAAG
>JBOHHM010000280.1:0-12018 GCA_050725495.1 Burkholderiaceae bacterium | reverse complement strand
GACCCTGGTGTTCGGCCTGATGGATGTGCTGAACTTCGGCCACGGCGTGTTCATCGCCCTGGGGGCCTTCGTGGCCACCAGCGTGCTGGGCGCGATGGCCGACTGGACCGGCTCGCAGGAGCTGTGGCGCAATCTGGTGGCCGTGCTGCCCGCGATGCTGGTGGCCATGGCGGTGGCCGGAGCCGTCGGGCTGGCGTTTGAGCGCTTCATCGTGCGGCCCGTCTACGGCCAGCATTTGAAGCAGATCCTGATCACCATGGGCGGCATGATCATTGGCGAGGAGCTCATCAAGGTGATCTGGGGCCCGCAGCAGATTCCGCTGGCCTTGCCCGAGGGCATGCGCGGCTCGCTGCTGATCGGTGACGCTGCCATCGAGAAGTACCGCCTGGTGGCGGTCGCCGTGGGGCTGGCGGTGTTTGCCCTGCTGGGCTGGACGCTCAACCGCACCAAGATCGGCCTGCTGATCCGCGCCGGCGTACAGGACCGCGAGATGGTCGAGTCGCTGGGCTACCGCATCAGGCGCCTGTTCGTCGGCGTGTTTGTGGTGGGCAGCGCGCTGGCCGGCCTCGGGGGCGTGATGTGGGGCCTGTACCAGCAGAACGTGATTCCGCAGATGGGCGCGCAGGTCAATGTGCTGATCTTCATCGTCATCATCATCGGCGGCCTGGGGTCGACCGGCGGCGCGCTGATCGGCGCACTGCTGGTGGGGCTGATGGCCAACTACACCGGCTTTCTGGTGCCCAAGCTGGCCCTGTTTTCGAATATCGCACTGATGGTTGCCGTGCTGCTGTGGCGTCCGCAGGGCGTCTATCCGGTCGCGAACCGCTGAGGAGTCCACCAGATGCTCAACCGCCTGCTCTCCAACGATTTCCCGCGCAGCCGCCTGCTGGCCGTGCTGCTGGTCGCGCTGCTGCTGGCGCTGGCGTTCGCGCCGTTCATCTTCCCCGGCATCAGGGCGCTCAGCGTCGCGGCCAAGGTGCTGGTGTTCGTGGTGCTGGTGGCCAGCTTTGACCTGCTGCTGGGCTACACCGGCATCGTGAGTTTTGCCCACACCATGTTCTTCGGCATCGGCGCCTACGGCATTGCGATCGCCACCACGCGACTGGGCCCGACCTGGGAGGCCCTGGCCCTGGGGCTGCTGGCCTCGCTCGCGCTGTCGCTGGTGCTGGCGCTGGCCGTGGGCCTGTTTTCGCTGCGGGTGCGGGCGATCTTCTTCGCCATGATCACGCTCGCCGTGGCCTCGGCTTTCCAGACGCTGGCTTCCCAGCTGTCGGACATCACAGGCGGCGAGGACGGCCTGACATTCAAGGTGCCGGCCCTGCTGTCGCCGAGCTTTGAGTTGATGGACGAGCCGTTTCTCGGCGTCTCGCTGGACGGGCGCCTGCTGTGCTACTACCTGCTGTTCGTGACCGCCCTGGTGCTGCTGCTCGCCCTGCTGCGCATCGTCAACTCGCCGTTTGGCCGCGTGCTGCAGGCCATTCGCGAAAACGAGTTCCGGGCCGAGGCGATCGGCTACCGCGTCGTCGTGTACCGCACGATCTCCAGCATTCTGTCGGCCTTGTTTGCCTGCGTTGCCGGCGCGATGCTGGCGCTTTGGCTGCGCTACAACGGACCGGACACCTCGTTGTCGTTCGAGGTCATGCTCGACGTGCTGCTGATCGTGGTGATCGGGGGCATGGGCACGATCTACGGTGCTGCGCTGGGATCGGCCCTGTTCCTGGTGGCGCAAAGCTATTTGCAGGATCTGCTCAGGCTGGGCAGCGAGGCCGCCGTGGGACTGCCCTGGCTGGCGGCCCTGCTGTCGCCCGACCGCTGGCTGCTCTGGCTCGGCCTGCTGTTTGTGCTGTCGGTGTATTACTTCCCGACCGGCGTGGTCGGGCGCTTGCGTGCAACGGCCGCAGGAGGTCAACGATGAGCTGCAGCTCCCACTACCTGACATGCGCCGGGCGCGAGATCCACTACACGCAGTGGGGTGCGCAGCACGACAGGATCGTGATCGCCTGGCACGGCCTGGCCCGCACCGGACGCGACATGGACGAGCTGGCCGAGCACCTGAGCGAGCGCTACCGCGTGATCTGCCCCGACACGATCGGCCGCGGCCTGAGCCAGTGGAGCCCCGAGCCCCTGAACGAGTACCGGCTCGCGTTTTACGCCCGCATTGCGGCCGAGCTGTTCGAGCAGTTGCAGATAGAACAGGCCCACTGGGTGGGCACGTCCATGGGCGGCGCGATCGGCACGGTCTGCGCTTCGGGCCTGTTTCAGCCTCAGCTCAAAAGCCGTATCAAGAGCCTGCTGCTCAACGACAACGCGCCCCAGCTGGCGGCGCCCGCCATTGAGCGCATCAAGTCCTACGCAGGCCAGCCGCCGGCGTTCGACACCGTGATGGAGCTGGAGGAGTTTTTCCGGCAGGTCTACAAGCCCTATGGCTGGCTCAGCGATGCGCAGTGGCGCCGGCTGACGGAAACCTCCACACGCCGCCTGCCCGACGGGCGCGTGACCTCGCATTACGACCCGGCGATCGTCGGGCAATTCATCCATTACCCTGATGACTACCTGATCTGGGACCACTACGACGCCTTGACCATCCCCGTGCTGTGCCTGCGCGGCGCCCAGTCGGACCTGGTGCTGCGCGAAACCACGGCCGAGATGCTGCAGCGTGGCCCCGGCACGCGCGGCCTGGTGCGCGTGGTCGAAGTGCCCGATTGCGGCCATGCACCCGCGCTGAATGTGCCCGAGCAACTGGCGCTGGTGGCCTCCTTCATCGCAGAAAACGACTGAGGGCGTCGCGCTAGCGCTGCGCGCCCAGCGCGAGTGCGGCCGCGCGCGAACGCGCCAGCGCCGCTTCATCGTCGATGGACTGCGTGGGCCAGCCCGCCAGATGCTGCTGCGCCAGCTGACACAGCGCGGTGATCCATTCGGGGCTGTCGTTGAGGCAGGGAATGTAATGAAACGCCTGTCCGCCCGAGGTCATGAAGGCCTGGCGGCCTTCGATCGCGATTTCTTCCAGGGTCTCCAGGCAGTCGCTGGTGAAGCCAGGGCACACCACATCGACCCGCTTGACGCCGGAGCGCGCCAGGGCCCTGAGCGTGGGCTCGGTGTAGGGCTCCAGCCATTTGGCCCTGCCAAAACGCGACTGGAACGTGACCCTGTACTGGTCCTGGCCCAGACCCAGCCTCTCGGCCAGCAGCCGAGCTGTTTTCTGGCATTCGCAGTGGTAGGGGTCGCCCAAGCGCAGGGTGCGTTCGGGCACGCCGTGAAAGCTCATCACCAGCTGCTCGGGCCGGCCCTGATCGCGCCAGTAACTGCGCACGCGTTGCGCCAGAGCGGCGATGTAGCCCGCGTCGTCGTGGTAACGGTTCACGAAGCGCAGCTCGGGAATGCTGCGGACCTGGCGGCTCCAGGCATAGACCTCATCCCACAGGCTGGCTGTGGTCGTGCCCGAATACTGGGGGTAGGCCGGCAAGACGAGCAGGCGGCTCACGCCTTCGGCCTTGAGCGCATCCAATTGCGAGGCAATGGAGGGGTTGCCGTAGCGCATGGCGTAGCGCACCGTGACGCGGTGGCCGCGCTCGCCCAGCCAGCCGCGCAGCAGCGTGGCCTGCTTCTCGGTCCAGACTTTCAGCGGCGAGCCTTCGGGGCTCCAGATGCTCGCGTATTTGGCGGCCGACTTCTTCGGCCGCAACCGCAGGATGATGCCGTGAAGGATGGGCTTCCAAAGCGCCCTGGGAATCTCCACCACACGCGGATCGCTCAGGAACTGGGCCAGGTAGCGGCGCAGGGCGGCGGCCGTGGGAGCGTCGGGCGTGCCGAGGTTGCACAGCAGAATGCCCGTTTTTGGCGGCTGCCCATGCGTGAAGGAAGGTTCTTGTTTGAAAGCCATGAAGTATTCTCCCGCACCTATGCTGGACATCACAAAAATCAAGGCCATCAGCCTGGACCTGGACGACACGCTGTGGCCGATCTGGCCCACGATAGAGCGGGCCGAAAAGGCGCTGCACGACTGGCTGCTTGACCATGCGCCGATGACGGCGGCCCTGTTTTCCAGTCCGCTGGCGCTGCGGGAAATCCGCGATTACATCGGCGCCAACCGTCCTGACCTGAAACACGATCTGAGCGCTGTGCGTCGGGAATCGATCAGGCTGGCCCTGTACCGTGCAGGCGATGACCCGCTGCTGGCGGACCAGGCGTATGGCGCGTTTTCTGCCGAACGCCAGCGTGTGAGTTTCTTTGACGATGCGCTGCAGGCACTGCAGTTTCTCAGCGTCCGTTTCCCGCTGGTGGCGCTGTCCAACGGCAATGCCGACATCCGGCAGGTAGGGATTGGCCAGTACTTCCGCGCCGCCATCAGTGCGCGGGAGTTCGGTGTGGGCAAGCCCGATCCACGCATTTTCCTGGCCGCCGCCGGCGCGGCCCAGGTGCGGCCCGGCGAGGTCCTGCATGTGGGCGACGACGCCACGCTGGATGCTTGGGGCGCGCTCAATGCCGGCATGCAGGCGGTCTGGATCAACCGCGATGGCCAGCTGTGGCCGCACGAGGCGCGACCCCATGCAATGCTGCGCAGCTTGAGCGAGCTGTGCGAAATGCTGCGGCGCTGACTCGCGCCCGGGCCCGGCGTTCGCGGCGATCACAGCTGCTGAACCGCCGCCATGCTGCTGAGCAAGGCCCCTTCGAGCGTGGCGGGGTAGGGGCCCTCGACATAGTCGCCGCAGGCCAGCAGGCCCGCTGCAATGCGCAGGCCCGGGCGCTGTAGCCCGGGGATGCAGGCGAAGGTGGCGCGCTTTTCCACCACGGTCTGCACCGGCCGCAAATCCTGCAGGCCCAGCTGCCGGCCCTGCACCAGGACCTGCTGCTGCAGCGCGTCGCGCTTGCCCTGGCTGGCGCTGACGACGAAGGCCAGCAAACCCGCGGGGCCACCGAGCTGCCCACGGTCAAACACAAACTGGGCCGGCGCTGACGAGCTGCTGCGCAGCGCGAGCAGGGGCTGCGCCAGCCGGCTGCTGCTGCTGGCGTAGACCGTGGTGATGGCCTCGAAGGCCAGTGCCCGGGCCTGGCGCAGCCATTGCGCGGCGGCAACCCCGCTGCCCTCGACCAGGCGCTGGGCCTCACCGGGCGGGCAGGCAAGGATGACGCGCTCGAAGGGCCTGCCATCGACCTGCCAGCGGCCGGCCTCGGGCGTCAGCGCCTGGGCCCTGTGCCCGGTCAGGACGCGAGCGCCGCGGTGCTCCAGCCACTGTGCGGCCGCATTGGGAAACAGGGTGCCCAGGTCGGTGCGTGGCAGCAGCAGGTTGGAGCCCCCGCGGATGCCGAACAGGGCGTCGCGCAACACGCGCAGGAACACCTGACCGCTGGCCTGTTGCATCGGCGTGTTGAGGGCCGAGACGCACAGCGGTTCGATCAGTTCCCTCACCACGCGCGCGGTCAGCAGGCGGCACAGATCGGCCACGGTTGAGGTCGGCGCGCAGGCGAAGCGCTGGCGCTGCCACAGCGTTGCTGCGCGCAGCAGCGCCAGCTTGTCGCGCCAGCGCCAGCCGCGAGCGGCCACGATGCCGGCCAAGGCATCCAGCGGCGCGCGCCACTGGGGCAGTTTCAGGCCCTGGCCATCGGGGAACAGCAGGGTCAAAGGCAGGCGCAGCAGGGCGTGATCCGGATCGACGCCGACCAGCCGCATCAGGCGCAGCGTTTCGGTGTAGGCGCCAATGAGGATGTGCTGGCCGTTGTCCAGGGTCACGCCCGAGCCATCGGGCAAGCGGCCTGTCAGGCCCCTGGCCCGCCCTCCCAAGGCGCGGGATGCTTCAAAAACTGTAGCAACGTGACCGGCGCGGGTGGCCTCCACCGCTGCCGCCAAGCCGGCCCAGCCGGCGCCGATGATGGCGACCTTCAACGGACAACTCGCATGTTCAGACGCGTCCCAAGGCCTGCACCCTCCAGGCCAGCCACAGCTTGCGCAGCGGCGTGAGGCTCACGCGCTGGTGCAGCACCTGGAAGTTGTCGCGCTCGATTTCGCGCAGCAATGTGCGGTAGATGCTGGCCATCATCAGGCCGGCCTTCTGGGCGCGCCGATCCTCGGCGGGAAGCAGGGCCAGGGCCTCGTCATAGAGCCGGTGGGCGCGTGCGGCCTGGAACGCCATGAGGGCGGTGAAGCGCTCGGAGTAGCTGCGCTTGAGGATTTCATGGGCCTTGACATCGAACTGCTGCAGTTCGTTGACGGGCAGGTAGATGCGTCCGCGCAGCGCGTCCTCGCCGACGTCGCGGATGATGTTGGTGAGCTGGAACGCCAGGCCCAGCTTGTGCGCATAGGCCGTGGTTTGCGGCTGGGTCTGTCCGAAGATGCGGGCCGAGACCTCGCCCACGATGCCCGCGACCAGATGGCAGTAGCGCTGCAGCCCGGGAAAGTCGAGGTAGCGGGTCTGCTCCAGATCCATCTGGCAGCCCTCGATCACGGCCTGCAGATGGCGTTCCTCGATCTGGTAGTCGGCGGCCAGTGGCATCAGCGCCTTCATGACCGGGTGGCTGGGCTGGCCTGCGAAGGACTTGGCGACCTCGGCCTGCCACCAGGCCAGCTTGGTGTGCGCGACACTGGGGTCGCTCACTTCGTCGACCACGTCGTCGATTTCTCGGCAGAACGCATAAAAAGCGGTGATGGCCGCGCGCCGCGGCCGGCTCAGGAAGAGAAAGGCGTAGTAGAAGCTGCTGCCGGAGGCTGCGGCTTTTTGCTGGACATACTGCTCGGGGCTCATGGGGCGATTGTCACATCCGCTGTGATGCCGCGCCTCACATCCACAAACTTCGCCACAGCATCACGGGAGCATCCCACGCGGTGATGCGGGGTCTGGTCGCCAGCGTGGCGAAGTTCAGGGCCTCGATCTTGTCGAGGATGCGCAGCCCGCCCTGCACCACCAGGCGCAGTTCCCAGCCTGCGCGGCCCGGCACCTTGTGCACCAGAGTCGAGCCTTTTTGCATCATGGCCCTGGCCCACCGGGCGTGATCCGCTATCAATTTGGTAGCGGCTGGGGTCTGCCGCAGCGCCAGCAGATCGGCCTGGGGCACGCCGTGCGCGGCGCAGTCCTGCAGTGGCAGATAGTAGCGCCCGCGCGGGATGTCGATGCTCAGGTCCTGCCAGAAGTTGATGAGCTGCAGGGCTGTGCAGATGGCGTCGCTCTGCGCCAGCGACTCGGCGTCGTGCACGCCATACAGGTGCAGTAGCAGCCGTCCGACCGGGTTGGCCGAGCGGCGGCAGTAGGCCAGCAGTTCGTCGCGGTCGGCGTAGCCTACACGGTCGCGGGTTTTCAGCACATCCTGCTCGAAGGCGCCGAGCAGGTCGGCCAGCAGGGGCTCGGGCAGGCCAAAGCTTGCCATGGCGGCCTTCAGCGGCCAAAAGACCTGGGGCCAGCGCGCGGAAACAGCTTGGCCTTGGGCGGCCGCGCTCAGATCGGCGCGGTAGGCTGCCAGCTCGTCGAGCCGCTGCTGCGGGCTCGCCTGGCCTTCATCGGCGATGTCGTCGGCCGTGCGTGCAAAGCCGTAAATCGCGGCGATCGCGGGCCGCAGCCGCGGCGGGCAGAGCCAGGAGACCACGGGAAAATTTTCGTAATGGGTGACGGCGGCAGCGGTCGAGGTATCGGGGTTCACGGCCGGCATTGTCGCTTGACAAGGCTTCGTGTTTACCCTAGATTACTAACCGGTCAGTCAGTAAATTTCCCGAATACTTTTCTCATCAGGCCTGCCATGTCCAAACTGCCATTCCAGCTGCTGATCCGTGTTGCGACAAGTGTGATGGGGGCGGCTGTGCTGTTGGCTGCCTGTTCCCAGCCGGCGCCGCCCGACGAGCCGGTGCGCGCGGTCAAGGTACTCACCGTCGGCGTCGACAACTTCCAGTCGAGTTACGAGTTTGCGGGCGACGTGAGGGCCCGGGTCGAGTCGCGGCTGGGCTTTCGGGTCGCGGGCAAGCTGATCAGGCGGCAGGCCGAACTGGGCGAAAGCGTCAAGGCCGGCCAGGTGCTGGCCCAGCTCGACCCGCAAGACTACAAGCTGGCGGCCGACGCGGCGCGCGCCCAGGTCGCGGCCGCCATGACCAACCGCGATCTGGCCGCGGCCGACTACAAGCGCTACAAGGAACTGAGGGACCAGAACTTCATCAGCGGCGCCGAGCTGGAGCGGCGCGACACCACGTTGAAAGCGGCCCAGGCCCAGCTGGAGCAGGCGCAGGCCCAGCTCGCAGCGCAGGGCAACCAGGCGGCCTATACCACGCTGGTGGCCGATGTCTCGGGCGTGATCACGGCCGTGGAAGCCGAGCCGGGCCAGGTGGTGGCCGCCGGCACGCCGGTGGTGCGCATCGCGCAGGACGGCCCACGTGACGTGGTGTTCTCGGTGCCGGAAGACAAGGTTGCCGCGATTCAGGTGGGCAGCAACGTCAATGTGAGGGTCTGGGCCGGAAAAACCAGCCTGGTCGGCAAGGTGCGCGAGGTGGCGGCCAGCGCCGACCCGGTGACGCGCACCTTTGGGATCAAGGTTTCGCTCGATGCCACGGAGTCCCCGGCGCTGGGGGCGACGGTCTATGTCGCGCCCCAGTCCCTCAGTCATGCAGGTACCCAGGTCATCAAGCTGCCGACCAGTGCGCTCAAGCAGGACGGCAAGGCCTCGGCCGTCTGGGTGCTCGACAAAGCCAGCATGACCGTGAAGTCGCAGCCGGTGCAGATTGCCACGGCCGACGGCAACGAGGCCGTGATCAGCGGTGGGTTGCAGCCGGGCATGCTGGTCGTGTCGGCTGGCGTGCATGTGCTCTCGCCCGGCCAGAAAGTCACGATTTATCGGGAAAAGCTAGCTGAAGCCCCCGTCAATGGGGCGCAGACCGCTACAAATCCAGTAGCAAATGCCCAGCCGGCCGTAGCGTCCGCCGCCGTAGCGAAGTGAGGCCGGCATGACGCAGACGCAAACCAGGCAGGGCTTCAACCTCTCGAAATGGGCGCTGGACCATCCGGCACTGACCCGCTACCTGATGGCGGTGCTGCTGGTTCTGGGCTTTGCCGCCTACTTCCAGCTCGGCCAGGACGAAGACCCGCCGTTCACCTTCCGCGCCATGGTCGTGCGCACGTTCTGGCCCGGCGCCACGGCCCAGCAGGTGGCCGAGCAGGTGACCGACAAGCTCGAGCGCACGCTGCAGGAAGTACCCTTTGCCGACAAGATCCGCAGCTATTCCAAGCCCGGCGAGTCGCAGATCATCTTCCAGATCAAGGACAGCTCGCGCGCCAGCGAGGTCGCCAATGTCTGGTACACGGTGCGCAAGAAGATCGGCGACATCAAGGGCACGCTGCCCGGTGGTGTGGTCGGGCCGTTCTTCAACGACGACTTCGGCGACGTCTACGGCGTGATCTACGCGCTGGAGACCGACGGCTTCAACTACGCCGAGCTCAAGAGCTTTGCCGACGAGGTGCGCCAGCAGCTGCTGCGCGTGCCCGATGTCGCCAAGGTCGAGCTGTTCGGCGTGCAGGATGAAAAACTGTTCGTCGAAATCTCGCAAAAGCGCCTGGCCCAGCTCGGGCTGGACATGAACGCCGTGCTGGCCCAGCTGGGCCAGCAAAACGCCGTGGAAAGTGCGGGCGCCGTGCAGACCCCGCTGGACGTGGTGCAGGTGCGCGTGGCCGGGCAGTTCCAGGCGATCGAGCAGCTGCAGGCCATGCCGATTCGCGGCAGCTCGGGCAACCAGTTGCGCCTGGGCGACATCGCCTCGATCTCCCGCGGCTATGTGGACCCGCCCTCGGTCAAGGTGCGTCACCAGGGCCGGGAGGTGATTGCGCTGGGCGTGTCCATGGCCAAGGGCGGCGACATCATCCGCCTGGGCCAGTCGCTCAAGGCGGCGTTTGCCAAAATCGAAAAAAGCCTGCCGGCCGGCATCAGCCTGGTCCAGGTACAGGACCAGCCCAAGTCCGTGTCGACCTCGGTCAATGAGTTTGTGCGCGTGCTGATCGAGGCCGTGATGATCGTGCTGGCCGTGAGCTTCATCAGCCTGGGGATGCACAAGCGGCCCGGCCAGCAGCCGCTGTGGCGGCGTTACTACATCGACATGCGCCCCGGCCTGGTGGTGGCCATCACGATTCCGCTGGTGCTGGCCGTGACCTTTCTGGCCATGTGGTACTGGGGCATAGGCCTGCACAAGATCTCGCTGGGCTCGCTGATCATCGCGCTGGGCCTGCTGGTGGACGACGCCATCATCGCGGTCGAGATGATGGTGCGCAAGATGGAAGAGGGCTACGACAAGGTGCGTGCCGCGACCTTCGCCTACGACATCACGGCCATGCCCATGCTCACGGGCACGCTGATCACGGCCGCCGGTTTTCTGCCCATCGGCATTGCCAGATCGATCACCGGCGAATACACCTTCGCCATCTTTGCCGTGACCGTGATTGCGCTGGTACTGAGCTGGATCGTCTCGGTCTACTTCGTGCCCTACCTTGGCACGTTGCTGCTGCGGACCAAGCCTCATGCAGCACATGACAAGCCACACGAGCTGTTCGACGGCGCCTTCTACAACAACTTCCGCAAGACCGTGGACTGGTGCGTCGAGCACCGCTGGTTGACGATCGGCGCGATGGTGCTGACCTTTGGGCTGGGCATCGTCGGCATGGGCAAGGTGCAGCAGCAGTTCTTCCCCGACTCCAGCCGTCCGGAAATCATGGTCGACATCTGGTTCCCCGAGGGCACCTCGTTCGCGGCCAACGAGCTGACCGCCAAACGCGTCGAACAACGCTTTCGGCAGGAAACCGGAGTGACCTCGGTCAGCACCTGGGTCGGCTCGGGCGTGCCGCGTTTTTACCTGCCGCTGGATCAGGTGTTTCCGCAGACCAATGTCTCGCAGTTCATCATCATTCCGAAAGACCTGAAGATCCGCGAATCGCTGCGCATCAAGCTGCCGGCGCTGCTGGCCCGGGAGTTCCCCGAGGTGCGCGGCCGCGTCAAGCTGCTGCCCAATGGCCCGCCCGTGCCTTACCCGGTGCAGTTCCGCGTGGTCGGCACCGACCCGTTGGTCCTGCGCGAGCGGGCCGACGAAGTCAAGGCCGTCATGCGATCCAGCCCCAACACCCGGGGCGTGAACGACAACTGGAACGAGTCGGTCAAGGTGCTGCGCCTGGAAGTCGACCAGTCCAAGGCCCGCGCGCTGGGCGTGACCAGCCAGTCGATCGCCCAAGCCTCCAAGACCATTCTGGCTGGCACCACGGTCGGCCAGTTCCGTGAAGGCGACAAGCTGATCGACATCGTGCTGCGCCAGCCGCTGGACGAGCGCAATGCCATCACCGACATCGCCAATGCCTACCTGCCCACGGCCTCGGGCAAGTCGATCCCGCTCACGCAAATCGCCAAACCGGTGTTCACCTGGGAGCCCGGCGTGATGTGGCGCGAGAACCGCGACTACGCGATCACCGTGCAGAGTGACATCATCGAAGGCCTGCAGGGCGCCACAGTCACCAACGAACTGCTGCCCGAGCTCAAAGCCCTGGAAGCGAAATGGCAGGCCAACGGGGCGGCGGGCTATCGCATCGAGGTGGCCGGCGCGGTGGAGGAAAGCAGCAAGGGCTCGGCTTCGATTGCGGCGGGCGTGCCCATCATGCTGTTCATCACCTTCACGCTCTTGATGCTGCAGCTGCACAGCTTCAGCCGCGCCATGCTGGTGTTCCTGACCGGGCCCCTGGGCATCGCCGGTGTGGCGGGCGCGCTGCTGCTGCTGGGCCGCCCCTTCGGCTTCGTCGCGCTGCTCGGCGTGATCGCGCTCATGGGCATGATCCAGCGCAACTCGGTGATCCTGATCGACCAGATCGAACAGGACCGGGCGCAGGGCGTGCCGGCCTGGGATGCGATTGTGGAGTCCGCCGTGCGCCGCCTGCGCCCCATCGTGCTGACGGCCGCCGCGGCCGTGCTGGCCATGATTCCGCTGTCGCGCAGCGTGTTCTGGGGGCCGATGGCCGTCGCCATCATGGGCGGCCTGATCGTCGCGACGGTCTTGACCCTGCTGGCCCTGCCGGCCATGTA
>JBOHHM010000279.1:0-9475 GCA_050725495.1 Burkholderiaceae bacterium | reverse complement strand
CGCAGTACCAGGGCCCGCTGCGCCTGCTGGCGGGCCCGCAGCGGCTGGAGGCCGGCTGGTGGGGATCCGAAGCGCAGGCACCCGCGGCCATGCGCGACTACTTCATTGCGCGCAGCGAACAGGCCGGGCTGCTCTGGATTTACCGCGAGCGTTGGCAGCCCGCCGTGGCGCAGGCGGGGCAGGGCGCTGGGCCGGCAACGAGCGCGCCGCAAGCCCATCGCTCAGAAACCCACCGCTGGTTCCTGCACGGCCTCTATGCCTGAGGGGGTGCCATGCACAGCGAATTTCCGTCCCTTCCCGGCTATGCGGAGCTGCATTGCCTCACGAACTTCAGCTTCCAGCGCGGCGCTTCGCATCCTGCAGAGCTGGTGATGCGCGCCCATGAACTGGGTTATGCGGCGCTGGCGATCACCGACGAATGTTCGGTGGCCGGCGTGGTGCGCGCCTATGTCAAGGCCAGGGAGCTGGGCCTCAAGCTGATCCTGGGCAGCGAGTTCCTGCTCGATGGTTTCAGGCTGGTGGCGCTGGCGCGCCATGCGAACGGCTGGGGCAATCTCTGCGAATTCATCACAGCGGCGCGGCGCGAAGCCCCCAAGGGCGAGTACCGCGTGAGCCGCGCGGCCAGCGACTTTTCGCTGCTGCAGGACTGCGAGATTCTCTTGGCGCCTTGCCGGGACGTTGCAGGCGCTATGGATTTCGTAGCGGTTCACGCAATGGTTTCATGGGCTACAAGCCTGTTTGGTTCTCGAGCCTGGCTCGCGGCCGAACTGCTGCTGGGCCTCGATGACGAGCTGTGGCTGGACACGCTGCAGCGCGTGAGCGCCGCCACCGGCGTGCCGCTGGTGGCGGCTGGCGACGTGCACATGCATGTGCGCTCGCGCAAAGCCCTGCAGGACGTGATCACCGCCGTGCGTCTGGGCAAGCCGGTGGCTGACTGCGGCTTTGCCTTGCAGCCCAACGCCGAGCGCCATCTGCGCCAGCGCCTGCGGCTGGGCGGCATTTATCCGCCCGAGCTGCTGGCCAACACGCTGGTCGTGGCCGGGCGCTGCACTTTCAGCCTCGAAGAAATCAAATACAACTACCCGCTCGAAACCGTGCCGCCCGGCCTGACGCCGACGCAGGCGCTGGAGCAGCTCACGTTCGAGGGCGTGGCCCAGCGTTACCCGCAAGGCGTTCCGGACAGCGTACAAAAGCAGTTGCTGCGCGAGCTGGCGCTGATCGCCGACTGCCAATACGAGATGTATTTCCTGACGGTGCACGACATCGTGCGTTTCGCGCGCAGCCAGGCCATCCTGTGCCAGGGCCGGGGCTCGGCCGCCAATTCGGCAGTCTGCTATGCCTTGAGCATCACCGCGGTGGACCCGACGCGCTCGCACCTGCTGTTCGAACGCTTCATCAGCCGCGAGCGCAAGGAGCCGCCCGACATCGATGTGGACTTCGAGCATGAGCGGCGGGAAGAAGTCATCCAGTACATCTACGGCAAGTACGGCCGCGAGCGCGCCGCGATTGCGGCAGTGGTCATCACTTACCGATCCCGCAGCGCGATCCGCGATGTGGGCAAGGCCCTGGGCCTGCCGCCGGCGCTGATCGATGCGTTTGCGAAAGAGCATTACTGGTTCGACGACCAGCTGGCCGTGCAGCGCCTGCGCGAGCTCGCTCAGCAAGCCGGCCTGGAGATCGGCGGGCGGGCCGCGCAGCTGTGGTTGGAACTGAGCGAACAGCTCATGGGCTTCCCGCGCCACCTGAGCCAGCATGTGGGCGGCTTTGTGCTCACGCAGGACAAGCTGACCAGGCTGGTGCCGGTGGAAAACGCCGCGATGCCCGATCGCTCGATCATCCAGTGGGACAAGGATGACCTCGAGGACATGGGGCTGATGAAGGTCGATGTGCTGGCCCTGGGCATGCTCACGGCGATCCGGCGCTGCCTGGATTTCGTGAGCCAGCGGCGCGGCCATGCGTTTGCGATCGAAGACATCCCGAAAGAGGACCCCGAAACCTACGCCATGATCTGCCAGGCCGACACCGTGGGCGTGTTCCAGATCGAGAGCCGGGCTCAGATGTCGATGCTGCCGCGCCTGAAGCCGCGCGTGTTCTACGACCTGGTGATCGAGGTGGCGATCGTGCGCCCGGGGCCGATCCAGGGCGGCATGGTGCACCCCTACCTCAAGGCCCGCGAGCGCGTGCGCAAGCAGTTGGAGATCCACTACGAAAAACCCGAGCTGAAGGAGGCCCTGGAGCGCACGCTGGGCGTGCCGATTTTCCAGGAACAGGTCATGCAGATCGCGATGATTGCCGCGCGCTTCACGCCCGGCGAGGCCGATCGCCTGCGCCGCTCCATGGCCGCCTGGAAGCGGCATGGCGGCGTGCACAAGTTCGAGGACCGTCTGATCGACGGCATGCTGGACAAGGGTTACCGGCGTGAATTCGCGCAGAGCATCTTCAAGCAGATCCTGGGCTTCGGCGAGTACGGTTTTCCCGAAAGCCATGCCCACAGCTTTGCGCTGCTGGCCTATGCCAGCAGCTGGCTCAAGCGCCACGAACCGGCCTGCTTGCTCGCGGCCCTGCTCAATTCCCAGCCCATGGGTTTTTACCCGCCTTCGCAGCTGGTGCAGGACGCCAGGCGCCACGATGTCGAAGTGCGGCCGCCTGATGTGATGCGGAGCGATTGGGACTGCACGCTCGAAGGCGAGGGTGATGCGCCGGCTGTGCGCCTGGGGTTGCGCATGGTGGGCTGTCTCAGCGAGGCCGGCGCCCGGCGTCTGGTGGCGGCACGGGCCCAGTCCCCGTTTGCGAGTACCGAAGACCTGGCCTTGCGCGCCCAGCTCGACCGCAAAGACGTCGACGCGCTGGCCTCGGGCGATGCCCTGAGCTCGCTCGCGGGCCATCGCCGCCAGCAGGTCTGGGAGGCGGCGGGCCAGCACAGCGCGCCCTTGCTGCTGCGCAATGCGCCGGTCAACGAGGAACCGCTGGAACTGCCCGCCGCACCCGAGGGCGAGGAAATCGTGTTCGATTACGCCTCGCTGGGCCTGAGCCTGCGCCGCCATCCGCTGGCCCTGCTGCGCCCGCGGCTGGCCCGCATGAAGCTGCTGAGCGCCGAGGAACTGCACGAGCTGCCCAGCGGCCGGCGCGTGAGCGCCTGCGGCCTGGTCACGGTGCGCCAGCAGCCGCAAACGGCCCATGGCACGATCTTCGTGACCCTCGAAGACGAGACCGGGCCGGTCAATGTGATCGTCTGGAAAGACCTGCGCGAGCGGCAGCGCGACGAGCTGCTCAAGTCGCGCCTGCTCGCGGTCCATGGGGTTTGGCAGCGCGATGTGGACAGCGGCGACGAGGTGCGCCACCTGGTGGCCCGGCGCCTGCAGGACCTCACGCCCCTGCTGGGCCGGCTCGGCCAGCAAAGTGGCCAAAGCCGGGACTTTCACTGAAGACCCTGTCGTGCGGCCGCGTCCTGGCCGTGTCCTGGCTTGACGCAAGGGGGGCGGCTACTAGAATGGATCGAGCAGCGCACTCGAGATCGAAGGTCATCATGGAAACAGTCCGCGGCCGCGTGGTCATCATTCATTTCGACGGCGAGCGCTGCATTCATTCGCGCCACTGCGTGCTCGACCGTCCCGATGTCTTCGTGCCCAACGCCAAGGGCGACTGGATTCACCCGGACCAGGCGACGCCGGCCGAGGTCGCCAGGCTGGCGCACAACTGCCCGTCCGGCGCCATCCGCTACGAAATGGTCGATGGCTCGCCCGGTGAATCGGCACCGCTGGTCAACACGGTGCGCATTCGCGAGAACGGCCCGCTGGCCTTTCATGCGCCAGTGACGGTGGCCGGCAAGGACGAGGGCTTCAGGGCCACGCTCTGTCGCTGTGGCGCGTCCCAGCGCAAACCGTTTTGCGACATGAGTCATGTCGGCATCGGCTTTGCGGCCAGCGGCGAAGCGCCGACGGCGCCATCGCAAGCCCTGGCGCAGCGCGATGGCCCGCTGGTCATCGACCCGACCCCCAATGGCCCGCTGCATGTGAGCGGACCTCTGGAGGTGGTGACCGGCACCGGCAGGACGGTCAACCGCGTCACCGAAACCTGGTTCTGCCGTTGCGGGCAGTCCAAGCACAAGCCGTACTGCGACGGCAGCCACAAGGTCGTGGGATTTCGCAGCTAGCGGCTTGGTGCATGGGCCTGCCGGCAGTGGATGTGGTGCGGGCGACGGAAATGCTCGAAATCCGCCTGGGTGGACTTCTCGGCCCAAATGCAGAGAGCCCCGCGAAGGGGTCCTCAAGATCTGGAGCGGGCGATGGGAATCGAACCCACGTCTTGAGCTTGGGAAGCTCAGGTCCTGCCATTGAACGACGCCCGCAGGATTGACGCGATTATAGATTCAGGGCCGCAGGTAGGCCCAGCCTTCGCCTTGTTTGGTCATGATCTCGGTCACACCGGCCGGCACATAGCCCACAGCCGGGTGCATGTCATCCTTCACCAGCTTCTGGCTGCGCATGGTGTTCTCGCAGGCCAGCACTATGACACCGGCCTTGACGGCGTCGGCGATGCGCGAGTTGGTCGGTGCGTCGAGCTTGAGCATGGCGATGCCGGGGCCGTAGGCGACGAGTTCGATGTCCACATTCGCGGCGCCCATGTCGTCCTGCAGGTTCCTGGCGTTGTTGAGCGCCAGGTTCCATTTGCCCGGGTCGCCATCACTGACCTGGATCACGATCCGGTGGCGCTTTGGGTGGTAGCCCCGGCCATTTGGGCGTTAGTTGCTATTAAAAAAGTAGCGACCGAAGCGCCCGCGGCAGACCGGATCAGATCTCGGCGCCTCATTTGAGGATGTCCCCCAGGCACAGGTACTTGATCTCCAGGTACTCGTCCATTCCGTGGCGCGAGCCCTCGCGGCCCAGGCCCGACTGCTTGACGCCGCCAAACGGCACATGCTCGGTCGCGATCACGCCGGCGTTGATGCCGACCATGCCGTACTCCAGCGCCTCGGCCACGCGGAAGATGCGGCCCACGTCGCGGCTGTAGAAATAGCTCGCCAGGCCGAACTCGGTATTGTTCGCGGCATCGATGGCTTGCTGCTCGGTCTGGAAGCGAAACACCGGGGCCAAGGGCCCGAAGGTTTCTTCGCGGGCGCACAGCATCTCGGCGGTGGCTTCGGAAATGACCGTGGGCTCGAAAAACTGGCCCTGCAGCGCCTTGCCGCCGGCCACGAGCCGGCCGCCCTTGGCCAGCGCGTCCTCGACATGGCGCCTGACCTTGACCACCGCCGCCTCCTCGATCAGCGGGCCCTGGACCACGCCATCCTCGAAGCCGTTGCCGACCTTCAGCGCCTTGACCCTGGTCGCGAACTTCTGCACGAACTGGTCGTAGACGCCATCTTGCACATAGATGCGGTTGGCGCAAACGCAGGTCTGGCCGGCATTGCGGTATTTGCTCGCGATCGCGCCTTCGACCGCGCTGTCGATGTCGGCATCGTCGAACACGATGAAGGGCGCGTTGCCGCCGAGCTCCAGCGCGAGCTTCTTGACCGTCGGCGCGCTCTGCGCCATCAAAATGCGGCCGACTTCGGTGCTGCCGGTGAAGCTGATGTGGCGCACCACGTCGCTGGCGCACAGCACTTTGCCGATGGCAATCGAGTTGGCGCTGTCGGCCGTGATGAGGTTGAGCACACCGGCCGGGATGCCGGCGCGCAGCGCCAGCTCGGCGGCCGCCAGCGCGGTCAGCGGCGTCAGCTCGGCCGGCTTGATCACGACCGGGCAGCCGGCGGCCAGGGCCGGCGCGACCTTGCGCGTGATCATGGCGAGCGGGAAGTTCCAGGGCGTGATCGCGGCGCAGACGCCGATCGGCTGGTTGATCACCAGCAGGCGGCGGTTGTTGTCGAATGGCGGCAGGGTTTCGCCGTTGACGCGCTTGGCCTCCTCGGCATACCACTCGACGAAGCTCGCCGCGTAGGCGACCTCGCCCTTGGCCTCGGCGAACGGCTTGCCCTGCTCGGCCGTCATGATGCGGCCCAGGTCTTCCTGGTGGGCCATCAGCAGATCGAACCATTTACGCAGCAGGATGCTGCGCTCCTTGCCGGTCTTGGCACGCCAGGCCGGCCAGGCGGCGTTGGCCGCGGCCACAGCAGCTTCGGCTTCGGCCGGGCCGAGGTTGGCGACCTCGGCGAGCTTCGCGCAGGTGGCTGGGTCGTTGACCTCGAAGCGAGCCGCGCCGGCGACCCACTGGCCGTTGATCAGCGCCTCGGTCTTGAGCAGGCTCGGGTCTTTGAGGAAGGCGAGGGGGGAAGTCTTGGTGTCCACGGCGGAGTCTCCAGTCAGGGAAGGGGGTTGGGCCGATTTATTTAATGTATTAAGTAATTCTGCCAGCTTTCAAAGCATAGCGCTTGGGGCAAAACATCGTGCGGTGCGGGGAGGGCGCCAAACCTATAATCGATTGTTCAAGCAAATCAAGCATTTACGTGCGGTCCGCGCCCTGGGGTGACCGAGCGCACGACCCCCGACCCAAGATGAGCACTCCCACCTTCACCGTTGCCGACATCCGCCGCGTTTTTCTGGATTTCTTCGCCTCCAAGGGCCACACCGTGGTGGCCTCCAGCCCGCTGGTGCCGGGCAACGACCCGACGCTGATGTTCACGAACTCGGGCATGGTGCAGTTCAAGGATGTGTTCCTCGGCAGCGACAAACGGCCCTATGTGCGCGCGGCCTCGGTCCAGGCCTGCCTGCGCGCCGGCGGCAAGCACAACGACCTCGAAAACGTGGGCTATACCGCGCGCCACCACACCTTCTTCGAGATGCTGGGCAACTGGAGCTTTGGCGACTACTTCAAGCGCGAGTCGCTCAAATGGGGCTGGGAGCTGCTGACCGAGGTCTACAAGCTACCCAAGGACAAGCTCTGGGCCACGGTCTATATCGAGGACGACGAGGCCTACGACATCTGGACGAAAGAGATCGGCCTGCCGCCCGAGCGCGTGGTGCGCATAGGCGACAACAAGGGCGCGCGCTACGCTTCCGACAACTTCTGGATGATGGCCGACACCGGCCCCTGCGGCCCCTGCAGTGAAGTCTTCTACGACCACGGTCCCGAAGTGGCTGGCGGCCCGCCCGGTTCGCCGGATGCCGATGGCGACCGCTACATCGAGATCTGGAACCACGTGTTCATGCAGTTCGACATGCAGCCCGATGGCTCGGTCAAGAAACTGCCCGCGCCCTGTGTCGACACCGGCATGGGCCTGGAGCGCCTGGCCGCGATCCTGCAGCATGTGCACAGCAACTACGAGATCGACCTGTTCGATGCGCTGACCCAGGCCGCCGCGCGCGAGGTGTGGGGTCCGGCGTTGAGCGTTGAGCGTTCAGCGAATGGCCCCGTTGACGCTCAACACTCAACACTCAACACTCAACCCGACTTGTCCAACAAGAGCCTGCGCGTGATTGCCGACCATATCCGCGCGACCGCCTTCCTGGTGGCCGACGGCGTGATCCCGAGCAACGAGGGCCGCGGCTATGTGCAGCGCCGCATCGTGCGCCGTGCGATCCGCCATGGCTACAAGCTCGGCCAGAAGACACCGTTCTTCCACAAGCTCGTGCCCGACCTGGTCAAGCTAATGGGCGAGGCCTACCCGAATCTGGCCGCCAACGAAAAGCGCATCGCCGAGGTGCTGCAAGCCGAGGAAGAGCGCTTTTTCGAGACCCTGGCCAATGGCATGGAGATCCTCGATGCGGCGCTCGAAGGCGGCGTGCAAGTGCTGCCGGGCGATGTGGCTTTCAAGCTGCACGACACCTATGGCTTCCCGCTCGACCTGTCGGCCGATGTCTGCCGCGAGCGTGGCTTGACGGTCGACGAAGCAGGCTTCAACGCCGCGATGGACCGCCAGAAGGCTCAGGCACGCGCGGCGGGCAAGTTCAAGATGGACCGCGCGCTCGAATACAGCGGCGCCGGCAACGAGTTCGTGGGCTACGACAAGCTGTTGCAAGCTACAAAAGTTGTAGCGCTCTATATTGACGGCACGCCGGCTGATGAGCTCAGAGCCAGGCAGAGCGGGGTGGTGGTGCTGGACAGCACGCCGTTTTATGCTGAGAGCGGCGGCCAGGTCGGGGACCAGGGTGCCATCGTGTCAGGCAGCGCAAAATTCGAAGTCGCCGACACCCAGAAAATCAAGGCCGATGTGTTTGGCCACCACGGCACGCTCATGCAAGGCACGCTGAAAGTGGGCGATGCGGTCACGGCCCAGGTCGACACGGCCAAGCGCGCCGCCACCATGCGCAACCACAGCGTCACGCATTTGATGCACAAGGCCTTGCGCGAAGTGCTGGGTGCACATGTGCAGCAAAAGGGCTCACTGGTCGACGCCGACAAGACACGTTTTGACTTCACCCACAACGCCCCGGTGAGCGAAGGGCAGATCCACGAGATCGAGGCCCGCGTCAACGCTGAAATCCTGGCCAACGTGGCGACCCAGGCCCGTGTGATGGACATCGAGTCGGCGCAGAAAACCGGCGCCGTCATGCTGTTTGGCGAGAAGTACGGCGAGACCGTGCGCGTGCTCGACATCGGCTCGAGCCGCGAACTCTGTGGCGGCACCCATGTGCAGCGCACCGGCGACATCGGCCTGTTC
Organism: Burkholderiaceae bacterium; assembly: GCA_050725495.1. GTDB lineage: Bacteria > Pseudomonadota > Gammaproteobacteria > Burkholderiales > Burkholderiaceae_C > JBOHHM01. The sequence continues at coordinate 879 of JBOHHM010000279.1, read as the reverse complement.
AAGGTCGTGGCTGAAGGCGGCGTGGCCGCTGGCGTGCGCCGCATCGAGGCCGTGACGGGCCATAACGCGCTGGCCTACCTGCAGCAACTCGAGAGCACCGTGGGGCAAGCCGCGGCCACGCTCAAGGCGCCGACCACCGAGCTGCAGGGCCGTATCGCCCAGGTGCTGGACCAGGTCAAGACGCTGGAGAAGGAAGTTGCAGCGCTCAAGGGCAAACTGGCGTCGAGCCAGGGCGACGAGCTGGTGGGTCAGGCCGTCGACGTCAAGGGCATCAAGGTGGTGGCGGCCCGGCTCGACGGCGCCGATGCCAAGACCCTGCGCGAGACCCTGGACAAGCTCAAGGACAAGCTCAAGACTGCGGCCATCGTGCTGGCCACGGTCGATGGCGGCAAGGTGCAACTGGCCGCCGGAGTCACGGCCGACAGCATGGCCAAGGTCAAGGCCGGCGAGCTCGTCAACTTTGTGGCCCAGCAGGTCGGCGGCAAGGGCGGCGGCAAGCCCGACATGGCGATGGCCGGGGGCACCGACGCGAGCCAGCTGGCCGGGGCCCTGGCTTCGGTGCAGGGCTGGGTCGCCGAGCGCGCCTGATTGCTCGATTCGATAGCTAAAAAGCGCCCGCGAATCGCGAACTGAAGGCGCTTTTTCTCATTGCGAGCATGCTCGCGGCAGCGCTGGCTTGGCCGGCCGAACCGAGGCCCGTGGCCTTCCCTGGCCTGGATGGCACAGCGCTGACGGGCTGGCTGTTCCAGCCTGCTGACCCCACCCAGGGCACCGTGATCGCGCTGCATGGCTGCGGCGGCCTGTACGCCAGAGCCGGTGCCCGCCAGGGCCGGCTCAACGCCCGCCACCAGGCCATGGCCGAGATGCTGGTCGAGCAGG
>JBOHHM010000278.1:0-14538 GCA_050725495.1 Burkholderiaceae bacterium | reverse complement strand
CGCCTGCGCGTTGCGGGACTACCTGAGCATCCACCTGCCCGAAACCGGCAAGCCCCCCAGCCTCTTCAGCGACGGCGACGGACAAACGCACTGATCGAGTCATCACGCCCCCTCCTTCGCGTCGGGGCCGCCTGACGTGGCCGGCGGCTCATCGGGCTTGGCGGGCTCCGCGGCTGGCGGCGCGAAGCCGTACTTGGCCGGGTCGTCGAAATGTTCGGTGACGACCAGGCCGCGCTCCTGGTGGGTGATCTGGTCAGGCATGTCGAAGCCGCTCCCTCGCGTCCTCGACTGCGGGCGCTTGCGCCGGTTCGGGCGCTCTCGGTTTGATGGCGGGCGGCGCCCCGGCGGCGGGGGCTTCGGCCAGTCCGGGCGCGCCGTAGACGTCGTCGAACGTGATGTCGAGTCCGAGGGTCCTGGCGTAGGCGATCAGCCGCTTGGCGGCTTCGGGCGGGACGGTCTGCCCCTTTTCGTAGTGGCCGACATTGCCCTGGGTGCAGCCCATGCCCGCCGCCAGCGCGGCCTGCGTGACGCCGAGCCGATCGCGTATGGCCTTGATGTTGTTCATCACTCAATACTAGTCGCCCTAGTTATAACTGTCAATAGGGCACCTAGTTGAAAATCCGACTAGCGAAGCTAATGATTCCTGGCATGGAACATGCGAAACGCAGACAAAAAGGTGCTTTGCTGACGGAGGAGAACCGCCAAGAATCGGCCAAGCTGAAAACGATCTACACCAAGACAAAGCACGGCTTCAGCCAGGCCGCATTTGGCGACACCTATGGCATCGGCAACCAGGCGGCGGTGTGGCAATGCCTCAACGCTAGTGGCATGCCGATCAGCCTGAAGGCGGCGCAGGGTTTTGCCAAGGGCTTGAACTGCGAAATCGCCGACTTCAGCCCGCGCCTGGCCGCGTTGGCCGAAGGCATCGCGGCCTCGGTGCATCCCGAAGCCCAAGAGTTCGTTCAGGTCCAGCACGCCAATGTGGCGGTGTCGGCCGGCCACGGCGCCGTGGTCTATGAAGACGGCCGCAAGTCCAGCCTGTCGTTCCGGCGCGACTACCTGCGCGGCCAGGGCGTGTCGGAAAAAAATGCCGTGGTGGTGGACGTCAAGGGCCACAGCATGGAGCCGCTGATCGACGACGGCTCGGTACTGCTGGTCAACCGCGCGCACCGCCAGATCACCAGCGGCCTGGTCTACGCCTTCCGGCTGGACGGCGAGCTGTTCGTGAAAAAGCTGTTCAAGGTCGAGGATGGCTACCTGGCGCAGTCCGAGAACCCCGACAAGGACGAGTACCCCGACATGCCGATCAATGCGAAGACGGGCGACTTCGAGATGATCGGGCGGGCGATCTGGATGGGCAAGAAACTTTAAGGAGGATCCCATGAAAAAAATAGCAATCCTAGTTCTGGTCGCAGGCCTCATCGGCTGCGCCACCGCGCCGCCAAACACGCCGGGCGCCGGCTACGGCCAGAGCTACACGCCCATCGTCGACATGCAGGGCATTGACCCGATCCGCTACGCCAGCGATCTGGACACATGCCGCAAATACTCCGCACAGGTTGACGCCGGGGCGGCCAGCATGAACGGCGCCCTTGGCGGGGCCATTGCCATGGGCCTGCTGTCGGCCATGCTGGGCGGCAGCCGCAACATGAACACACAGGCTGCCACGGCCGGCGGCTTTGTCGGCATAGGCGCCGAGGGCGGGCGCGCCATCGGCAAGCAGGAGCGCATCATCATCAACTGCATGGCCGGGCGCGGCTACCGCACCCTGGATGCGGCCATGGTCACGCCATCCCCCTATGCGTCATCACCCTATGCGTCATCACCCTATGCCCAGCCGGCGGCGCAGGCCTACGCACCAGCCGCACCAGCCGCCATCAGCCCGGCCATCACCCCAAGCAACGGCATCACGGTCGCCGCCAAACCGCGAGCCACGGGCAAAGACCTGCTACAGGCCGAGCAACTGGCGAAAGACCAGGCCTGCCACAGCCAGCCCTACGCCACGCTGGCCGCCAAGGGCCCCGGCTTTGAGAACTACGCCGTGGCCTGCAGCAATGGCGACACGCTGATGCTGCGCTGCGAGTACGGCAACTGCCGGGCGCTGCGATAGACCACGCCAATGACAGGAATGACCATGACAGCCACCCCAAAAACCATTTCAGGCGCTGAATTCAAACTGCATTTCGGGCCGCTGCTGGCCAGCCTGAAGGATGACGACCAGGTGAGCTTTGGCAATGGCGACCTGAGCCTTTTCAAGCCAAGGGAACGCGGGCCAAGCAATGGCCCGCGGCTGGTCAACATTGAGTTCAATGAGCTTTATGTCGTGACGAACGGCCTCGATCTGCCTTGACGCAGATCGGCGGCAATGTCCGCCGACTCCGCCGTGGTGCAGCGCCGCCCCAGCTTGAGCTGCAGGCGCAATTCGGCCAGCAGGCAGGGTAGATCAACCCCGAGCAGCCAAGTATCCGTGGTTTTTGTATAGGAGCACTCCAGCCCGCCAAAGCAATACGCGCGCATGTGCACCGCGCCATCCGGGGCCATGTCAAGAACAATGCGGGCGCCGCCATCGACATGGGGCATGGAGACCGCCTGCGGCGGGATCGACTTTTTCCCGATCGCCGTCTCGTCGTCGTGTCGCTCAGGCGGCGGCCACGATGGCGCAACATTTTTAGACACCCCATGCGGGTGTTTTTTTTCGTCCGTCATATGCAGTCCTGTTGACCGCCACATGGCGGTAGAAATATTTTAGCTCATTTACTAGTCGCCCTATTTACATGAATGACTAGTTGCCCTATTATTCGACCACGTTCCACAAAAACGGAGGCCGAAATGCAAACCCAAGCCACCCCCGCCGGCGCAGACCCCTGCCAGGCAACACCCGCCACAGAGGCCCTGTTGCGGCGAGCACGCGCAGGCATGCTCGCCAGCGTCGTGCTGACAGACCACATCCGCGACAACTTCGATTTTTGGCAGGGCTACGCCAAGGCGCTGAATGACTTGCGCCGCGGCGCGGGCGCAAAGCTGGCCGCCAAGGACCTAGCGCAACCCTATGAGCTGCCGTCCGTGCTGTCGGCTGCAGCCCAGGTTCTGGACCATGACATCGAACGACTCTCCCGTCGTGAGATTGAACAGCGACTGACAGAGGCTGGAATCAAGCTGCCCCCTGACGCGGAACCCCTGCTCCAGGTCGCAGCTGTCCATCAGCTCAAAGACGGTGCAGTCGCCGGAGTCGATCTGCACGACGAACATGCCGTTGCGCTGGTTCAGCTCTACGAGTGTGCCGGTTTGCATGGTGGTGATCCCGTGATGGTGGCTGGAGCGGACATTGTGGACGAAGGCGGTGCAGCATGAGCGCGCCCCCCACCACCGCCGAGCTCAAAGCCGCCCTCAGCAAGACGCTGCACAGCACCTCGTTTGCCAAATGCATGGCCGACGCCCTGCAGACCGCGCTGGCCGAGACCGCCGCGCAGCCGCAGGGCATCGTGCTCACGCAGGCCGGGCCGGCCGAACGCCGGGTCGAATGGTGGAACGACGTTCAGTGTCAGACGGAGGACGCCGAGGGCCGTGCGCTGTTTTACTTCCAGCGCTATGACGGCGGCGACCGCCCCAATCAGTTCTGGCTCAGCAGGGAGTACGGCTATGACGCCGCCGGCCGCGAGTGGAAACGCTCGACCGGTCTCATGGTGACGGACGACTTCGGCAGCCTGGTCGAGGTGCCGGCATGAAGCGCTTGATTCAGCGGCTACGCCAGCCATTCGCCCGGCTGCGCACCTGGTGGCTACACCTGCGCTGCCGCGGCGTTGAGCGCGAGATGAGCAAGGAATGCGCCGCCGCCCTTGATCTGATTCCCGCAGGCGGTGTTGACGTAGGCGCAATCGACGCCCGCAAACTTCGCTTCCTTGTGTGCCCAGGGGGCGCAAAGCGCTGTGCAGCTTGTCCGCGATTCCAGGCGTACCGGCAAGGACTCGCCGCGCGGGAAGATCGGCATGAACTGCATGTGACTGTCGCTGCCAAGCAGCGTAAAACCGAAATGGGTGACCGTCACAGGGAAGCTGCTGAGGTTCAGCGCCTCGACGCACAAGGCTTGCGAGCCGTCGGCCAGAACGGCCATGCTGACATTGACGCGCAGCCTGAGCCGGTCGGCGCTCCAGTTGCGCCAGGTGTTCATGAGACCCAGCACCGCCCCGAGCACGGCAATGGCCAGCGTGACGGCCTGAACGGTGTTTTGATTCATGGTGTGCCACAGCATAACAGCGGCCACGCCCGCAACTGGCTGCTGGCCGCCCTGCTGGCCCTGGCGCTCGGCGCGGCCCATCTGCTCGACGGCCCGGATGACCACGGCAGCGGGCGGGCCCAGTCCGCCGAGCTGCGGGACGCCATCAAAACGCAAGCGGCCGAGGCCCGCAAGGAGCGCGCTGCCGCGCAACTGTGCCTGCGGCTGCACGGCCCCCAGTCGGCCCACGCCTGGGACGAGCAGGGCCGCCTCACCTGCAGCAACCGCGTCGGCCGCTCCAGCCTGGTCGTGGCCCAGGGGGCGCGGCCATGATCGGGGGCGCGGCCATGACGCCCGCCCTCACGCCCACCCTTAGCCCGATCGGCGCGGCCCTGCTGATCATGCTGAGCGTGCTCGGCCTGGCCGCCGCGCTGTGGCTGATCGCCCGCGTGGTGCGGGCCCGGCTGGACCGCACGCTCGACGGCAGCGATCCGCACGAGCAGCCCGCGGCGTTCGGCGACTGGGTCGACGAGGTCGGCGTCTGGCTGCAGCGGGCCTGCATCGCCGCGCTGTGCGCCTTCACGGTCGGCCTGGTCGCCGGCTACTTCTGGAGCTTGGGCGCGTGACCGAGCTGCAACTCCCGCCCGTGACCGACGCGCACCGCCGCGCCGCGTTCGAGGGCCTGCGCCTCAAGGTCTGGAGCTACGAGGCCGCGCTCCTCGACGCGACCCTGGCCAAGGTGATCGAGGCGCGCGCCCACCAGCTGCGCACCCGCGACTACCAGGCCAGCCACAGCCGCAGCACGGCCCTGGTGCGCCGCCACAACCCCGCCACCGGCGCCTGGTGCACGCAGCGCGTGGCCGGGCCCTACATCGAACAAAAACAGGAGCCGCTGGCATGACCGCCATTCCCGTCAAACCACCCCGCCTGATCGGCCTGACCGGCTACGCCGGCACCGGCAAGGACAGCGTGCGCGCGGCGCTGGAGCATGAGCACGGCTTCACCGGCCTGGCCTTCGCGGAGCCCATGCGCGGCATGCTACGCGAGTTGCTCACCAGCAGCGGCATCGGCGCCGACTGGATGGACGAGCGCGCGCTCAAGGAGGCCGTCATCCCCGCGCTGGGCGTGAGCTACCGCCACCTGGCGCAGACCCTGGGAACCGAGTGGGGCCGCGCGCTGCATCCCGACTTCTGGCTGCGCATCGCCGGCAGCTTCATCGCCGACCGCATGGGCGCCGGCGCAACCTGCTTCGTGGTCAGCGACGTGCGCTTCGTCAACGAGGCCGGATGGGTCCGCGCGCACGGCGGCGCCATCTGGCGCGTGCACCGCCCCAGCGCCGCGCCCGTGCGCGCCCACCAGAGCGAGGCCGAGGTCGACGACATCCGGCCTGACTGGACGCTGCACAACACCGGCAGCCTGGCGGACCTGCGCGAGCTGGTGGGCGAGGCGCTGGAGGCGTGGCTGTGACCGCCCCGCGCGTCACCGCCACCATCGCCGCCGCGCTGGACCAGAGGGAGCGGCACGTCGTGGACTACCTGCGCGTGTTCCTCGCCATCAACGACCAGCTGCCGCCGTCCAAAACCATCGCACAGGCCTTCGGCTGGAAGAGCGCGAACGCCGCCTACGAAGTGCTGCAGGCGCTCGAGCGCAAGGGCCACCTGGAGCGCAACGAGATCGGCAATCTGATGCTCGCGCGCCGCAGCATCGGCCCGCAGGAGGGCGCGCTGTGACCGCCCTCTACCTGCTCGCCAGCACCTTCGGCCTGGTGTTCACGCTCGGCCTGCAAAGCCAGCTGGTCAACAACGGCCACTACCTGGCGGCCTTCCTCAACTCGCTGGCCATCGGCGGCTGCAACCTGGTGCTGTTCAAGCTCGCGCCCGAGGCCAGCGGCGCCGAGATCGCCGCCTACCTGCTCGGCGGCCCCTTCGGCATCGTGGCCAGCATGGCGATTTACCGGCGCATCAAGAACAAATGACCAAGACCACCCCACCCATCCCCGCCCACATCGTGCGCCATGGCAGCACCCGCAGCAACGGCCGCGCCCCGGCCCAGCCCGTGCAGAAGGCCGGCCGGGCCGACCAGTTCGAGTACGAGGGCCTGAAGGCCGAGCGCCGGCGCCACTACGAGGCCCGGCTGAGCGCGGCCCAGGCCGCGCCGGCCCGGGTCTGCAACGCCAGCAGCCGCGACAGCTACCGCGGCGAAGAGCTGCGCCTGAACGCCGCCCGGCCTGGCTGCAACGATCACCTGGCCCTGCCCAGCCGGGTGGGCGTCCGGCTGCATTTCCGGGATGGACGGGTGGAGCGGGTGCCAGCATGACCCGCCGCCCCTGGACCCCTGACGCAATCGAGCTGCTGGTGGCGCTGTACCCGGACAACAGCACCGCCGACATTGCCCGCCGCCTCGGCCGGGCGGCCGGCAGCTGCTACCAGAAGGCCGCCGCGCTGGGCCTGAAGAAAAGCGCGGCCTTCTACGCCAGCGAGCGGGCCGGCCGCATCCAGCGCGGCCGCCAAGACCCCCGCATGATCGCCAGCCAGTTCAAGCCGGGCCTGCAGCCCTGGAACAAGGGCGCGCACTACCGGGCCGGCGGGCGCAGCGCCGAGACGCGCTTCAAAAAAGGCCGGCGCCCGCAGACCTGGCAGCCCGTCGGCAGCCTGCGCATCAACACCGACGGCTATCTGGACCGCAAGGTCAGCGACACGGGCCGGCGCGACTGGGTGGCCGTGCACCGCCTGGTGTGGCAGGAGGCGCACGGCCCCATCCCAGCCGGCCACATCGTCGTCTTCAGGCCCGGCCGGCGCAGCACCGTGCTCGAACAGATCACGGCGGACGCGCTGGAATGCATCACGCGGGCCGAACTGGCGCGCCGCAACCACCCGAGCAGCAAGTCGCCCGAGCTGGCCCGCCTGGTGCAGCTCAAGGGCGCGATCACGCGCCAGGTCAACCGCATCACCCGAGAGGCCGAACAGGCCAAGGAGCACGCCGCATCATGAGCAAGTCACCCCACATCAACCAGCTGCGCGAGCACCTGATGGCCACCCTGGCCGGGCTGCGCGACCGCCAGAACCCGATGGAGCCCGACCGCGCCCGCGCCGTGGCCCAGGTGGCCGGCGTGCTGGTCGACACCGCCAAGGTCGAGATCGACTACCTCAAGGCCACCGGCCAGGACCGCAGCGACTTCCTGGAGCAGCCGGCCGACACCGCTGTCGCGCAGCTGGGCCACGAGCCGGCCAGCGGCTACACCCAGGGCACGGTGGAGCGCCTGCCGGGCGTGACGCGGCATCGGCTGAATGGGTGAGAGATGTGGCTCTACATACCATTGAAATTTGCGCCGGCATCGGCATGCTCGGCGAAGGACTGCGAGCCGGGCTCGCCCACCTGGGCGTCCCGCATCGCACCATCTGCTACGTTGAACGGGAAGCTCACGCCGCCAGCGTCCTGGTCGCGCGCATGGAAGAAGGCTCGCTGGATGCGGCACCTGTCTGGTCCGACCTGCTCAGCTTCGACGGCGCAGCGTGGCGTGGATCTGTGGATTGCATCGCTGCGGGCTTCCCCTGCCAGGACCTCAGCCTCGCCGGGCGGCGTGCCGGACTCGACGGAGCCCGCTCCGGCCTGTTTTTCGACATCCTCCACATTGCCCACGCTTGCAGTGCGCGCTACCTCTTTCTGGAGAACGTCGCAGGCATCGCTTCTGCCACCGCCTCCGTTGTGGACGAGGCCGAAGGCGCTCTCGAAGAGCGCGCGGCCGCCCGAGTCCTGGGAGAACTGGCCGACGGCGGGTGGGATGCGGAATGGCTCGCTCTTTCAGCGGCCGACGTGGGCGCCAGCCATGAGCGGGCCCGGTGGTTCTGCCTTGCGTGGCGACGGCTGGGCGACACCGGATTGCAACACCAGCACTTACAGCAACGGCCGGATGGGGCCGAACATCAGGGAGCAGGTGACCATGTGGCTCATGCCGAACGTGCCGAACGGCGGCAGATCAGTCCCGGAGGAGTTGGTTCACTCCAAGGGAATGACAGAGGACGGCCAGAAAAGGACGGTTGTGCTGGAATCTCAGGTGCGGTACTGGGCCAGCCCGAGGGCGACGGATGGCAGCAACGGCGGCCCGAATCAGCGCGGGAGCCGGGGCGACCTGATGCTGCCGAGCATGGCGGCGCAGTGGCCAACACCATCACAGAGGGACGGCGATCACCGCAGGGGACCGACGGATCCGGAAGGCCAAGCTTGGGCGAACAAAATAGCGCGCGGCGCAGTGAATGCGGCCGGGATGCTGTCGGACGACTTGAGCTCGTCGGCGAGTGCATGGGCCTCGCTGCCGGTGTCGGCTTGGCCGACACCGGCAAGCCGGCTGGGCGGCGCGAGCAAGGGCGAGCAGCTGAACAACTTTGTGGAACATCACTTTTCGCACCCGGCCCAGCCGACCCCGCCTGGGCTGGAATCATCGCCGAAAACCCCCACCTCGCGCCGGCACTTGAACCCACTTTTCGGGGCGTGGTTAATGGGCTGGCCTTCGACATGGGCGATTGCCGAGCCGCACGCCTCAAGTGCGTCGGCAACGGCGTCGTGGCGCTCACGGCTGCAACAGCAGCTGTCGTGCTTCTTCGGCGAGCAGGTTTCAGTGATTGAAAGGAAAGCCGCATGAAAACCGCCCACCGCCAAGCCAGCCAGGCCAAGCGCCGCTGGCAGGCCGACCCCTCGGCCCTTTCCCGCGTCATGAACAGGCTGCAGCCATTCAGCGCGCCCGAGCTGGTCCAGCTGCAGACCCCCGTGCGCGTGGCGTTCGAGAGCCTGCGCAGCGGGCGCGGCGAGGAAGACGATTTCCACACCCTGGCCGCCGTCGTCAACGTGGCGCTGATCCGCAGCGAAGCCATCGATCCGCTGTGCGTCGAGACCTGCGAGCGCGCCCAGCAGGCCCTGCTGCGCGTGCTCGAGCGCCGCCGGCGCAGCGGCCTCTGGGGCTTCGACGGCCCGGCCCTGCAGGACATCCCGCCCGCCATCGAGCTGCACGAGCAACTGCTGGCGCTGAGCACGCCGCTGCAGATGCAGCGGGCCATGAACGAGACCCTGCGGCGCATGAGCGCCGGGCAGGTGCACCGACTGGAGCAAAGGACATGACCACCATTCACCCCATCACCGAAGACCACCCTGTCTGCTACGGCGTGCTCTGTGACTGGCACGCCCGCTGCGCCCGCTACCACGCTGTCGAGCAGACGCGCGGCGAGTACAAGGCCATCGCAACCTGCCTGGAAGACGGTGTGCACCACAAGTTTGTCGAAATCAAGGAACAAAAATCATGACCGAACAAGAACAACTTGCCGCCTGCCACCTCAGCGGCCAGATGAGCGCGACGCAGAGCGTGGCGCATCAGCAGGCTCGCGAGCTGGTCGAGCACCACTGCCCGCGCGAGGGCCATCTGAGCATCAAGGCCGGGCAGCCGTGCAACTGGTGCGGGGTGGTGGAGCAGCAAGTCTCGGCGCCTGGATGGTTTGGGCCGACCCGGTTTACTGGAGCGGCGTCGTCCAGTACAGGACTGGCTGCCGCCGCCGCGTTTGCGCTGCAGGAGCTGGCCGCCCAGGGCCAGGCGGCCGGGGAGTACCGGTCTTGTCTGACGCCGATGAGTGGCAGGGCACTCTTCTCAAAGATGACCGAGATTGACCCAGGATGGAACTCTTGCGGCCGTGGTCGAGAAGCAGCGGTAATCCTGGCCATGCATGTACTTGTAGACGCCACAGGCCAAGCAGTCGGGGAGCCCAAGGCGGAGCTGTCGGATGCGGAGATTGACGACATACGCGCAGATCACGACCTAGATCACGGTGATGCGCAATGGGGCAAGTCACGAGCCTTCGCACGCAAAGTCATCGCAGCCGACCGGGCCAAGCGTGGACAGAACCCCGACCTGCTGGACGCGGCGCGGCGGGCGCTGGCGGTGTTGGAATGGTTTGGAATTAACCCTGCCGCCGCAGACCTGCGCGCCGCCATCGAGCGGGAGGCGGGAAATGCTGAAACTTCTTAAACGCACAGCAACAACAGCGGTCAAACTGCCTTTCGACATGGCTTGGGACGTGATCAGTCTCGGTAACATGGGTGATGAAGCGAGCACATCAAAGGTGCTGCGCGAGCATGAACAGCGCAAGCAAGTTGACGATTCTCTGGAGGTTCTGGAAGCTGTCCGGGAAATCAAGAAGGAGGGCGGGAAATGACCACAATCCCAGAGGCCTGCCTGCAGTTCACATCGGTGTTTCGGACACTTCGATGGGAGCACGCGCTGTCGTTGCTTGTGGGCCTAGCCATCGGCGCACTCGCTGAGCGTTGGAGGGACCGATGAACAAGTCCGCCGTCATCTCCGATTGCGGCACGTACCGCTATAGTCTCTCACGCGGATGGGACCACAGTCTGCCGCGCGTGGCGTTCGTGATGCTCAACCCGAGCGTGGCCGATGCCGACGTGGACGACCCCACGATCCGCAAATGCATCGGCTTCGCCCAGCGCCTGGGGTTCGGCGGATTCGACGTGGTGAACTTGTACGCCTACCGCGCTACCGACCCGCGCGACCTCAAACGTGCCGGGTACCCCGTTGGCGAGGACAACGACGACTACATCCGCATCAGCGTGTTCGACGGTTCGGACGCCGTGATTTGCGCATGGGGCTCGCACGCCAAGGGGCTGGCCCGGCCGGCCGAGGTGCTGGCCATGCTCAGGATCTGGGGCCGCCGCCCGATGGCGCTGCAGATCAACGCCGGCGGCATCCCGGCGCACCCGCTGATGCTGCCCTACTCGTGCCGCCTGCAGGAGTTGAAATCGTGACCGAACTCAACCGCCAGCAGCTCTGCGCCGCGCTGGGCATCAGCGAATCCACCGTGCGCCGACTCGAGCAGTCCGGCCTGCCTTACACACCCGTCGGCGTACGGGCCAAACGCTATGATCTGGCCGAAGTCAAGAAGTGGCTCAGGGACAACCAATGTCAATCTGGACAGACAAACAGGGCCGGCGGCACGTCGGCATTATGGTCGGCGGCAAACGAGTTCACCGAATCCTGCCGGAAGGTGCAACTGCGGGTGATGCCAAGCAGCTAGAGGCCGATCTGCGTGCCGCCGTCGGCCGCCAGCGCACGCCCGTGATCCCCGGTGACCCGCCCATGACGGCCATCATGGCCGGCTACCTCGAGCATGCCGCCACGCTGCGCAGCCCGGAGACAGCCAGGTTCCACGCCCTGCGCCTCGGCCCCTGGGCCCAGAAGTACCGCGCCAGCCAAGCCCGCGAGTGCGCCGCCCACATCGTCAAGGACATGACCACGCCCGTCGCCGGCGAAGACGGCGTGGCCAAGGCGCCGTATGCGCCCGCGACCGTCAACCGCAGCCTGGGAGCGCTGAAAAAGGCGCTGAGCATCGCCTGGGAGAGCGGCAGCACGCCCGAGAACTACGGCCTGCGCGTCAAGCGCCTGCCTGAGCACAACGCGCGCGAGTTGTTCCTGAGCATCGACCAAGTGCGCCGCATCGCCGAGCATTGCAGCCTACCGGCCCAGGCCGCGATCTGGACCGCCCTGCTGACCGGCGCGCGCCGCGGCGAGGTCTATCACATCGAGCGTGCGTGGATCCACCGCGACCATATCCAGATCCCCGCCAGTCACACCAAGACGCTCAGGAGCCGCGCCGTGCCCATCGTGCCGGCGCTGCGCCCCTGGCTGGAGCACTTCCCGCTGCAGATCACGCTGGACGGTGTCAAAAGCGCCTTTCGCCGCGCCCGCGTCAAGGCCGGCATGCCGCTGGTGCGCTTCCACGACCTGCGCCACAGCTGCGCCAGCATCCTGATCGGCCTGGGCGTGGACCTGTACACCGTGGGCGAAATTCTCGGCCACAGCAGCGTGCAGACCACCAAGCGCTACGCCCACCTGCAGCTCGACCGCAAGCGCGAGGCCCTGGCCAAGCTGGGCAGCCTGGTGGAGCCGGCCGAACCGTCACAGGAACCCCGATGGGCGAAGTAGTGTTACTTGAGAACCGATTGCAGGTTGTGCGAACGCCGCTGCAGGTTGCGCGGCACCGCGACAAGATCAAGGAACAACGCCAGCGCGCAGCGGCCCGCGAGCACACGTCACTCCAGCGCGCCAAGCGCAACATGCGTGCGGCGCCCTGGGCCAACAGGAAGGCCATCAAGGCCCTGTTTGACTTGGCCGAGAAGATGACAGTCGAGACCTGTGTGGCGCACGAGGTCGACCACATCATTCCGCTGCTGGGAAGGCGCGTGTCAGGGCTGCACGTTGAGAACAATTTACGGGTTGTCCCGCGTGAAGAGAACAGGAAGAAATCAAACCACTACGAGGTGTAGTGGTGGGCGGTACTGGGATCGAACCAGTGGCTTCCACCGTGTGAAGGTGGCACTCTACCGCTGAGTTAACCGCCCAATTTACACACGCTTTTACACAGAGCGCCTGTAAGTTGTTGATTTCCTTATGGTTGCCCCTGCCGTGTGAAGGCAGTGCTCTACAGCTGAGCTAACCACCCTGAATTGTGTTCAGGAAAGCCTGTGATTATGCCACAGATTTTTCGACCTCGGCCGCCAAACCGCGCCAGACGGTTTTACCGCCGCTGGCCTTGTCGAGTTGCTTGAGCAGCTCCTCATGCGCGCTGGCCTCCTGCTCGTTGGCGGCGAGCACCGGCAGCTCGAAGCCGCTGAGGTCAATGCGTACCGCACTCGCACCGACATTCTCGGTGGGGCCCAGGTCGATCAGCAGCGCATCCTGCCCGCGCGTGAGGTTGATGTAGACGTCGGCCAGCAGCTCGGCGTCGAGCAAGGCGCCGTGCAGCGTTCGGCCCGAGTTGTCGACGCCCAGGCGATCGCACAGCGCGTCCAGGCTGTTGCGCTTGCCCGGGTACATCTCCTTGGCCATGACCAGGGTGTCGGTCACGCTGGCCACAAACTCCTTGAAGCGCGGCCGGCCCAGCAACTCGAGTTCCTTGTTCAGGAAGCCCACGTCGAACTGCGCGTTGTGGATGATGATCTCGGCGCCCTGCAGATAGTCCAGCAGCTCGTCGGCAACCGCCGCGAACTTGGGCTTGTCGCGCAGGAACTCGTTGGTGATGCCGTGCACCTTGAGCGCGTCCTCGTGGCTGTCGCGCTCGGGATTGAGGTAGAAATGCTTGTTGTTGCCGGTGAGCTTGCGGCTGAGCAGCTCCACGCAGCCGATTTCGATGATGCGGTCCCCGCCTTCGGCGGACAGGCCTGTGGTTTCGGTGTCGAGAACGATTTGGCGCATGGGCCGATTATCGGCTGACCCGCGACAACGGCGTCAGTGCTGTTCCTTGGCGTGGTTGATGGAGTACTTGGGAATCTCCACCGTGAGGTTCTGCTGCGCCAGCAGCGCCTGGCAGCTCAGGCGCGAATTGGGCTCCAAACCCCAGGCGCGGTCCAGCAGGTCTTCCTCGTTTTCATCGAGCTCGTTGAGCGAGTTGAAGCCTTCGCGCACGATTACATGGCAGGTGGTGCAGGCGCAGCTCATGTCGCAGGCATGCTCGATAGCGATGTCGTTTTCGAGCAGGGCTTCACAGATCGAGGTGCCTGCGGGCGCGCGAACTTCGGCCCCTTGCGGGCAGTACTCGGGATGCGGCAGGATTTTGATGACGGGCATGGGTTGGTCTCTTAAATGGCTTCCACGTTTTTGCCGGCCAGGGCTTGCTTGATGCCGCGGTTCATGCGCAAGGCCGCAAAAGCTTCGGTGCCCTGGGCCAGCGCCTCGGTCGCCGCCTCTATGGCTTTGGCGTCTTCCATTGCTTTGGCGGCCAAGGTGGCGGCCACCAGCACATGAATACGGGCCCGCTGCTCGGTTGACAGCAGATCGCCGTCGGCCGCCAGCGCGCTTTGCGTGGCCAGCACCATGCGGTCGGCCTCGACGCGGGCTTCGGCGAGGGCGCGGGCCTGCATATCCTGCTCGGCGGTGGAGAAGCTGTCTTGCAGCATTTTCGCAATCTGCTCGTCCGACAGCCCATAGGACGGCTTGACATCGATCCGGGCCTCCACGCCGCTGGCCTGCTCCTTCGCGCTCACGCTCAGCAGGCCATCGGCATCCACGGTGAAGGTCACGCGGATGCGCGCGGTGCCCGCTGCCATGGGCGGAATGCCGCGCAGCTCGAAGCGGGCCAGGCTGCGGCAGTCGGCCACGAGATCGCGCTCGCCCTGCACCACATGCAGCGCCAGCGCGGTCTGGCCGTCCTTGTAGGTCGTGAAGTCCTGGGCCTTGGCCGTCGGAATGGTTTCATTGCGGTGAACGATGCGCTCGACCAGACCGCCCATGGTCTCGATGCCCAGCGACAGCGGAATCACGTCGAGCAGCAGCA
>JBOHHM010000277.1:0-24489 GCA_050725495.1 Burkholderiaceae bacterium | reverse complement strand
TCCGCTACGCGCTCGGCACCCGCGTGCGAGTGCAGGTGAGCCGGGTCGACCTCGATGGCCGCAAGATCGACTTCCGCCTGGTGCGCGAAGGCGAGGCGCTGACGGCGCGCGCCATGAAGGACAAGGGCGCCCCGCGTGAGGGTCGGGCGCACAGCACGGCCATGGGGGTGCCGGCCAAGGCGTCGACCAAACGGGCGGCGCAAAAGGCGGCAGTCGCCCAGGAGCACGCGCCCCGTTCGCCGATCCAGGCCCTCAAAGCCGCGGTCAAAAAGGTGACTGCGAAGAAGAAAGGCCGCAAGGCCAGACGATAAGGGTCAGCCAGCACCAACAAGCCGGCGCGCCAGCCGGCCGGCGGTGAAGGGCGCGTCGGCAGGCCAGCGGTCTGCAACCTGCCCGTGGCGGTACACCGCCTCGCAGGCGGCCTCGAACGCCGGGGCGCCGGCTGCCAGCCGGGCACCGATCAGGCCGGCCAGCACGTCGCCGGTGCCAGCCGTGGCCAGCCGCGCGTTGCCGGTGGGACTGAGGGCGGGAACCCGGCCGGGCGCGGCGATGATGCTGCCCGAGCCTTTCAAGACCACGACGCAGCCGAATTGCTGCACCAGTTGCCGGGCCGCGGCGAGCCGGTCGGCCTGCACTGCGCCGGCGTCCAGACCCAGCAGCC
This sequence comes from Burkholderiaceae bacterium, assembly GCA_050725495.1. GTDB lineage: Bacteria > Pseudomonadota > Gammaproteobacteria > Burkholderiales > Burkholderiaceae_C > JBOHHM01. The sequence continues at coordinate 23,828 of JBOHHM010000277.1, read as the reverse complement.
GGGCGGCTTCCAGCGGGTGCGGCGTCAGCACCGTGGCCCAGCCGCGGGCTGAGCGGGCCCCGAGCAGGGTCTGCAATTGCGTGTCGAGGGCGATGGCATTCAGGGCGTCGGCATCCAGCACCGCGTGCAGCGCGGTCGACAACGCCCTGGGCAGCATGTGGCGCACGGCATGGCCGCCGCCGCAGCCGCACACCGCGGTCATGGTCTTGAGCTCCAGCGACTCGGCGGGGCGAAACATCAGCTCGGGTTGATGGGGGGCCACTGCCATGGCGTCAGCGTCAAGCAGGCCCACGAAGACCCGTCCGGCGCCGCCATGCAGAGCGCTTGACGCGGCCAGCAGGGCGGCGCCGGTCATGCCGGGGGCGCCGCCGATCACTGCCACATCGCCGTAACTGCCTTTGTGGGAGGCGTGCGGACGTTGTGCCGCCAAGGGCGGGCCCAGCAGGGTGGCGACTGGTTCCACGGGCTCGAGGCTGGGCACGACATCGAGGTCGTCGAACCACAGCTCGCCAGCAGCATCGCGCCCTTGCGCTGTGAACAAACCGGGCTTGAGCGTCAGCAGACTCAGGGTGAATCGGGCTTTTGTCCGGGTCGCTGGTGCGTCACCCGCTATTGAACTGATAGCGAAGGCGCCGGTGTCCGCATTCAGGCCCGAGGGTACATCGACCGACAGCACCGGCGCGGCGCCGGCATTCATTTGCGCCATCCATTCGGCCATGCGGCCTTCGGGGGGGCGGTTGGAACCGATACCCAGCAGGGCGTCGATCGCCAGATCGCAGGCCGCTGGCGGCCTGTCGCTGAACACCACGCCCGCCTCGCGCGCGCGCTGCAGCGAGGCCAGCGTGTCAACGGGCGCGGTGGCGGGGTCGCCGAGCCAGGTCACGACCGGTGCCTTGCCCCAGCGCTGCAGGTGCACGGCAGCCTCCAGCCCGTCGCCGCCGTTGTTGCCTGGCCCGCAGGCCAGCCAGAGCTGACGGCCATGGGGCGCAACGGCCAGCGCCAGCCGCGCCACTGCCATGCCGGCGCGTTGCATCAGCGTGTGCGGCGGCAGGGTCGCTGCTGCCGCCTGCTCGATCGCGCGGGTGGCGGCGACGTCGAACAGCGGCAGGGGCGAGGGGTGATCGGGCGTGACGCGGCGCATGCAGGCATTGTGCCCGCAGGGCCGCGCCTCGTCAGTCGGGGAGCTCAGGCCCTCAGACGTTCGACACCCAGGCCTTCCATGTCGACCTCGGTTGGGCGGCCGGCCAGCAAATCGGCCACGGCCCTGGCGCTGCCGCAGCTCAGGGCCCAGCCGCTGGAGCCGTGGCCGAGGTTGAGCCACAGGCCGGGAATGCCGCTGGCGCCGACGATGGGCGGGCCGTCGGGCAGCATGGGGCGCGCGCCTTTCCATTCCTGCACGCCACTGGACAGTTGCGCCGCGCCGGGAAACCAGTCGGCCAGCACCTTGTAGAGGGTCTGGATCGCGACCTCGCGCTTGCGGCTGGGCGAGCCGCCGATCTCGGCGCTGCCAGCCACGCGCACCCGCTGGCCCAGGCGCGAGATCGCGACCTTGTAGCGCTCGTCCATCACGGCGCTGCGCGGCGCGTTGAGCGGCTCGCGGATGGCGGCGCTGACCGAGTAGCCGTAGACCGGCGCCATCGGGATCTTCAGGTTAAGCGGCCTGAGCAACGCTGCCGAGGCCAGCCCGGCGCACATCACGAGGGTCTCGAAGCGGCGCGGCGTGCTTTCGCCTGCTATCAAAAGCGTAGCGGGTGACGACCTGTCCAGCCGGGCTACGGTCGAGTTGAATTCAAACCTGACGCCCAGTCTCTGGGCCTCGTGCTTCAGCAGCAGGGCAAACTGGCGGCAGTTGCCGACTTCGTCCTGGGGTAAATGGACGGCACCGAGCAGGGCGGTCTCGGGGTTCAGGGCCGGTTCGATCTTGCGGGCCTCGGCGGCCCCGATTTGCCGGAAGCTCACGCCGGCATCGCGCAGTACCTGCAGGCCGGGCTGGACCAGATCGCTGTCTTTTTCGGAGCGCAGCAGCACCATGTAGCCAGGGCTGCGGTCGTATTCAAGCTTGAGCTCGGCAGTGAGCTGGTGCAGGCGCTCACGGCTGTAGAACGCCAGGCGCTGCAAGCGGGCCCGGTTGGCCAGGTAGGTGTCGAGCTGGCAGGCACGCCACCATTTCCAGATCCAGGCGATCTCGCTGCCTGACAGCGGCCAGCCCAGCTTGACCGGCGCGTGGCGGCTGAACAGATACTGGGCCACCTTGGCGGGCATGCCGGGCGCGGCCCAGGGCGTGACGTAGCCGGGCGCGACCACCCCGGCGTTGGCAAAGCTGGTTTCTTCGGCGGCCGCGCCGTGCCGCTCGAACACGGTGACCTCGTGTCCGTCCGCGGCCAGCTCGTAGGCCGTGGTGACGCCTATGATGCCGGCGCCAATGACGGCGACTTTCATCGCCGCGCTCCTGTTTTCATTGCAAGTTTCATGAATCCCTTGGGTCTGTGATCAAAACGCCGCTGTGGCCGGGTGGAACAAGTGCTTCATGCTATCGTTTTTGAAGCGCTCGTTCGACCTGCAAGCCGATGTTGAGCACCGTGTCGTCGCGCAGCGCCCCTTGCCAGATCATCAGGCCCACCGGCAGTTCGCCCGGCGCCTGGCAGGGCAGGGACAGGGCGCAACCGTCCAGCATGTTGACCAAGCTGGTGTTGCGCAGCAGCAGGGCGTTGATGCGGAAGAATTCGGCGTCGCGTGCCGCGTCTTGCGCGCCGTCGCGGCCGTCGGCCGGCGCCACCTCGGCAATGGGGGGCGCGACGATGGGCACGGTGGGCGAGAGCACGGCGTCAAAGCCCTGCAAGACGGCTTCCATCCTCGCGATCCAGTCGCGCCGGGCCTGCACCAGCTCGATGTATTCCCAGGCCCTCATGGCGGCGCCGCGCTGGATGCGGGCGGCCACGCGCGGGTCGTAGCGCCCCGCGCTGCGTTCCAGCAGGCTGCGGTGCCAGGCATAGCTTTCGGCGGCGGTGAAGCCACCCGTGGACTGGATCGCGCCCAGCTCGCCGATCTCGGCCAGCGCGATGTCCTCGATGCGGGCGCCGGCGTCGCGCAAGGCCTGCAGCGTGCGCTCGAACGCTCGCGCCACCGTGGGGTCGAGGTTGTCCAGCATGATGGACTGCGCGACCGCCAGGCGGTAGGCCGACAGCGGCGCGGGGCTGCGTGTCACGGTCCGGGCCGCCAGAATCTCGTGCGCCAGCACCGCGTCGCGCACTGAACGCGTCATGGCGCAGACCGTGTCCAGCGTGGTCGACAGGGGCAGGGCGCCGGCGGTGGGCACCAGCCGCGCCGTGTTCTTGAAGCCGACGATGCCGTTGAGGGCGGCCGGGATGCGGATCGAGCCGCCGGTGTCCGAGCCCAGGCCGATGAAGGCCGCGCCACTGGCCACCGACACGGCCGCGCCCGACGACGAGCCGCCGGGAATACGCGGCGTTTGCGCGTCGCAGGCATTGGCCGGCGTGCCGTGGTGCGGGTTGGTGCCGACGCCGGAGAACGCGAACTCCACCATCTGGGTGCGGCCGATCAGGGCGGCGCCCGCGGCCTTCAGGCGCGCCACCGCCGGGGCGTCCCGGCGCGCGGGGGGCGCGTCGGCCAGCACGACCGATCCGGCCGCCGTGGTTTGGCCGGCCACGTCAAACAGGTCTTTGACCGAGACGCTCAAACCGGCCAGCGACTGGTGGGCGCGCTCGGGCTCGGCGGCCGTTCGGCGCGCCTCGTCGAACATGGTTTTGATGAAGACCCGTTCGCAGGCAGCTGACTGCGCCAGGGCAATGGATTTGTCGATTTCCGCGCTCGCGCTGGTCCGGCCGGACAACAGCGCTTGCTGGGTCTCGTAGAGGTCTGGATACATGGTTTGAGGGACGCCTGTGCTATACTTTTTCGGTTTTGCTGGTTAGCCACGAGGGCTTTTGGCGAAACGAATCGCAAACCAGTCCCATCAAGGTGTTGCGGCTTTGGGTGACGTCACAAAAAGTCACGGAAGTTGCAATCAGCGGGCTGGATTTTAGACCCAACCTTTGGAGTTAAACATGGCAGTTACCATGCGTGAAATGCTGGAAGCCGGCGTCCACTTTGGTCACCAGACCCGCTTCTGGAATCCCAAGATGGCCCCGTATATCTTCGGTCATCGCAACAAGATTCACATCATCAACCTGGAAAAATCGCTGCCGATGTTCCAGGAAGCCGCCAAGTTCGCCAAGCAGCTTTCGGCCAACCGCGGCACCATTCTGATGGTCGGCACCAAGCGCCAGGCCCGCGACATCGTGGCTGCCGAAGCGCGGCGCGCCGGCGTGCCCTTTGTCGACCAGCGCTGGCTCGGTGGCATGCTGACCAACTTCAAGACGGTCAAGACCTCAATCAAGCGCTTGAAGGACATGAAGGCGCAGCAGGAGGCTGGTCTCGACAGCTTGAGCAAGAAGGAGCAGCTCACGTTCACCCGCGAGATCGCCAAGCTCGAAAAAGACATCGGCGGCATCCAGGACATGGCCGCGCTGCCCGACGCGATCTTCATCATCGACGTGGGTTTCCACAAGATTGCCGTGGCCGAAGCCAAGAAGCTGGGCATTCCGCTGATCGGCGTGGTCGACTCCAACCACTCGCCCGAAGGCATCGACTACGTCATCCCCGGCAACGACGACTCGTCCAAGGCTGTGACGCTGTATGCCCGCGGCATTGCCGACGCCATCCTCGAAGGCCGCGCCAATGCGGTGGCCGAGGTGGTCAAGGCCGTGTCCCCGGAGAGCGGCGACGAATTTGTGGAAGTGCAGGAAGCTTCGGCCTGAGTCCCCCGGCGACGCGACCCGGTCGCGCAAAAAGAGGGGCTTCGTTGCCCCTTTTTTTTAGCCCCATTTTTTCAACTGAATTGAACTGAATACGGAGAAACAAGATGGCTGCAATTACCGCGAGCATGGTCGCCGAACTGCGCGGCAAGACCGACGCCCCGATGATGGAGTGCAAGAAGGCCCTGACCGAGGCCGGCGGCGACATGGCCAAGGCCGAAGAGCTGCTGCGCGTCAAGCTGGGCAGCAAGGCCGGCAAGGCCGCTGCCCGCATCACCGCCGAAGGCGTGGTCTCCAGCTACATCGACGGCACGACCGGCGCCCTGCTGGAAGTCAACTGTGAAACCGACTTCGTGACCAAGAACGACAGCTTCCTCGCCCTGGCCAAGGCCGCGGCCGAGCTGATCGCCAAGAACAACCCCGCTGACCTGGCGGCCCTGGGCACCATCGCCTACACGCAAGACGGCTTCGGCCCCACCCTGGAAGACGTGCGCAAGGGCCTGATCGGCAAGATCGGCGAGAACATGAGCTTTCGCCGTTTCAAGCGATTCGAAGGCGCAGCCAAGCTCGCGACCTACCTGCATGGCATGCGCATTGGCGTGGTGGTCGAGTTCGATGGCGACGAAGTGGCCGCCAAGGACGTGGCCATGCATGTCGCTGCGATGAAGCCGGTCGCCCTGTCCAGCGCCGATGTGCCTGCCGAGCTGGTGGAAAAAGAGCGTTCGGTGGCCGCTGCCAAGGCCGCGGAAGACGCAGCCAAGGCCCAGGCCGAAGGCAAGCCGGTGCAGTCCGCTGAAATCGTGGCCAAGCGCATCGAAGGCGGCGTGCAGAAGTACCTCAAGGAGGTCTCGCTGTTCAACCAGGCTTTCGTGAAGAACGACAAGCAAACGGTGGAGCAGATGCTCAAGGCCGCCGGCACCACGGTCAAGGGCTTCACCCTCTACGTGGTGGGCGAAGGCATCGAGAAGAAGGTCGATGACTTTGCCGCCGAAGTGGCCGCCCAGGTGGCAGCCGCCAAGGGCGCAGCCTGAGGTTGATGCCCAGCCAGATGCTTTTCAGGCCGCTACACTCGCAACAATCCCAGGAGGAGCCCCTCATGTCCACTGTCCAGCCAGCCTATAAGCGTATCCTGCTCAAGCTGTCCGGCGAGGCCCTGATGGGCGACGACCCCTTCGGCATCAACCGCGCCACCATCGTGCGCATGGTCGAGGAGATCGCCGAAGTCACCCGCATGGGGGTGGAGCTTGCGGTGGTCATTGGTGGCGGCAACATCTTCCGTGGTATGGCTGGTGGCGCAGTCGGCATGGACCGGGCCACGGCTGACTACATGGGCATGCTGGCGACCGTGATGAACGCCCTGGCACTGGCTGACACGATGAACAAGGCGGGCCTGACCGCCCGTGTGATGTCGGCCATCGCCATCGAGCAGGTGGTGGAGCCCTATGTGCGCCCCAAGGCCTTGCAGTACCTGGAAGAGGGCAAAGTGGTCGTGTTCGCGGCGGGCACGGGCAATCCGTTCTTCACCACCGATACGGCGGCGGCCCTGCGCGGCGCCGAGATCGGCGCCGAGCTGGTGCTCAAGGCCACCAAGGTCGACGGGGTGTACACGGCCGATCCCAAGAAGGATCTGACGGCAACCCGTTACAGCAAAATCACGTTCGACGAAGCCATGTCGCAGAATCTGGGCATCATGGATGCCACCGCCTTTGCGCTGTGCCGCGATCAGAAGCTGCCGGTCAAGGTCTTTTCCATCTTCAAGAACGGCGCGCTCAAGCGCGTGGTGATGGGCGAAGACGAAGGTACCCTGGTCTATGCCTGACGAGCTGGCCACAAGGCGGCGCTGAGGAGAAAACATGACGATTGCCGACATCAAGAAAAACACCGAAGCCAAGATGGACCAGTCCATCGCCGCTTTCAAGAACAACCTCACCAAGATCCGCACGGGCCGTGCCAACCCGGCCCTGCTGGACTCGGTGCAGGTGGACTACTACGGCTCGATGCTGCCGATCAGCCAGGTCGCCAATGTGGCGCTGCTCGACGCGCGTACCATCAGCGTCCAGCCCTGGGAAAAGGGCATGGGCGCCAAGATCGAAAAAGCCATCCGCGACAGCGACCTGGGCCTTAACCCCTCATCCATGGGCGATCTGATCCGCGTGCCCATGCCCGCCATGAGCGAGGAGCGTCGCAAGGAGCTCACCAAGGTGGTGCGCGGCGAGGGCGAGAACGCCAAGATCGCCGTGCGCAACCTGCGACGCGACGCCAACGAGGCCGTCAAGAAGCTGGTCAAGGACAAACTGGCGTCCGAAGATGAGCAAAAGCGCTCCGAAGCCGAAGTCCAGAAAGTCACCGACCGGCACATTGCCGAGATCGACCAGCTGGTGGCGGCGAAGGAACAGGACATCATGGCGGTCTGACGGGAGGTTCGGCGTTGAGCGTTCAGCACGGAAAGAGGTTCAGTGTTCGGCGTTGAGCGTTCAGCGTGAAATCCAGGCACCATACTAACAACGCTCAACGCTCAACGCTCAACGCTCAACGCTCAACGCTCAACGCTCAACGCTCAGCCTCCCCATGTCTGCTCCTCACCACATCGCCATCGTGATGGATGGCAATGGCCGTTGGGCCACACGCCGGTTCTTGCCGCGGGTGGCGGGCCACAAGCAGGGCGTGGATTCGCTGCGCCGCTGCGTCAAGGCCTGCGTCGAGCGAGGCGTGGCGGTGCTGACTGTGTTTGCGTTTTCTTCCGAGAACTGGAACCGCCCGGCCGACGAGGTGTCGGGCCTGATGGAGTTGCTGGCGCTGGCGCTGGCGCGCGAGGTGCCTCAGCTCAAGGCCGACGGCGTGCGCCTGCATTTTGTGGGCGAGCGTGCCGGCCTTTCCAGCAAGGTCAGCGCCGGCCTGGCCCAGGCCGAGGCGGCCACGGCGCACAACAGCCGCCTGGTGCTCAATGTCTGTTTCAACTACGGCGGGCGCTGGGACATCGCCCAGGCTGCAGCCAAACTGGCCGCTGCCGGCCAGCCTGTGACCGAGGCCAGTCTGGACCGGGCCATGGCCCTGTCGCATGTGCCCGATCCCGACCTGCTGATCCGTACCGGCGGCGAGCAGCGCATCAGCAACTTCCTGCTTTGGCAGGCCGCTTACTCCGAGCTGTTTTTCAGCGACAGGCTCTGGCCTGAATTCGATGAGGCGGCACTGGACGAGGCGATTGCGGCTTACAACCAGCGCGAGCGGCGCTTTGGCAAGACTTCGGCGCAGCTATCGGCCGCAGCCTCGGGCCAGAAGGCCGCCTGAACCTCTGTCATGCTCAAGCAGCGCGTCATCACAGCCATCGTTCTGCTGGCCGTTTTGCTGCCGGCCTTGTTCTACCCCTCGCCCGCGCCGTTTTGTGCGCTCGCCCTCGTTCTGATTGCTGCCGGCGCTTGGGAATGGGGGCGTTTGAACGGCTATGGCAATAGGGCTGCCCTGTTCATCGCGTTTGACTGCCTGGCCTTGTGCATCGTCTCCTGGCGCTTGGGCCTGTTGAGCAAGCCCCTGCCCATGCTGTGGACGATGGCCGGCGCCGCCTGGGTGCTTGTGGGCGCCTGGCTGTTGCGCTCGGGCGTGAGCGGCTGGGCCCGAATTCCCAGGACCGTGCGACTGCTGGGTGGCTTGCTGGCCTTGTGGCTGGCTTGGCTGGCTGTGGCGCAGGCGCGGGTGACAGGCATCAATTTCCTGCTGTCCGTGCTGCTGCTGGTCTGGGTGGCCGACATCTTTGCCTATTTCGCCGGTCGTGCGTTTGGCACGAAGTTCACCAAAGCCAAGCTGGCGCCGGCCATCAGTCCGGGCAAAAGCTGGGAAGGTGTCTGGGGCGGCATGGCCGGCGTGCTCGTGCTGGCTGTGGCCTGGGTCTGGGCCGACGCCGCAGGTGGGCAGGCTGGCGCGGCCAGTCTCTACACCCGCCTGGCGGCTCAGGGCTGGTGGCTGCTGCCGATCGCCGTGCTATTCATGGCTGCGATGAGCGTGGTCGGCGATCTGGTGGAATCGCTGATCAAACGCAGCGTCGGCGTCAAGGACAGCAGTGGCCTGTTGCCCGGGCATGGCGGCGTGCTGGACCGCGTCGATGCGCTGCTGCCGACCCTGCCCTTGGCCATGATGTTGGCGTCCCTGTGATCGACATGAAGGCGACCATGAAACAACGGATCACGATTCTCGGCTCGACCGGCTCCATAGGCACCAGCACGCTCGATGTGATCGCCCGGCATCCCGAGCGTTTCGAGGTGTTTGCGCTCAGCGCCGCCACCCAGGTCGATTTGATGCTGCAGCAGTGCCGGCGTTTCCTGCCGCGCTATGCCGTGATGGCCAGCGAGCCCCATGGCCGGGAATTGCAGCAGAAAATTGAGCAAAATGGGCTCCATGTCCAGGTGCTGTGGGCGCCGGATGCTATTGAAATGATAGCGTCTCATGAGCTGGTGGACAGCGTGATGGCGGCCATTGTCGGTGCCGCCGGGCTGGCTCCCTGTCTGGCGGCCGCGCGCGCCGGCAAGCGCCTGCTGTTGGCCAACAAGGAAGCCCTGGTCGTCGGTGGCGAGGTGTTCCTCAAGGCCGTGAAACAGGGGGGCGCCACGCTGCTGCCCATCGACAGCGAGCATTCCGCCATTTTCCAGTCCCTGCCCGAAGATCCGGCCACCTGGCGCCAGCGCGTCGAAAAAATCATCCTGACTGCCTCCGGCGGGCCGTTTCGCACCCGTGATCCGGCCAGCTTGCGCGATGTGACGCCCGAGCAGGCCTGCGCCCACCCCAACTGGGTCATGGGCCGCAAGATTTCGGTGGACTCGGCCACCATGATGAACAAGGCGCTCGAAGTGATCGAGGCCAGCTACTTGTTTGGCATGGGGCCGGGCGAGCTGGAGGTGGTGATCCATCCCCAGAGCATCATTCACTCGATGGTGCAGTACCGCGATACCTCGGTGGTGGCCCAGCTCGGCACGCCCGACATGCGGGTGCCGATTGCGTATGGCCTGGCCTGGCCCGAGCGCATGGCGTCGGGCGCATCAGCGCTGGACTTCCGGGCCTTGTCGGCGATGACCTTCGAAGCGCTGGACAGCGATGGCCACCGCGAGCGTTTCCCCGGGCTGCAGCTGGCCTGGGACGCGCTGCGCGCGCCGGCCGGAACCACGGCCGTGCTCAATGCGGCCAATGAAGTCGCGGTGGCGGCCTTCCTGGAGCGGCGCATCCGCTTCGACCAGATTCACCACACCAATCTGGCGACTTTGGCGGCGGTGAGCACATCCAGCCCGCAAACTCTGGATGATTTGCTGGCCCTGGACGCCCGCGCGCGCGAAGCGGCGGACCGCGAGATTCAACGCATGGCGATGTGACATGCCGGAGTAGTCCAAATGCTGACCCTTGTTGCTTTCATTGTTGCGTTGGGACTGCTGATCACGGCCCACGAATATGGACACTACCGCGTCGCGGTGGCCTGCGGCGTGAAGGTGCTGCGCTTCTCGGTCGGCTTCGGCAAGATCCTGTTTCGCTGGCAGCCCAAAGGCTCGCCGACCGAGTTCGTGATCGGCGCCTTCCCTCTGGGCGGCTACGTGAAGATGCTTGACGAGCGGGAAGCGCCTGTGGCCGCCGAGGAGCGCCACCTGGCGTTCAACACCCAGCCGCTCAAATCGCGCGCGGCCATCGTGATCGCGGGGCCGGCCGCCAATTTGCTGCTGGCCGTGCTGTTGTATGCCATGGTCAGCTGGATCGGTGTGGACGAACCGAAGGCCCTGCTGGCCAGCCCGGCGGCGAACTCGCTGGCGCAGCGCGCCGGCCTGCGTGGCGGCGAGCTGGTGCAGCGCGCGGGATTCGAGGGGGAGGAGCTGGAGCCGGTCGAGTCGTTTGAGCAACTGCGCTGGCTGCTCACCCAGGGTGCGTTGAATGGCCGTGATGTGCGGCTGGGTCTGGCCAGCCCGAAAGCCGGCGCGTCACAAGAGGTTCTGCTGGAGCTCAGCCGCATCGAGGCCAAGGATGCCGACGCCCAGCTGTTTCGCAGGATCGGCATTGTTGCTCCCTTGACGCGGCCGGTCATCGGTGAGGTCATGGCGGGCGGCGCGGCCGAGCGCTCGGGCCTGCGCAAGGGCGATGTCGTGCAGCGCGTGGGCGTCACGCCGATTGTGGACGGCCAGCAGCTGCGCGAGATCATTCGGACCTCGGTGCAGGGGGGGCAGCCGCTGTCGCAGATCTGGCGGATCGAGCGCGCCGGGGCGGCGCTGGAGCTTGCTGTGCTGCCCGAGGTCAAGCAGGAGGGGGGGCTCGCCGTGGGCCGGATCGGCGCTTATGTCGGCGCGCCGCCGGAGCTGGTGAGCGTTCGCCATGGCTTATTCGAAGGTTTGTGGCGTGGCCTGGTACGAACCTGGGACGTCTCGCTGCTGACGCTGCGCATGATGGGCAAAATGGTGATCGGCGAGGCCTCGCTCAAGAACCTCAGCGGCCCCCTGACCATTGCCGACTACGCTGGCAAGTCGGCCAGTCTGGGCCTGACGCAATACCTGGTGTTTCTGGCCCTGATCAGTGTGAGTCTGGGCGTGCTGAACCTGCTGCCTCTGCCGGTCCTCGATGGAGGACACCTGATGTATTATCTTTGGGAGGGCGTGACAGGGAAGAGCGTGTCTGATGTATGGATGGAGCGGCTGCAGCGCGGAGGCGTGGCGGTGTTGCTGGTCTTGATGTCGATTGCGCTGTTCAACGACGTCACCCGGCTCTTTGGTTAACCTTTTGGCCGGCATTGCCGCGCGATGCCGGCCCACCCTTCATTCATGAATAATAAATTCAGTCGCTTTCGCGTGCGCACGATTTCGGCCATCGCGACCATGGCTTTCGTGGCGAATACGGCGTGGGCCATCGATCCTTTCACAGTGCGCGACATCCGGGTCGAAGGTTTGCAGCGGGTGGAGCCCGGCACCATCTTTGCCTCCCTGCCTTTGCGCGTGGGGGATACCTACAACGATGAAAAAGGGGCTGCGGCGATTCGCGCCCTGTTTGCGCTGGGCCTGTTCAAGGATGTGCGGTTGGACGCCAGTGGCGATGTGCTGGTGGTGATCGTCGAGGAGCGGCCCACCGTGGCCGATGTCGACTTCATCGGCGCCAGGGAGTTCGACAAGGACGTGCTGAAGAAGGCCTTGCGTGACGTGGGCCTGACCGAAGGCCGTCCGTTCGACAAGGCGCTGGCCGACCGGGCCGAGCAGGAGCTCAAGCGCCAGTACATCAACCGCAGCCTCTATGGCGCGGAAGTGGTGACCACCGTCACTCCGGTCGAGCGCAACCGCGTGAACCTGACCTTCACCGTGACCGAAGGCGAGCCAGCCAGGATCAAGGAGATCCGCATCGTGGGCAACAAGGCCTTCGGCCAGCCGACCTTGCGCGGCCTGTTCGACCTGGATACGGGCGGCTTCCTGAGCTGGTACACCAAGTCCGATCGTTACTCACGGGCCAAGCTCAACGCCGACCTGGAAACCCTGCGCTCCTACTACCTCACGCGCGGCTACCTCGAATTCAGAATCGACTCGACCCAGGTCGCGATCTCGCCGGACAAGCAGGATATTTCCATCACGATCAATGTGACCGAAGGCGAGCGCTATGTCGTCTCCGGTGTCAAGCTCGAAGGCAACTACCTTGGCAAGGATGACGAATTCAAGTCGCTGGTCACCATCAAGCCGGGCGAGGCCTACAACGCCGACCAGGTGGCACAAACCACCAAGGCTTTCATCGACTACTTCGGCAAGTTCGGCTTTGCCTTTGCCAGGGTGGAAGCGCGGCCCGAGATCGACCGCGTCAACAACCGCGTGGCCTTTGTGCTGCAGGCCGATCCCTCGCGTCGCGCCTATGTGCGCCGCGTGAGCATTGGCGGCAACAATCGCACCCGCGATGAGGTGATTCGCCGGGAGTTCCGGCAGTTCGAGTCATCGTGGTATGACGGCGACAAGATCAGGCTGTCGCGCGACCGCATCGACCGCCTCGGGTATTTCAAGGAGGTCAATGTCGAAACCCAGGATGTCCCGGGCTCGCCCGACCAGATCGACCTGAACGTGACCGTTGCCGAAAAGCCCACCGGCAGCCTGCAATTGGGGGCAGGCTTCTCCAGCGCCGAGCGTCTGGCATTGTCTCTGAGTGTCAAGCAGGAAAACGTGTTCGGCTCGGGCAACTACCTGGGCGCCGAGATCAATACGAGCAAGTTCAACCGGGTGATTGTTCTCAATACCACCAACCCGTATTTCACGCCCGATGGTGTGTCCCGGACCATCGACCTGTACCGCCGCAACTCCAAGCCCTACGCGGACCAGGGCGGCAACTACGAGCTGATCACCTCCGGCGCCGGCCTGCGCTTTGGCGTGCCGTTCAGCGAAACGGACACGGTGTATTTTGGCGGCGGCCTGGAGCAGACCACCATCAAGCCCGGCACCAACATTCCCGCAGCCTATCTGGACTATGCCACCCGGTTCGGCTTTACCAGTTCGGCGATTCCCCTGAGCATTGGCTGGTCGCGCGACGACCGCGACAGCACCCTGGTGCCGACCTCGGGGCGTTACCAGCGCCTGAACTCGGACTGGGGTGTGGGCGGTGATGCGCGCTACCTGAGGGCCAACTACCAGTACCAGCAGTATGTCCCGCTCAACAAGCAGTTCACCCTGGCCTTCAACGGCGAACTGGGCTGGGGCAAGGGACTCAGTGACCGCCCGTTCCCGGTGTTCAAGAATTTCCAGTCCGGCGGCCTGGGCTCTGTGCGCGGCTTTGACCAGGGAACTCTGGGCCCGCGCGATGTAACCGGCGCCGTGCTCGGCGGGCCCAAGAAGCTCACGCTCAACGCCGAATTGATCGCGCCTTTCCCGGGCGCGGGCAACGACAGGACCTTGCGCGTTTACGGATTCATGGACATTGGCAATGTCTTTGGCGAAAATGAAAAAATCCGCGCGGGTGAGCTGCGTTCCTCGGTCGGTGTGGGTTTGAGCTGGATTTCGCCTATCGGCCCCCTGCGCCTGGCCTTCGCCAATCCCGTGCGCAAGTTTGCTGGCGATAAAATCCAGAAATTGCAATTCCAGATTGGAACGTCCTTCTAATGAAACATTTTTCCCGTCAACACTGGCTGGGCCTCGTGCTGGGCATGTTCGCTTTGTCCGCGCAGGTTCAGGCCGAGGATTTCCGTGTAGGTTTTGTCAATACCGATCGCATTTTCCGGGAAGCCAATACGGCCAAGGCCGCTCAGGCCAAGCTCGAACAGGAATTCGCCAAACGCGAGAAGGATCTGGTCGACCAGGGCAATTCCCTGAAAAGCATTTCAGACAAGTTCGAGCGCGAGGCGCCCACCCTGTCGGAAAGCCAGCGCAGTGCGCGGCAAAAGCAGCTGGTGGAGCAGGACCGTGATTTTCAGCGCAAGCGCCGCGAATTTCAGGAAGACCTGAACTCGCGCAAGAATGAAGAATTGCAGCAGGTGCTGGAGCGCGCGAACAAGGTGGTCAAGCAGGTGGCCGAGGCCGAGAAGTATGATGTGGTGCTGCAAGAAGCCGTCTACATCAACCCCAAGCACGACATCACCGACAAGGTGATCAAGGCGCTGAACGCCAACAGCGGCAAGTAAGCTGCCACCCTCTGAACAAACAAGGTGTGGCGCTGCGTCTAGGTTCGATTGTCGAGGCCCTCGGGGGCGAGCTTCACGGTAATCCCGAGCTGCAGATTGAAAGCCTGGCGTCGCTGGAATCGGCCGATGCCACCGCCTTGAGCTTTCTCAGCCACCCCAAATACCGGCAGCAACTGGCCGCCTCCGGGGCGGCTTGCGTCATTGTGGCCCCTGCCATGCAAGCGGCCGCACTGGCACGCAACGCGGGCATGGGCGCCTGCATTGTGGTGGATCAGCCCTACCTGTATTTCGCCAAGGTCACGCAGCTCTGGAAGCGCCAGCATGGCCCATCGATGGGCGCGGGGATACACCCGAGTGCGGTGATCGACCCCGAGGCTGTGATCGACCCCAGTGCCACCATCGGGGCCCTGTGCGTGGTCGAGTGCGGCGCGCGCATTGGCGCGCACACCGTGCTCAAGGCCCGCGTGACGATAGGCGAGGGCTGCTCGGTGGGCGAGCGTTGCCTGCTGCATTCGGGGGTGGTGGTGGGCGCCGACGGGTTCGGCTTTGCGCCCAACGCCGGCGCCTGGGAAAAGATCGAACAGCTGGGCGCGGTGCGCATCGGCAACGATGTGGAGATCGGGGCCAACACCTGCATTGACCGCGGGGCCTTGCAGGACACGGTCATCGAAGATGGCGTCAAACTCGACAACCTGATCCAGATCGGCCACAACGTGCGCATTGGCGCCCATACGGCCATGGCCGGCTGCGTGGGCGTGGCCGGCAGCGCGACCATTGGCGCCCATTGCACGGTGGGGGGCGGTGCGATCGTGCTGGGGCACCTGGCGCTGGCCGACCATGTGCACATCTCGGCCGCGTCGGTCGTGACCCGATCGATTTTGAAGCCTGGACAGTACAGCGGCATGTTCCCCATCGACGACAATGCCGCCTGGGAAAAAAATGCGGCAACGCTCAAGCAGCTTCACAGCCTGCGCGATCGCCTCAAAGCACTGGAAAAACTGACAAAACCATGATGGACATTCATCAAATCCTCAAGCAACTGCCCCACCGCTATCCGATCTTGCTGGTGGACCGCGTGCTCGAGCTGGACAAGGGCAGAAGCATCAAGGCGCTGAAAAACGTCACGATCAACGAGCCGTTTTTCACCGGCCACTTTCCGCACCGGCCGGTCATGCCGGGCGTTCTGATGCTCGAAGCCATGGCGCAGGCGGCGGCCTTGCTGGCGTTCGACGCGGTGGGCGTGACGCCTGACGACAAAACCGTTTACTACTTCGCCGGCATCGACGGCGCGCGATTCAAGCGGCCGGTCGAACCGGGCGACCAGCTGGTCATGGACATCAAGCTTTTGCGAATGAAGGCCGGCATCTTCAAGTTCAAGGGGGCGATCCATGTGGGCGCGGAGTTGGCCTGCGAGGCCGAACTCATGTGCACCATGCGCACCATTGCCTGAGCCCCGCGGAGAATTCTGGCGTGACCCGCATCCATTCCACTGCCATTGTCGACCCCAAGGCCGAGATCGACAGCTCGGTCAGCATCGGGCCTTATAGCGTCATCGGCCCGCATGTGAAGATAGGCGCGGGCACGACGGTCGGCCCGCATTGCGTGATCGAGGGCCACACGAGGTTAGGGCGGGACAACCGCATCCTCCAGTTCGCTTCGCTGGGCGCGATTCCGCAGGACAAGAAATACGCGGGCGAGCCCTGCGAGCTGATCATCGGCGAGCGCAACACCATCCGCGAGTTCTGCACCTTCAACATCGGCTCACCGGGCGGCGGTGGCGTGACGCGCGTGGGCAACGACAACTGGCTCATGGCCTACGTGCACCTGGCGCACGACTGCATCGTGGGCAGCAATACGATCTTTGCCAACAACTCCCAGCTGGCCGGCCACGTGGAAGTGGGCGACTGGGTGATTCTGGGCGGTTTTACCGTGGTGCACCAGTTCGTGAAGATCGGTGCGCACAGCATGACGGCCATGTGCTCGTTGCTGTTCGCCGATCTGCCCCCGTTCGTGATGTGCCAGGGCCAGCCGGCCCAGGCGCGTTCCATGAACTTCGAGGGACTGCGCCGCCGCGGCTTTTCGGCCGAACGCATCGCGGCCGTGAGAGCCATGCACAAGGCCTTGTACCGCGATGGCCTGACGCTGGAGCAGGCCCGTGGACGCATCGCCGATTTGGTTGGAAAGACGCCGGAGTCCGCGCCAGATGTCCAGATGATGCTCTCATTTCTGGAGCAATCCTCGCCGCAGCGTGGCATCGTGCGGTAGGCGCCCATGGACAGCGCGCCCAGCTCACTGTCCCCCGGTGGAGCGGCTGGTCGGAACGCCTCGCCTTCGCAGGTCGCCATGGTCGCCGGCGAAACCTCGGGCGATCTGCTGGCCGGCCTGCTGCTCGACGGTCTGCGCGCGCGCTGGCCCGGCCTGCGCTCGGGCGGCATCGGCGGGCCGCAGATGGCCGGGCGCGGCTTCGAAGCCTGGTGGCCCAGCGACAAGCTGGCCGTGCGCGGCTACGTGGAGGTGTTGCGCCATTACCGCGGCATCGTGGCCATCCGCGAGCAGCTCAAGACCCGGCTGCTGCGGCAGCGCCCCGACCTGTTCGTCGGCGTGGATGCGCCCGATTTCAACCTCGACCTGGAAGCAGCGCTGAAGGCGCAGGGCATCAAGACCGTGCATTTCGTGGCGCCGTCGGTCTGGGCCTGGCGCCCCGAGCGGCTGGAGAAAATCCGGCGCAGCGTCGACCATGTGCTGTGCATCTTCCCGTTCGAGCCGGCCTTGCTGGCCCAGCATGGCATCTCGGCCAGCTATGTCGGGCACCCGCTGGCCCAGGTGATTCCGATGCAGCCAGACCGAGCGGCTGCGCGGGCCCAGCTTGGGCTGCGCGAGGAGGACCGGGTCGTCGCCATCCTGCCCGGCAGCCGGCAATCCGAGATCCAGTATCTGGCCCAACGTTTTTTTGACGCCGCAGCCCTTGTCAAACGGGCGCAGCCTGCTATCAAGTTCGTAGTGCCCGCAGTGCCGGCGCTGCGCGGCCGGATCGAACAGGCGGCCCGGGCCTGCGGTCTGGGGGCCAGTCTGCAGATCGTGGCAGGCCAGTCCCACACCGTGCTGGCCGCCTGCGATGTGACGCTGATTGCCAGCGGCACGGCCACGCTGGAGGCGGCCCTGTTCAAGCGGCCGATGGTGATTGCCTACAACATGAACTGGGTGTCGTGGCAGATCATGCGCCGCAAGAAGCTGCAGCCCTGGGTCGGCCTGCCCAATATCCTGTGCCAGGACTTCGTGGTGCCCGAACTGCTGCAGGACGCCGCGACGCCTGAAGCCTTGGCCCAGGCGGTGCTGGCATGGTTTGGCGCGCCTGAGAAAATCACGTGCTTGCAACAACGATTCACCGCGCTGCACCACGAGTTGCAGCGCGACACCGCGCAACTGGCGACCGATGCGATCCAAAAAGTTCTTGAAGGCTGAGCAGGCTCCCCTGGTCTGGGACAGCCCCGGCCTGCTGGCCGGTGTCGATGAGGCCGGGCGCGGCCCGCTGGCCGGGCCCGTGGTGGCAGCGGCCGTGATCCTGGACGAGCTCAAGCCGATCAAGGGCCTGGCCGACTCCAAGGCACTCAGTCCGCTCAAACGCGACAGGCTCTACGACGAAATCCGGGCCCGTGCGCTGTGCTGCTCGATCGCCGAAGCCAGCGTCGAGGAAATCGACCGCCTCAACATCCTGCAGGCCACGCTGCTGGCGATGAAGCGGGCGGTCGAGGGCCTGCGGCTGAAACCCGCGAAAGTGCTGGTCGACGGCAACCGCTTGCCGACGCTCGACGTGCTGGCCGAAGCCATTGTCAAGGGCGATGCCCGGGTGCCGGCGATCTCGGCCGCCTCGATCCTGGCCAAGGTCCACCGTGACCGCTGGTGCGCGGAATTTCACCATCAGTATCCGCAGTACGGCTTTGCCGGCCACAAGGGCTATGGCACGGCCGAGCATCTGGCGGCGCTGCGCGAGCACGGGGCCTGCCCGCAGCACCGCAAGTCTTTCAGCCCGGTCGCGCAGGTACTGCGATGAGCGCAGTGCAGGACCGCTCCCAACAAGCAAGGCCCCCCGGGGGGGCAGCGCAGCACGCGAAGTGGCAAGCGTGGGGGCAGACATGACCTCCGACGCCATCACCCATATCAGCTCGCGCGAGAACGCGCTGCTCAAGGAGTTGCGCAGACTGTCGCAGGACAGCACGGCCTACCGCAAGCTCGGCCGGGTCTGGCTCGAGGGCGATCACCTGTGCCGCGCCGCGCTGGCGCGCCGATGGCCGCCGGCCATCGCCGTATTCTCGGAGTCTTTCTGGCCTCTGGCCCCCGTGGAATGGTCGCGGTCCGCTATGAAAACCATAGTGATCGCCGACGCCTTGTTCGCCGAGATCAGCGCGCTGGAGTCGCCGGCCCGCATGGGCTTCGTGATCGACCTGCCGGGCCACACCGCGCTCACGCCGGGCGTGGCGTCCGTCATTCTCGACCGGGTCCAGGATGCGGGCAACGTGGGCTCGATCCTGCGCAGCGCCGCGGCCTTCGGCTTTGGCCAGGTCATCGCGCTCAAGGGCACGGCCGCGCTGTGGAGCCCCAAGGTGCTGCGCGCCGGCATGGGGGCGCATTTTGGCCTGCATCTGGTCGAAGGGGCGGATCTGGCGGCGCTGGACGCGCTGGCCGTGCCCATCGTCGTGACCAGCTCGCACCGCGGTGAGCTGGTTCAGCACCAACGCCTGCCCGCGCCCTGCGCCTGGGCCCTGGGTCACGAAGGGCAGGGCGTCAGCGACGAGCTGGTGCGCCGGGCCAGCCTGTCGGTGCGCATCGGCCAGCCCGGCGGCGAGGAGTCGCTCAATGTGGCGGCTGCGGCGGCGATTTGCCTGCATGCCAGCGCCGTCGGCCAAGCTGTGAAAGCCTCGTAGGGAGGCAGCGCAGTACAGGCGGCGGTCAGCGTGGGGTGGGATCCCTTCAGCTATAATGAGAGGCTTTCCCGCCACACCGTACGCCTAGCGCAGCTCAAGCCGACTCCCTCACAAAAGCTTTGCCAAGAGTTTTCTCTTGAACCGCTTGGGCGTACCCGCAACCAATCCGGAGAACCCAGTGCTTTTGTCTCTACAGGGAACCTTCCCTCCCGCCATCCTGGCGCTCGCAGACGGCACGGTCTTTGTTGGCAATTCGATCGGAGCCAGCGGCTCCACCGTCGGTGAAGTGGTGTTCAACACCGCCATCACCGGCTACCAGGAAATCCTCACCGACCCCAGCTACTGCCAGCAGATCGTGACGCTCACGTATCCGCACATCGGCAACTACGGAGTGAATGCCGAGGACATCGAAGCCAAGAAGGTCCATGCCGCAGGACTCATCATCAAGGACCTGCCCCTGGTGGCGTCCAACTTCCGCTCGTCCATGACCCTGTCGCAGTACCTGGTCAAGGAAAACACGGTGGCGATTGCCAGCATCGACACCCGCAAGCTCACCCGTTTGCTGCGCACCCAGGGCGCGCAGAACGGCTGTATCGTCGGCCTGGCTGCTGGCGAGGCCGTGACCCAGGCCGTGATCGACCAGGCGGTCGCTTCGGCCAAGGCTGCGCCCAGCATGGCCGGGCTGGACCTGGCCAAGGTGGTTTCGGTGGCGAAGCCCTATGACTGGACGCAGACCGAGTGGAGGCTTGGCTCGGGTTACGGCGCACAGACGGCACCCCGGTTCCATGTCGTGGCCTATGACTTCGGCGTCAAGAAAAACATTTTGCGCATGCTGGCCGAGCGCGGCTGCAAGGTCACGGTCGTGCCGGCGCAGACGCCTGCCGCTGAAGTCCTCAAGCTGCAGCCCAGCGGCGTGTTCCTGTCCAACGGCCCCGGCGACCCCGAGCCCTGCGACTATGCGATCGAGGCGGTGCGCGAGCTGATCGACAGCGGCATCCCGACCTTCGGCATCTGCCTGGGCCACCAGATCATGGCGCTGGCCTCGGGCGCCAAGACCTTCAAGATGAAGTTCGGCCACCACGGCGCCAACCACCCGGTCAAGGACCTGGACAACGGCCGCGTGAGCATCACCAGCCAGAACCACGGCTTTGCGGTCGACGAGAAGACGCTGCCGGCCAACCTGCGCGCCACGCATGTCTCCCTGTTCGACGGCACGCTGCAGGGCCTGGCCCGCACCGACCGGCCCGCGTTCTGCTTCCAGGGCCACCCCGAAGCCTCGCCCGGCCCGCACGACATTTCCTACCTGTTTGACCGCTTCACTGCGCTGATGCAAGACCACAAGGGAAGCCACAAAAATGCCTAAGCGCACAGACATCAAGAGCATCCTCATCATCGGCGCCGGCCCCATCATCATCGGCCAGGCCTGCGAATTCGACTACTCCGGCGTGCAGGCCTGCAAGGCGCTGCGCGAGGAGGGCTACAAGGTCATCCTGATCAACAGCAACCCCGCGACGATCATGACCGACCCGGCCACGGCCGACGTCACCTATATCGAGCCCATCACCTGGCAGACGGTGGAGAAGATCATCGCCAAGGAAAGGCCCGACGCCATCCTGCCCACCATGGGCGGCCAGACCGCGCTGAACTGCGCGCTCGACCTCTGGCACCATGGCGTGCTGGAAAAGTACAAGGTGGAGCTGATCGGCGCCACGCCCGAGGCCATCGACAAGGCCGAGGACCGCCAGAAGTTCAAGGAGGCGATGACCAGGATCGGCCTCGGTTCGGCGCGCTCGGGCATTGCCCATTCGCTGGATGAAGCCTGGGCCGTGCAGAAGACGGTCGGCTTTCCGGTCGTGATCCGCCCCAGCTTCACGCTGGGCGGCACCGGCGGCGGCATCGCCTACAACCCCGAGGAATTCGACGCCATCTGCAAGCGCGGCCTCGAAGCCTCGCCGACGAGCGAGCTGCTGATCGAGGAATCGCTGGTCGGCTGGAAAGAGTACGAGATGGAGGTCGTGCGCGACAAAAAGGACAACTGCATCATCGTCTGCTCGATCGAAAACCTCGACCCGATGGGCGTGCACACGGGCGACTCGATCACCGTCGCGCCGGCCCAGACGCTGACCGACAAGGAATACCAGCTCATGCGCAATGCATCGCTTGCGGTGCTGCGCGAGACCGGGGTGGATACGGGCGGCTCCAACGTCCAGTTCTCGATCAACCCGAAAGACGGGCGCATGATCGTGATCGAAATGAACCCGCGCGTCTCGCGCTCCTCGGCGCTGGCCTCCAAGGCCACGGGCTTTCCGATCGCCAAGGTCGCGGCCAAGCTGGCCGTGGGCTACACGCTCGACGAGCTGCGCAATGAGATCACCGGCGGCGCCACGCCCGCGAGCTTCGAGCCCAGCATCGACTATGTGGTCACCAAGATCCCGCGTTTCGCGTTCGAGAAATTCCCGCAGGCCGATTCGCGCCTGACCACGCAGATGAAATCGGTCGGCGAGGTCATGGCCATGGGCCGCACTTTCCAGGAGTCGTTCCAGAAAGCCCTGCGCGGCCTCGAAGTCGGCGTTGACGGCCTCAACGAGAAGACCCAGGACCGCGAGGTGCTGGAAAAGGAACTCGGCGAACCCGGTCCCGAGCGCATCTGGTATGTGGGCGACGCCTTTGCGCAGGGCATGTCGGTCGACGAGGTCTACGAGCTCACCAAGATCGACAAGTGGTTCCTGGTGCAGATCGAGGAGATCGTCAAGATCGAGCTCGAGCTGGAAAAGATGACGCTGGACCAGATCGATGCGGCAACGCTGCGCACGCTCAAGAAGAAAGGCTTCTCGGATCGCCGCCTGGCGCGCCAGCTCGGGACCACCGACACGGCGATCCGTGAAAAGCGCCGCGCCTTAAGCATCCGCCCGGTCTACAAGCGCGTGGACACCTGCGCGGCCGAGTTCGCGACCAACACCGCCTACATGTACTCGACCTACGAGGACGAGTGCGAAGCCGAGCCGACCGACAGGAAAAAGATCATGGTGCTCGGCGGCGGACCCAACCGCATCGGCCAGGGCATCGAGTTCGACTATTGCTGCGTTCATGCCGCGCTCGCCCTGCGTGAAGACGGCTACGAGACCATCATGGTCAACTGCAATCCCGAGACCGTCACGACCGACTACGACACCAGCGACCGCCTGTACTTCGAGCCGCTGACGCTGGAGGACGTGCTCGAGATCGTCGACAAGGAAAAGCCGCTGGGCGTGATCGTGCAGTACGGTGGACAGACGCCGCTCAAGCTCGCGCTCGACCTGGAGGCCAACGGCGTGCCCATCATCGGCACCAGCCCCGACATGATCGATGCGGCCGAAGACCGCGAGCGCTTCCAGAAGCTGCTGCATGAACTGGGCCTGCGCCAGCCGCCCAACGCGACGGCCCGCACCGAGGCCGAGGCGCTGGAGAAGGCCGCGGCCCTGGGTTACCCGCTGGTCGTGCGCCCCAGCTATGTGCTGGGCGGCCGTGCCATGGAAATCGTGCACGAGCAGCGCGACCTGGAGCGCTACATGCGTGAGGCGGTCAAGGTCAGCAACGATTCGCCCGTGCTGCTCGACCGCTTCCTCAACGACGCGATCGAATGCGACGTGGACTGCCTGCGCGATGGAGGCGACGGGGCGAGCGAAGGCCGGACCTTCATCGGCGGCGTGATGGAGCACATCGAGCAGGCCGGCGTGCACAGCGGCGACTCCGCCTGCTCGCTGCCGCCTTATTCGCTGTCGAAGGAAACGGTCGACGAGCTCAAGCGCCAGACCGCGGCCATGGCCAAGGCGCTGAACGTGGTCGGCCTGATGAACGTGCAGTTCGCGATCCAGCAGGTCGACGGCCAGGACGTGATCTATGTGCTCGAGGTCAACCCGCGCGCCTCGCGCACCGTGCCCTATGTGAGCAAGGCCACCGGCATCCAGCTGGCCAAGGTCGCGGCGCGCTGCATGGCGGGCCAGTCGCTGGCCTCGCAGGGCATCACCGACGAGGTCACGCCGCCATACTTCAGCGTCAAGGAGGCCGTGTTCCCGTTCGTGAAGTTCCCCGGCGTGGACACGATTCTCGGCCCGGAGATGAAGTCCACCGGCGAGGTCATGGGCGTGGGCAAGACCTTCGGTGAAGCCTTTGTGAAGTCCCAGCTCGGCGCCGGCACCAGGCTGCCCAAGCCGTTCACCGTGTCTGGCGAGCCTTCGGGTAAGGTCTTCGTTTCGGTGAAGAACAACGACAAGCCGCGCGCGGTCGAGGTCGCCCGTGAACTGAGCGGCCTGGGCTTTGAGCTGATTGCGACCAAGGGCACGGCCGCGGCCATCACGGCGGCGGGCATCGCCTGCGAGACGATCCACAAGGTCACCGAAGGCCGTCCCCACGTGGTGGACATGATCAAGAACAACGAGATCGCGCTGGTCATCAACACGGTCGAGGAGCGCCGCAACGCGATTGCCGATTCGCGCGCGATCCGCACCTCGGCCCTGC
>JBOHHM010000276.1:0-7778 GCA_050725495.1 Burkholderiaceae bacterium | reverse complement strand
TGGTCACGGGGGTGATGAACTGCTCCGCAGCCTCCGTCATCACCACCTGCACGGTGGCGCCTTCCTTGATCAGCGAGCGGCACAGCTCGGCAGCCTTGTAACAGGCAATGCCGCCGCTCAGGCCCAGGACAATGTGTTTACCGGCCAAGTCATTCATGGGGCGCAATGTAGCAGACCGTCCGCACGCCTGCACCGGCCGGTGGCGCGGCAATGGTGTGCATGGGGGCAACCTTTATAATCTCGCTTTACCACCTCCCCGGGTTCAACGCCCGACCCTGACATGACCAAATTTGTCTTCGTCACCGGCGGTGTGGTGTCCTCCCTCGGCAAGGGAATCGCCTCAGCCTCCTTAGCTGCGATTTTGGAATCGCGGGGCCTCAAAGTCACTCTGATCAAGCTCGATCCCTACATCAACGTCGATCCCGGCACGATGTCGCCGTTCCAGCATGGCGAGGTGTTCGTCACCGACGATGGGGCCGAAACCGACCTGGACCTGGGTCACTACGAGCGCTTCATCACGACGCGCATGGGCAAGGCCAACAATTTCACCACCGGCCGCATCTACCAGTCGGTGCTCGAGAAGGAACGCCGTGGCGACTACCTCGGCAAGACGGTGCAGGTCATTCCGCATGTGACCAACGAGATCCAGGAATACATCAAGCGCGGCGCGGCCTTCGGCACGCCCGACGCGGTGGACGTGGCCATTGTGGAAATCGGCGGCACCGTGGGCGACATCGAATCCCTGCCGTTCCTGGAAGCCGCCCGCCAGATGAGTTTGCGCCTGGGCCCCAACAACGCCGCCTTCGTTCACCTGACCTATGTGCCGTGGATTGCGGCGGCTGGCGAGCTCAAGACCAAGCCGACCCAGCACACGGTGCAAAAGCTGCGCGAGATCGGCATCCAGGCCGACGCCCTGCTGTGCCGCGCCGACCGCCGCATTCCGGAAGACGAGCGCGCCAAGATTTCGCTGTTCACCAACGTGGCCGAATGGGGTGTGATCTCCATGTGGGACGTGGACACCATCTACAAGGTGCCGCGCATGCTGCACGAGCAGGGCCTGGACGGCCTGATCTGCGACAAGCTGCGCCTGAACACCCCGCCGGCCAACCTCAAGCGCTGGGACGAGCTGGTCTACGAGACCGAGCATCCGCAAAGCGAAGTCAACATCGCCATGGTCGGCAAGTATGTGGACCTGTCGGACAGCTACAAGTCGCTCAACGAAGCCCTGCGCCACGCCGGCATGAAAAACCATGCGCGCGTGAAGATCGACTATGTCGACTCTGAAACCCTCACGCCCGACAGCGTGACGCAGCTCGCCAAATACGACGCGGTGCTGGTGCCCGGCGGCTTCGGCAAGCGCGGTATCGAGGGCAAGATCTGCGCGGCCCGCTTCGCCCGTGAGAACAAGCTGCCCTACCTCGGCATTTGCCTGGGCATGCAGGTGGCCACCATCGAATATGCGCGCCATGTGGCCGGCCTGAACGAGGCCAACAGCACCGAGTTCGAGCCCGACAGCCCCAACCCGGTCATTGCGCTGATCACCGAGTGGAAAGACGCCGACGGCACCATCAAGACACGCGATGCCAACTCCGACCTCGGCGGCACCATGCGCCTGGGCGCCCAAAGCTCCGATGTGTCCCAGGGCACGCTGGCGCACCAGATTTACGGCGACGTGGTGACCGAACGCCACCGCCACCGCTATGAAGCCAACGTCCATTACCTCGACACCCTGCGCCAGGCGGGGCTGGTGATCTCGGCCCTGACGCAGCGCGAGCAGCTGACCGAGATCGTGGAGTTGCCCGCGACGGTCCACCCCTGGTTCATGGGCGTGCAGTTCCACCCTGAATTCAAGTCCACGCCGTGGGATGGCCATCCCCTGTTCAACGCCTTCATCAAGGCTGCGCTGGACCATCAGGCGGCGGGCAAAAACCTCAAAGCGGTGGCATGAGACATCCAGTGTCAACCCCCCTGAGCTTGAAGACCCCCGAGGGGCTGAGCCCCGCGGCTCCCAGCCTGCCTGCGCAGGCTGGGACGGGGCGAAGAGCCGCTGCCTCTGGCGGCGGCCTGACCAGCGCAGCACACATCGTGGCAAGCGTGGGGACTCTATGAAACTCTGTAACTTTGACGTGGGCCTGGACCAGCGCTTCTTCCTGATCGCCGGCCCCTGCGTCGTCGAGTCCGAGCAGCTGCAGATGGACACGGCCGGCGCGCTGAAGGAAATCACCGCCAGCCTGGGCATTCCCTTCATCTTCAAGAGCAGCTACGACAAGGCCAACCGGTCCTCCGGCACCAGCTTTCGCGGCCCTGGCATGGCCAAGGGCCTGGAAATCCTGGCCAAGGTCAAGCGCGAGCTGGGCCTGCCGGTGCTGACCGACGTGCACAGCGAAGCCGAGATTGAACAGGTGGCCCAGGTCGTCGACGTGCTGCAGACGCCGGCCTTTCTGTGCCGCCAGACCGACTTCATCCGCGCCGTGGCGCAATCGGGCAAGCCGGTCAACATCAAGAAGGGCCAGTTCCTTGCGCCCGGCGATATGAAGAACGTGATCGACAAGGCGCGCGCGGCAGCCCGGGAAAAAGGCCTGAACGAAGACAACTTCATGGCCTGCGAGCGCGGTGCGAGCTTTGGCTACAACAACCTCGTCTCCGACATGCGCTCGCTGGCGATCATGCGCGAGACCGGCGCGCCCGTCGTGTTCGACGCGACCCATTCGGTGCAGCTGCCGGGCGGTTTGGGGCAGAGCTCGGGCGGCCAGCGCGAAATGGTGCCGGTGCTCTCGCGTGCGGCCGTCGCCGTCGGCGTGGCCGGCCTGTTCATGGAAACCCATCCCGACCCGGCCAAGGCCCTGAGCGACGGCCCGAACGCCGTGCCGCTCAAGCACATGAAGGCGCTGCTCGAAACCCTGGTGGCCCTCGATTACGTAACCAAAAAGAATCCGCTGCTGGAGAGCAATTTCGAATGAGTGGCTACATCATTGCCCATGTGAGCGTGAGCAACCCGGCGCAGTACGAGGACTACAAGAAATGGTCGAGCGCGGCGATGCAGGCCCATGGTGCAGAAGTCTGCGTGCGCGGCGGCAAGGTCGAGGTGCTGGAAGGCGACTGGGTGCCCGAGCGCCTGGTCATTCTGAAATTTCCGTCATTTGAAGCCGCCAAGGCCTTCCATGCCTCGCCCGAATACGGCAAGGCACGTGCGGCGCGGCAAGGCGCAGCCGTGATGCGGATGGTCGTCGTCGAAGGGGTGTAGCGTTGAGCGTTGAGCGTTGGACTTCCTCGCTGAACGCTCAACGCCGAACGCCGAACCTCTGCCCACACTGAACCCGAAAATTACTGAACCAAAGGAAAAAAATGAGTGCAATCGTTGACATCGTTGGCCGCGAAATCCTCGACAGCCGCGGCAACCCGACCGTCGAATGCGACGTGCTGCTGGAGTCCGGCACCATGGGCCGTGCGGCCGTGCCCTCGGGCGCATCCACCGGCTCGCGCGAAGCCATCGAGCTGCGCGACGGCGACAAGAGCCGTTACCTGGGCAAGGGCGTGCTCAAGGCCGTGGAGCACATCAACACCGAAATCTCCGAAGCCGTGCTGGGCCTCGACGCGTCCGAACAGGCTTTCCTGGACAAGACCCTGATCGACCTGGATGGCACCGACAACAAGAGCCGCCTGGGCGCCAACGCCATGCTGGCCGTCTCGATGGCCGTGGCCCGCGCCGCGGCCGAGGAATCGGGCCTGCCGCTGTACCGCTATTTCGGCGGCATGGGCGGCATGCAGATGCCCGTGCCCATGATGAACGTGGTCAACGGCGGCGCGCATGCCAACAACAACCTCGATCTGCAGGAGCTGATGATCATTCCCGTGGGCGCACCGAGCTTTCGCGAAGCCGTGCGCTACGGCGCCGAGGTGTTCCATGCGCTCAAGAAAATCCTGCACGACAAGGGCATGAGCGTGGCCGTCGGCGACGAAGGTGGCTTTGCGCCCAATGTGCCCAGCCACGAGGCCGCGATCCAGATGATTCTGGAAGCGATCGAGAAGGCCGGCTTTACCGCCGGCGAGCAGATCGCGCTGGGCCTGGACTGCGCCGCCAGCGAGTTCTACAAGGACGGCCAATACCACCTCGAAGGCGAAGGCCTGGTGCTGTCGGCCCAGGAATGGACCGACACCCTGGCGACCTGGTGCGACAAATACCCCATCATCAGCATCGAAGACGGCATGGCCGAAGGCGACTGGGACGGCTGGAAGATTCTGACCGAGCGCCTGGGCGCCAAGGTGCAGCTGGTCGGTGATGATCTGTTCGTGACCAACACCAAGATCCTGAAGGAAGGCATCGACAAGAAGATCGCCAACTCGATCCTGATCAAGATCAACCAGATCGGCACGCTGACCGAGACCTTCGCCGCCATCGAGATGGCCAAGCGCGCGGGCTACACCGCCGTGATCAGCCACCGCTCGGGCGAGACCGAGGACAGCACCATCGCCGACATCGCGGTCGGCACCAACGCGGGCCAGATCAAGACCGGATCGCTCTCGCGCTCGGACCGCATGGCCAAGTACAACCAGCTGCTGCGCATCGAGGAAGACCTGGGCGACATCGCGAGCTACCCCGGCCGCGCGGCGTTCTATAACCTGCGCTGACACGCAGCATTCAGCATGAGCTGTCATTCCGAGCCTGGCGAGGAATCTTGCATGCACTGCGAGATCCTTCGCGTCGCTCAGGATGACAGGCAAAGCGATGCCGATGACTAACCGCGTCGTCCCGCTGATCCTGCTCGCCCTGCTCGTGATGGTGCACACGCAGCTGTGGTGGGGCCGGGGCAGCGTTCCCAACGTGGCGCAGATGCAGCAAAAGCTCGAGGCGCAGCAGGCCGAGAACGCCCAGGCCCTGCAGGCCAACGAACGTCTGGCAGCTGAAGTGCGCGACCTCAAGGAAGGCCTGGAGATGGTCGAGGAAAGAGCCCGCATGGAGCTCGGCATGGTGAAGCAGGGCGAGATCTACGTCCAGATCGCGCGGTAGGGGGCTACCGCGCGGCCGCCATGCGTCGTTGGGCGGTGCTCGCAATCCTCACGTACCTGAAGTACGTTCCGGTTGCTGCGCTCCGTCCGCCTCGCCTGACAGCCGCTCGCTACGCCCTTATCTTCGATGTCTTTCGAACTGCTCTTCTCCACGGTCTTCGTTCTGTGGGGCTCGCCCACGAGCTGGCTGGAACTCGTCGCTTTCGCGCTGGCGCTGGCCATGGTGGGCTTCAACATCCGGGAGATCCACTGGGGCTGGCCGCTGGCCGCCCTCAGTTCGCTCATGTACTTCGCGCTGTTCTGGCGCAGCCGGCTCTACGGCGACGCGGCGCTGCAAATCTTCTTTGCCGTGGTCGCCTGCTGGGGCTGGTTCCAGTGGCTGCGCGGCCACCGCGCCGATGGCAGCACCTTGCGGGTGGCCCGCCTGTCGCGCACCGGCATTGCCAAAGCCATCGCGTCCTGCACCCTTTTGTGGCCAGCCATCGGTCTTTTTCTCCATCAGTTCACGGACACCGATGTGCCCTGGTGGGACGCCTTCCCCACCGCTGCCAGCCTGGTGGGCCAGTTTCTGCTGGGCCGCAAGTTCATTGAAAACTGGCTGCTGTGGATCGTCGTGAATGTGGTCAGTGTGGGCCTCTTCGCCTACAAGGGCCTGTGGCTGACCGTCATTCTCTATACACTGTTCACAGGCCTGAGCGTGGTGGGCTG
Organism: Burkholderiaceae bacterium; assembly: GCA_050725495.1. Taxonomy (GTDB): domain Bacteria; phylum Pseudomonadota; class Gammaproteobacteria; order Burkholderiales; family Burkholderiaceae_C; genus JBOHHM01. The sequence goes on along the minus strand of JBOHHM010000276.1, from coordinate 2,063 downwards.
GCGCGCCTGGCAGCGCAGGCTTTGAACCCAGCCCCGCACAGGCCCATGATGAAGCGCGCGATCCGAATCGCCTTGCTGGGGGCGGAAAGCACCGGCAAAACCCGGCTGGCGGCCGAGCTGGCAGCCCATCTGCGCGCTCAGGGCCAAACCGTAGCGGCCGTGCCCGAAGCCCTGCGCGAATGGTGCATCCACGAAGGCCGCACGCCGCGCCCCGATGAGCAAATGGCCATCGCGCTGGAGCAGGCCCGCCGGGTGGACCAGGCCGTCGCGGCCGACATCGTGATTGCCGACACCGCGCCGCTGATGACCGCCGTCTACAGCGAGCTGCTGTTTGGCGACTGTTCGCTCTACGATTTCGCCCTGTCCCACCAGCGCCGCTACGACCTGACCCTGCTCACCGGGCTGGACCTGCCCTGGGTGGCCGATGGCCTGCAGCGCGATGGGCCGCAGGTGCGCGAGCCGGTGGATGCCTTGCTGCGTGCCGCCCTGGCGCGCGCCGGCCTGGCCTACCAAGTGATCTACGGCACGGGTGCCCAGCGCCTGGCGAACGCCCTCGTTGCTATTAATTCAATAGCATATAATTCAGGATTGTCGAGGGCTACAGGCGGATCTGATTCAAGCTCAGAGGCAAAAACGGCCTGGTCCTGCGACCAATGCAGCGACCCCGACTGCGAGCACCGCCTGTTCACCGGGCTGCTGAAACGCTGAGCCGGCCCGGCGTCAATGGTCAATGAACGACCGCGCTGCCCGCAGGCTGATGGCGGCTGGCGGCGAACACCTGGGCGGCATCGACCGCGTCAAACCGGTACTGCGTGCCGCAGAACTCGCAACCCACCTCGATCTCGCCACGCTCGGCGATGATGCTGTCGGCCTCTTCGCTGCCCAGGCTGCGGATCATGTTGCCCACGCGCTCGCGGCTGCAGGTGCAGGCAAAGCGCGGCGCCGTCATCCCCTGCTGCGGTTCGAAGCGCAGCACTTTCTCTTCCCAGAACAGGCGGCGCAAAATGGTGTCCACATCCAGCGTCAGCAGCTCCTCGCGCTGCAGGCTGGCCGCCAGGTGGGCGATGCGGTTGTAGTGCTCATTGAGGCCAATCTCGTCCGAAAAATCGGGGTCAGAGCCCAATCTACGAGCGTCCAGACTGTCGTCTGTTCGCTCCGTAATGGGGGTCCGACCCCAATTTTTGCTGCCAGCCAAATTGCCCTCGCCCTGCACCGGCAGGCGCTGGATCAGCAGACCGGCGGCCACCCGGTCGTCGGCCGCCAGCACCAGCGTGGTGTCGAGCTGCTCGGACTGCAGCATGTAGTGCTCCAGCACGGCGCTGAGCTTTTCGATCTTCTGGCCCTGGTCGCCAAACAGCGGCACCACACCCTGGTAGGGCTGCTGCCCCGGGAATTTGTCCTTGGGGTCGAGCGTGATGGCGCAGCGCCCCTGGTTGGCCACGTTGACCATCTGGCTCAGGCTTGCCTGCTCGGGCACCTCGCCCACCACCGTGGCGGTGGCGCGCAGGCTCAGGTCCGGCTGGACCTCGGCCACTGCCAGTTTCACCGGGCCATCGCCAAAAATCTGCAGCACCAGGGCACCGTTGAACTTGATGTTGGACTGCATCAGCGCCCCCGCTGCGGCCATCTCGCCCAGCAGTTCGCGCACCGGCGCGGGATAGGCGCCTGTGGCGCTGTTGGACTCGCGCCGGCGCAGGATTTCCGCCCAAGCATCGGTCAGCCGCACGATCATGCCGCGCACCGGCAGGCCGTCAAACAGGAACTTGTGCAACTCCGACATCAGGCTATTCTCCTCAGGCCCCGGGCATAGCGGCGGGCGTTGGCCACGTAATGCTCGGCGTTTGCTTTCAGTTTCGCGGCGGTCGCTTCATCGAGCGTGCGCACCGCCTTGGCCGGGCTGCCGACGATCAGCGAGTTGTCGGGAAATTCCTTGCCTTCGGTCACCACGCTGCCCGCGCCGACGATGCAGTTGCGGCCGATCTTGGCGTTGTTCAGGATCACGGACTGGATGCCGATCAGCGAGTTGTCGCCGACCGTGCAGCCGTGCAGCATGACCTGGTGCC
>JBOHHM010000275.1:0-5104 GCA_050725495.1 Burkholderiaceae bacterium | reverse complement strand
CCATCGAACACGACTTCGACCGCTTCCTTGCGGATCCCTGCCTTGGCCAGCACATCCTTGAGCCGCACGCCGCGCCATTTCGCATTGCCCATCGCTCCCGGCCCCCACTCGACGCCGGTGACATGGGGCTGAAACATGCCGCGGCGGTTGCCGGAACACAGGCACACAGCGGCCAGTTCCACCTGCTCAAAGTCTTTCTTAAGCTGGTCCAGGCTCAGTTCGAACGGATTCTGCGCCGCCTCCCCCCCGATCTTGAGGCGCCACTCAGCGGCCTTCAGCTCGGGGATACCGGCCAGGTGGTAGCGCACGAAGAAGGCGTTGTTGGGGGTGAAGACCTCGCGGAAATACGACAGCGGTGTATCGTAGTTCGGCGGACGGTAGCTCCTCTTGATCAGCGGCAGCTTGCCGGGCAGCGCCTCCAGCACGGCCGATTCCAGCGCCCCATCGGGCAGCTCGGCAGGCATTCCCGCGATCACCGCTTGGGCCGACGTCGGGACGAGTTGCCCTGTGCCCGCCAGGATCACGCCACCGGCGCCGGTCCTGAGAAACTCCCTGCGCGTGGTCATGGCAACTCCTTGCGTGGTGGGCACTCAGGCACTCTAGTACAAGGGCGGGAATTTGCAAGCAGGGCTTGCTCAGCAACGGGCGGACGGTCGCTGCCGGCCGCCGAGTCAGCCGCTCAGATCGCGACCAGCTGCCGCACGCCGTTGGCTTCCATGTCCTGGCCCGCGCCGCGCGCGATGAACTCGCCGCGCTCCATGACCAGGTAGTCGTCGGCCAGGTCTTGCGCGAAGTCGTAGTACTGCTCCACGAGCAGGATCGCCATGTCGCCGCGGTCGGCCAGCATGCGGATCACGCGGGCGATGTCCTTGATGATGCTGGGCTGGATGCCTTCGGTCGGCTCGTCGAGGATCAGCAGTTTGGGTTGGGCTGCGAGTGCGCGTGCAATGGCCAGCTGCTGCTGCTGGCCGCCCGAGAGGTCGCCGCCGCGGCGGCCCAGCATCTGCTTGAGCACGGGAAACAGCTCGTAGAGCTCGGGGGGAATCGGCGTGCCGGCGCTCTGGTAGGCCAGGCCCATGCGCAGGTTCTCTTCCACCGTAAGGCGCGCAAAGATCTCGCGGCCCTGGGGCACGAAGCCGATGCCGGCGCGGGCGCGCTCGTAGGGCATGGCCGCGTGGATGGGCTTGCCGTCGAACTCGATGCTGCCGGTCTTGATGGGGACCAGGCCCATCAGGCTTTTGAGCAGGGTGGTCTTGCCGACACCGTTGCGGCCCAGCAGCACCGTGACCTTGCCGAGGTGCGCCTGAAGGCTCACGTCGCGCAGGATGTGGGAGCCGCCGTAGTATTGGTTGATGTTTTTGACGCTTAGCATGTCATTCGCCTCGACGGGCCGCCCCTAGAGGCGAATGCGCCCCCTCGGGGGGCAGTGCAGCGGCGCAGCCGCAAACGTGGGGGCTCATCATTACCTTCCGAGGTACACCTCGATCACGCGCTCATCCGCCTGCACCTGGTCCAGCGTGCCTTGCGCCAGCACCGAACCCTCGCTGAGCACGGTGACGATTTCGGAGATGGTCTTGATGAAGCTCATGTCGTGCTCCACGACCATCAGCGAGTGCTTGCCCTTGAGCGTGAGGAACAGTTCGGCCGTGCGGGCGGTTTCCTCGTCGGTCATGCCGGCCACGGGTTCGTCGAGCAGCAGCAGCTTAGGGTCTTGCATCAGCAGCATGCCGATCTCCAGCCACTGCTTCTGGCCGTGGCTCAAGGTGCCGGCCAGGCGCGCCACGCTGTCGGCCAGGTGGATGGTGCGCAGCACCTCGGCCAGCCGGTCGCTTTGCGCCGAGTCAAGCCGGAAGACCATCGAAGCCTTCACGCCCTTGTCGGTCTTGAGCGCGAGCTCCAGGTTTTCGAACACCGTGAGCTGTTCGAACACCGTGGGCTTCTGGAACTTGCGGCCGATGCCCATCTGCGCGATCTCGGCCTCTTTGTAGCGCAGCAGGTCGATGGTGCTGCCGAAGAACACCGTGCCCTCGTCGGGCCGGGTCTTGCCGGTGATGATGTCCATCATCGTGGTCTTGCCCGCGCCGTTGGGGCCGATGATGCAGCGCAGCTCGCCGGGCGCGATGTCCAGCGAGAGTTTGTTGATGGCCTTGAAGCCCTCGAAGCTCACGCTCACGTCTTCGAGATAGAGGATGCGCCCGTGCGCCACATCGACCTCGCCCGGCGTGGCGACGCGCGAGAAGCCGGCTTCACGGCCGCCCGATTCGGTCCTGCCCTGCGCCTCTTGCCTGGCATGGGCCTCGACGCGGCGCGCGCCTTCCTCCAGAAGGTCGGGGGTCATTGCGCGCCTCCCTTCTTCAGCTTCTTGACCAGGCCCACCACGCCATTGGGCAGGAACAGGGTCACGGCGATGAACAGGGCGCCCAGAAAGTAGAGCCAGAACTCGGGCGCGGTCACCGTGAGCCAGCTCTTGGCGCCGTTGACGATGAAGGCGCCGGCGATGGGTCCGACCAGGCTCGCGCGGCCGCCGACGGCCGCCCAGATGGCGATCTCGATCGAGTTGGCCGGGCTCATCTCGCTCGGGTTGATGATGCCGACCTGCGGCACATAGAGCGCGCCGGCCACGCCGCACATGATGGCCGAGATGACCCAGATGGTGAGCTTGTAGCCGATCGGGTTGTAGCCCGAGAACATCACGCGGCTCTCGGCATCGCGGATGGCCTGCAGCACGCGGCCGAACTTGGACGAAATCAGCCAGCGCGCGAACAGGAAAAAGCCCAGCAGGGTCAGGCCGGTCAGAACGAACAGCCCCATGCGCATCGAAGGCGTGGCGATCGGAATGCCCAGGATGCGCTTGAAGTCGGTGAAGCCGTTGTTGCCGCCAAAGCCCGTTTCGTTGCGGAAGAACAGCAGCATCGCGGCAAACGTCATGGCCTGGGTGATGATGGAGAAATACACGCCCTTGATGCGAGAGCGGAACGCGAAGTAGCCGAACACAAAGGCCACCAGGCCCGGCACGGCGACGATGAAGATCAGCGTGGCGATGAAGCTGTCGCTGAAGGTCCAATGCCAAGGCAGGGCCTTCCAGTCCAGGAACACCATGAAGTCGGGCAGGTCGCTCTTGTAGTTGCCCTCGCGCCCGATCTGGCGCATCAGGTACATGCCCATGGCATAGCCGCCCAGCGCGAAGAACAGGCCATGGCCTAGCGAGAGGATGCCGGTGTAGCCCCAGATCAGGTCCATGGCCAGGGCGCAGATGGCGTAGCACATGATCTTGCCCACCAGCGCCACGGCGTAGTCGCTCATGTGAAACACGCTGCCGTGGGGCACGACCAGGTTGAGCAGCGGCGCGACGGCGCAGACCGCGACCAGCGCGACGATGAAGGCGCTCCAGCCCATGCGGCCGAGCATCGCGGGCTTTTGAGGCAGGATGACGGTCGCGGTGGGGGCCGCGGTGGCCTGATCGGCGTCTCTCATCATCATGCCTCCGCGCTCCGGCCTTTCATCGCGAAGATGCCCTGCGGCCGCTTCTGGATGAAGACGATGATGAACACCAGCACGGTGATCTTGGCCAGCACGGCACCGGTCCAGCCTTCGAGCAGCTTGTTGAGGATGCCCAGGCCGATCGCGGCGTAGACCGTGCCGGCCAGCTGGCCCACGCCGCCCAGCACGACCACCATGAACGCATCCACGATATAGCCCTGGCCCAGATCGGGGCCGACGTTGCCGACCTGGCTCAGCGCGCAGCCGGCCAGGCCGGCAATGCCCGAACCGAGCGCGAACGCGTAGGTGTCGATGCGCGCGGTGTTGACCCCCATGCACGAGGCAATCGGCCGGTTTTGCGTGACGCCGCGCACGAACAGGCCCAGGCGCGTGCGGCCGATCAGCCAGGCCATGGCCAGCAGCACGGCGGCAGCAAAGGCGATGATGATGATGCGGTTCCAGGGCAGTTGCAGGTTGCCCATGAGCTGCGCGCCGCCGCTCATCCAGCTCGGGTTTTCCACGCCGACGTTCTGCGCGCCGAAAATGCTGCGCACCAGCTGCTGCAGCATCAGGCTGATGCCCCAGGTGGCCAGCAGGGTTTCCAGCGGGCGGCCGTAGAGGAAGCGGATCACGCTGCGCTCCAGCGCGGCGCCCATCAGGGCCGAGGCCAGGAAGGACGCGGGCACGGCCGCCACCAGGTACCCGTCGAAGGCGCCGGGCAGGTATTTCTGGAACAGGCCCTGGACCACATAGGTCGCGTAGGCGCCGATCATCATGAGTTCGCCATGGGCCATGTTGATCACGCCCATGAGGCCGTAGGTGATGGCCAGGCCGAGCGCGACCAGCAGCAGGATGGAGCCCAGGCTGATGCCGCTGAAGATCGCGCCGAGCTTGTCGCCCCAGGCCAGCGAGGCCTCCACCGTGCGCAGCGAGGCCTCCATCGCGGCCCGGACATCGCTCTCGGCCTCGGTCTTCAAGCGCTCCAGCAGCACGGTCTTGGTGTTGGCGTTGTTGCTCTTGGCGAGCAGGCGGGCGGCCTCCAGCCGTTTGGGCTGGTCGGCACTGTTGAGCAGGATGGCAGCGCGCACCAGCTCCAGCTGCTCCTTGAGCTGGGGAACGGTTTCGGCCGCAAAGGCCTTTTCGATCAGCGGCAGCTTGGCTTCGTCGCTTTCGCTCAGCAGCGACTTGATCGCCTCGCGGCGCACCTTCTCTTCTTTGGAAAACAGCTTGAGCACGGCCAACGCCGAGTCCAGCTCGCCGCGCATGCGGTTGTTGATGATGGCGTCTTCAGCGTCATCAGGCACGGGCGCCTCGGCGCCGCTCACGGGGTCGAAACCCTGGCCGTCCTTGACGACAAACACCTTGTCGCCGGCGACCTTCACCGCGTCCTCAGACAGGGCCTGGATGAAGGCGGCCGTCTTGTCGTCTGCGGCAGACACGGCCTTGTTCAAGGCCTCGATGCGCGCGTCCGGTTCGCCCGACGCTATGGATTTGGCCTCTTCAGCCGTTAAAGCATGGGCGCCGGACGCTATCAAAAACGCAGCAAATGCAATGAGACGTCGTATGAGCATAAGGACTTTGACGGGACAGTTCACCCCCCTCCCCCGCTGGGGGAGGGTTGGGG
>JBOHHM010000274.1:0-7283 GCA_050725495.1 Burkholderiaceae bacterium | reverse complement strand
AGACTCAAAGCCCTGGGCATCGAGTTCGAGGACGATATCCGCGCCGGTGCCAACTACGAGGTGGCGGTCGACCACGGGTCTGAGATCTACATCAGCGGGCAGATTCCGCGCCTGCGCGGCAAGATCATGGTCACCGGCCGTGTGGGGGACAAGGTGGCGCTGTATGAGGCCCGGCATGCGGCGGCTATCAGCGCCATGCGGGCCTTGGCCGTTCTGCGCCAGTCGCTGGGAGGTGACCTGGGGCGCGTCAAGAAGGTCCTGCGCATGACGGTCTATGTGCAAAGCGCGGCCGACTTCACCCAGCAAAGCGAAGTGGCCGATGCCGCCTCCGATATTCTGCATGCGGTGTTTGCGCTCGATGGCGGCCACAGTCGCACCTCGGTCGGCGTCTATCAGCTGCCCAAGAACGCCGCCGTGGAGATCGACATGGTCGCAGCCCTTCACCCAGGCTGAGCGGCGTCCTGAACTACCGGCCAGGCTGGTCCGAGTTTGTCCAGTGCCACCAGCGTGTCCGCGTCGGTGCGGTACAGCCGCAGCAGCGGGCTGTCATTCAGTGCGCCGGCCTTGCGAAGCACAGTCTCGACCGGCAGCTTGATGCCGCTGATGTGCAGCGTGATGCCGCGCATCTGCAGGCTGGTTTCCAGCTGCATGAACACCTCGACGCCGGTGGCGTCAATGCGGTTGATCGGTTGGGCGAACAGGCAGACATGCTGCACCTCCGGGTGCCCGGCCAGATGCTCGACGACGGCCCGCTCCAGCGCGCTGGCGGTGGCAAAGTCCAGCCCGGCATCCATGCGCAGCGCATAAAGACGCGGCGCCAGCGGGGGCAGCTGCCACAGGTGGCGGTCGCGCAGGCTGCCATCGGGGTGCAGGCCGGCCTCGATGATGCGCGGATGCAGCCGCTGGTAGAGGAAGTGCGACAGCCCCATGACGAGCCCTGCAATGACACCCCAGTACAGCCGCGGCGCGGTCAGCAGCGTGATGGCAAAGGTCACGCCCGAGGTGGCGGCTTCGACCCGCGAGATGCGCCACAGCTTCGCAAATTCCCGCGGCTTGAGCAGGCCCACAGTGGCGGCCACGATGATGGCGGCCAGCACGGCCTGCGGCACGTAGCGCAGCACCGGGGTCAGCAGCAGCAGGGCCAGCACGACCATGGCCACCGACACCAGGGTGGCCCAGCCCGTGCGCGCACCGGCGTACAGGTTGAGCGCCGAACGCGAGAATGAGGAACTGGTTGGGAAGGCGCCTGTCAGCCCCGACGCGATCTTGGCCAGGCCCTGGCCGATCAGGTCCTGGTTCTGGTCCCAGCGCCGTCCGCCGCGCTGGTTGTCTACCTTGGCGCTGGAGGCCGTTTCCAGAAAGCTGACCAGGGTGATGACCAGCGCGGGAATCATCAGCTGTCCGAGCGCGCCCCAGTCCAGCAGCGAGGGCCGGTACAGGGCCGGCAAGCCTGCGGGCAGCTCGCCCACGATCGCCCCGCCGGCGCTCGCGAACCCGCTCCAGGCGCTCAGGGCCGCTGCCGCCGCGACCACGGTCACCACCGTTGGAAAGCCGGGCCGCCAGCGCCGGGCCAGCATCAGCGCGGCCAGGCTGCCCAGGCCGAAGGCTGCAGCCGCCCAGTCGATGCGCGGCTGAACCAGCATCTGGCTCCACGAGGCCTTGAAACCGAGCAGCGCCGGCAGTTGCGACAGCACGATCAGCACGGCGGCGGCCTGCGTGAAGGCCATCAGCACGGGGGAGCTGACGAGGTTGAGCAGCCAGCCAAAGCGCATGAAACCCAAGCCCACCTGCGCCATCCCGGACAGCAGGGCGAGCCAGACCGCCAGCTCGACCCAGCGGGCGCTGCCCGGCTCGGCCAGGCCCGTGAGCGAGGATGCGACCAGCAGGCTGCTCAGCGCCGTGGGGCCCACCGAAAGACGGGTCGACGAGCTCCACAGCACCGCCACGAGGGCTGGCAGCAGGGAGGCATAAATGCCGGTGATCAGCGGCATGCCGGCCAGGGCCGCGTAGGCCACCCCCTGGGGAATGATCATGAGCCCGACGGTCAGGCCGGCCAGGGCTTCGCCACGCAGCAAGGCCGCGTCGGGACGCGGCCAGTTCAGAAAGGGGAACCAGCGATGAAGTTCGGACATGGACAGCAGTGCAGCGTTGGATTGTCATTCTGAGCCGGGCGAAGCATCTTGAGCCCGCAGGCAGATCCTTCACCAAGTTCAGCATGGCAAGCTTAACGCTGTGGCATGTCCTTGGCCGAATAGCCGACGCTGATGGTCGCGTCGGCGGGAATCGGCGGCATGGTCGCCTCCCAGGCCTGCCAGGCCTCGCGCATGGCGGCCAGGCGCGCGCCCTCCCGCCGGGCCCGGTTGGCGCGCTCGCGCTCGTCGGCCGCGATATCGAACAGGTATTCGTTGCCGTCGACCTGCAGGTACTTCCAGTCGCCGTCGCGCAGGGCCCGCTGGCCGCGGTGGTTCATGCGCCAGTGCATGGGCCGCCGGAAGCGGTGCGCGGGGTCGCGCAGCACCGGCAGCAGCGACACGCCATCGAGCGGGTAGTCGGGATCGGCCGGCATGCCGGCAGAGCCGGGCAAGATGCCTGCGGCATCGAGCATCGTGGCCGACCAGTCCATGGTCAGGCAGTGCTGCTCGCTCACCGCCCCGGCGCCGATGACAGCGGGCCAGTGCGCGATCCAGGGCACGCGGATGCCGCCTTCGGTCAGGTCCATCTTGCCGCCCACCAGCGGCCAGTTGTCGGAGAAGCGCTCGCCGCCGTTGTCGCTGGTGAACACGACCAGGGTGTTGTCGCTCAGGCCATGCTGCGCGAGCGCCTGCATGACCCAGCCTATGCCCTCGTCCATGTGGTGGATCATGCGGCGGTAGGTGTGGATGTTGCCGCCATCGAGGTGAAAGATGTTGTCGGCCACCTGGGCTGCGAGCGCCTCGTCGTCGCGCGTTTCCCAGGGCCAGTGCGGCGCGGTGTAGTGCAGGCTCAGAAAGAACGGCTGGTCTTGCCGCGCCATGCGGTTCACATAGTCGACGGCGCGTTTGGAGATCAGGTCGGTCAGGTAGCCTGGCTCGGCTTTCTCTTCCTCGCCAAACCACAGGTCGTGCGCCCCGGTCGAGGCGCAGTGGGTGAAGTAGTCGACGCCGCCGGCCATCGGGCCGAAGAACTCCTCGTAGCCCGACTTCAGCGGCCCGAAAGCCGGCGGATAGCCCAGGTGCCATTTGCCGATCAGCGCCGTGCGCCAGCCGCTGGCCTTGAGCCGCGAGGGCAGGGTCGGGTGCTCGGGCGGCAGGCCCAGCGTGGTGCTGCCGCGGCTCCTGCTGTTGATCGGCTCCTCGGCCGCGCCGCGCAGCCTGTATTGGTAGCGCGCCGTCATCAGCGCAAAGCGCGTGGGCGAGCACACCGGCGAATTGGCATAGCCCTGGGTGAACTTCAGGCCCTTGGCCGCGAGGGTGTCGAGCACGGGCGACACCGGCCCGAATTCCGCGTCCCGCCCGCCATAGCAGCCGAGGTCGGCATAGCCGAGATCGTCGGCGACGATGAAGATAATGTTGGGTTTCATTCGACTTTCATTCCTGTGGCGCGGATGATCCTGCCGTAGCGCTCGGAGACATCTGCCAGGCGCTTGGCCGCTGCCGCACCGGTGATGCCTTCGGGGTGCAGATCGAGGTTTTTCATGCGGGCCTGCAGGTCCGGGCGGGCCAGGGCTTCGGCAAAACCGCGCTGCAGGATTTGCACCACGGGCTCGGGGGTGGCGGCAGGCACCATGGCGACATAGAGCACTTCCTGCTCCAGGTTCTTGAGCCCGAGCTCGGCCACGGTGGGAAACTCGGGCGCCAGTTTGGAGCGCTGCGGACTGGTCACGGCCAGGGCCGTGATTTTGCCGGCCTTGACATGCGGCAGCATGCCCGGCGTGGCCAGCATGCCGCCATCGACCTCGCCCGCGAGCACGGCCGTCACGGCCGGGGTGTTGCCTTTGTAGGGAATGTGGTTGATCTTCACCTTGGCCGCTTCGGAGAACACCTCGGCGGCCAGATGCCCAGGGCTGCCGCTGCCGGCGGAGCTGAAGTTCAGACCCTTGGTCCGGCCTTGCGCGATCAGCTCGTTCATCGACTTGATGCCTGTCGCTGGATGGACGCCGACCAGCAGGCCCGAAGACGCCATGATCATCAGCGGCTTGAGATCGCCGGGCTTGAACGGCATGGACTTGTAGATGTGCGGGTTGACCGTGAACGTCGTGTCGATGCCGATCAGAACCGTGTAGCCGTCGGCCGGGCTCTTGGCGACCAGGTCGGTACCGATGTTGCCGCTGGCGCCGGGTTTGTTGTCGACGATGAACGGCTGCTTGAGGCTGGACTGCAAGACCTCGGCCACCGAGCGCGCCAGCATGTCCGCCGGCCCGCCGGGCGGGAAGCTGTTGATGAACTTCACCGGTTTGGACGGATAGGCTTCCTGCGCGTGCAGCGCGGGCGCATGCAGGGCCAGGACGGCGGACAGCGGCAGGCCGGCGAGCCAGGCCAGCGCCTGGCGGCGCTGCGGTTGGGAAGTTGTCAGGGGCATGCGGTTCTCCGTGGGCTCAGGGCTGGTAGCCCGATTTCTGCACCACCGGCGCCCATTGCGCGCGAAACGCCTTGAGCATGGCTTCGGTCTGCGCCGGTGTGCTGACCACCGGCGTCATCTTCGCGTCAATGATCTTGCGCTGGGTGTCGGGGTCGAGCATGACTTCGCGGATGGCCTTGGCGAGCTGCTCGACCTTGGCCCGGGGCATGGTCGCCGGGGCGAAGAAACTGTTCCAGCCGGTGGCCACCAGGTCGAGGCCGGCTTCCTTGAAGGTCGGGATGGTGGGCGCATGCGGCGAGCGCTTGTAGCCGGAGACCGCGAGGATGCGGATCTTGCCCGCCTCGTGTTGCGGCAGCAGGGTGTCGAGCGTGTCAAACGCCACAGCGACCTGGCCGCCGAGCAAGTCGTTGAGCAATGGCGCCGAGCCGCGGTAGCCGACCACCTGGGCGTTGACCTTGGCCTTTTCACCGGTCATCAGTCCAAAGAAATGCGGCAGGCTGCCGGTGGCTGGCACGCCGAAGTTGGCTTTGTCGGGGTTGGTCCGCAGCCAGGCCAGCAGGTGCGGCAGCTCGCGCACCGGCACGGCCGTGGCCACGGCGATCCCAAACTCGTAGTTGTTGACATGCGAGACCGGCACGAAATCCCGGTCGGCGTCGTAGCCATTGCCCTTGAACACCAGCGGCGCCACGACCATGACGGCCGGGTTGGCCAGCATCAGCACGTTCTGGCCGGCCGGCGTGGCCTTGACCTGCTGCGCCGCGAGCCGCCCGCCTGCGCCGGTCTTGTTGTCCACGATCACCGGCTGGCCCAGCTTGGTCTGCAGCTTGTCGGCCACGATGCGCGCGACCCGGTCGCTGGAGCCGCCGGGCGCGTAGCCCACCACGATGCGCAGCGGGCTGTCGAGGGCCTGGGCCTGGGCCAGCAGGCTTGCCGTGGCCAGCGCCAAGGCTGCCCAATGTCGGATAGGGTTGAGCATAGGTCTCTCCTGGATTGCAGGGCCACTGTAATCCCCGGACAATTGATTGATCTAATCAATCATCCCCCGCGTAAACCCTGATGAACCTGCCATGCCGGCTCGACCAACCGTCTTCACTCGATGATCTGCTGCTGTACCGCCTGAGCCGCCTGCTGGGCGTGGCTGGCAGCAGCGTGATCCGGCTGTGCGAGGGGCGCTTTGGCATTACGCGGCGCGAATGGCGTGTGCTGGCGCTGCTGGCGCAGGACGAGGGCCTGCGGTCCTCGCAGCTGGCCGAACGGGCCCAACTGGACCGGGCCCGCACCTCCAAGGCCGTCACCTCGCTGGTGGCCAAGAAGCTGCTGCAACGCGAAGCGCGCGCGGGGGACCGGCGCCAGGTCATGCTGAGCTTGACCGAGGAAGGTCGCGCGCTCTATGGCGCGCTGCTGCCGCTGGTGTTTGACATCAACCGCGAACTGCTGGCTGCGCTGCCGCTCAGCGAGGTGGCGCGGCTCGATGCCAGCCTGGTGCGCCTGCAGCAGCGCGCCGATGAGCTGCTGCTATCCCAGACCAAGCTGCCCAAGGCCGACCGGCGGCGCGGCGGCCGCTCGACGCGTGTGATGGGATGACCGGCTGCGCCATAACATGGGGAAAAACCCGAAATGAAATGGGGCAAGCTGCTGCGCGCCGCGAACAAGGGGCGACTGTTTCGCTATTTGGTGGCTTTGTGGCTGCTGATCCGCGACAGACGGACGCCTGTCGCTCCTAAAGTGATAGCGGGTCTGGTCGTCGCCTATGCCCTGAGCCCGGTCGACCTGATCCCCGATGTCATTCCGGTGCTGGGCCTGCTCGATGATGTGATCCTGATTCCGCTGGGCATCGCGCTGGCGGTCAGGCTGACGCCACCGGCCCTGTGGCGGGAAATGTTGCAGCGGGCCGAACGGTTCGAGGGGCGGCTGCCGAAGATGGTTGGGGGCTTGTTGATCGTGCTGGTCATCTGGGCCGCGCTGCTGGGCGTTCTTGGCTGGTGGCTTCTCAAAACTCTTGCATCCGCCTGATCCTTTGTCTGACGCTGCTGTGGGGCGGCGCGGCGCTGGCGCGCAGCTTCCAGGGCGTGGTCACGCATGTCAGCGACGGCGACACGCTCTGGGTTCGCCCGGCCGCGGGGGGTGAGCCGCGCAAGCTGCGCCTGCAGGGCATCGATGCCCCCGAGATCTGCCAGGCCTTCGGCGCGCAGTCGCGCGATGCCCTGGCCTCGCGCCTGCTGCATCAGTCGGTCGTGGTCAGCACGCGCGCGCGCGACAGCTATGGCCGGGCGTTGGGACACATCAGGCGCCATGGCGAGGATATGGGCGCCTGGATGGTGGGCCAAGGCTACGCCTGGTCCTACCACTACCGCCGTAACCCCGGTCCCTATGCGGCCGAGCAGGCTCAGGCGCAGCTTCGGCGGCGCGGCCTGTGGGCCATCGGCGGCGCGATCGAGCCGCGCGACTTCCGTCGGAGGCATGGTGGCTGCCACGGGGCCGGATTCTGAGTCCGGGGCTGCGGGACGCCGAAGGGCCGCGGTTGCATTGCCGTGTTTCCAGCAAAATCGGGCAGAAGCCCTTGCAAATTGGTCCTTGAATGCTATTGAAAAGTAGCGATTGGTTTCAGCGCGAGCGCGGGTCGGCGCAGACCGGGCAGTCGGCATGGCGCGGCACGCGCACCTCGTTCCATTCCATGGCGCGGCCATCGAGCATCAGCAGCCGGCCGGCCAGCGAGGGGCCTGCAC
>JBOHHM010000273.1:0-3677 GCA_050725495.1 Burkholderiaceae bacterium | reverse complement strand
GCGCTGTCGCAGTAGATGTCAGCGCCGATCTGCATGAACGGCGTCTTGCGGTAGCCGCCGGTCAGCGCCACGACGTCGGGCTTGGGGCTGACGCTGGGCACGATGACCGACTTCCAGGCCAGCTTCTTGTAGCCGAAGACGAGGCGGATTTTTTCCGAGAACGGCGAGGTGGGGTAGTGGTGAAGGATCAGGTCAGACATCGGCGTCTCCTTCAATGCGGCAATGCGCGCGCGATGATGGTGTCGAAATCGGTGGCAGCGCCCAGCGTGCCGAAGGTCTGGCCCCAGTTGCCGGCTAGGCGCGAATCACAGAAGGCGCTGAACACGGCGGCCGGCGCCGTCTGGTAGAGCAAGGCGGCCTGCACAGCCAGGGCCACGTCCTGCGCGAGGCGGCGGGCTTCGACCTCGGTCGCCATCTCCTCCACCCGTGTGGGCAGGGCCGCGACCAGGCGGTCCAGCGCCGCATGGGCGGCTTTCGCAGGCGCGAGTTCGTGCACCAGCGCGGCAGCGACATCGGCCTTGCCATCATGACGACGGAAAGCCCGCAGCAGATCGAGCGCCATGATGTTGCCCGCGCCTTCCCAGATCGAGTTCAACGGCATCTCGCGGTAGATGCGGGCCATGATGCCCTCGCCGCCCTCCTCCACATAGCCGTTGCCGCCCAGGCATTCCATGGCTTCCTGCGCGAAGTGGCTGCCGCGCTTGCAAATCCAGAACTTGGCAATCGGCGTGAGCAGGCGCGCCATGACGGCTTCATGCGCATCCGACGGCCGGTCGAACGCGCGGGCCAGGCGGATGGCCAGGGCCGTGGCGGCTTCGGATTCGAGCGCCAGGTCGGCCAGCACATTGCGCATCAGCGGCTGCTCGATCAGCCGTTTGCCGAAAGCCTGGCGCTGTGAGGTGTGGTTCAGCGCAATGCCGAGCGCCTGGCGCATCAGGCCGCTGGTGCCCAGGGCGCAGTCCAGCCGCGTCAGGGTGCCCATTTCCAGGATCTGCGGCACGCCGCGCCCTTCCTCGCCGACCAGCCAGGCGCTGGCGCCGTGGAACTCCACTTCCGAGCTGGCGTTGGCCTTGTTGCCCAGCTTGTCTTTGAGGCGCTGGATGCGGATCGCGTTGAGCGCTCCGTCGGGCAGCACGCGCGGCAGGAAGAAGCAGCTCAGACCGCCGGGGGCCTGGGCCAGCACCAGGAAGGCGTCGCACATCGGCGCCGAGAAGAACCATTTGTGGCCGACCAGCCGGTAGCGCTGGCCCCAGGCATCGCTGCCATCAGGGACAGCTTGCGTGGTGTTGGCCCGCACGTCGGAGCCGCCCTGCTTTTCGGTCATGCCCATGCCCATGGTCAGGCCGGGCTTGTCGCGCCAGAGCTTGAGTGCCGGGTCGTAGGCGCGGCTCGCGAGCTTCGGGCCCCAGTCAGCGTAAACGGCGGCATTGCCGCGCAGCGCCGGCGTGACGGCGTAGGTCATGGAGATCGGGCACAGGATGGAGGGCTCGAGCTCGGTGAACAGCATGAAGCCGGCAGCGCGCAGGGTGTGGGCGTGCTGGCTGGGGGCGCCCGCCCAAGGCGTGCCATGCAGGCCTGCAGCTATGGCCAGGCTCATCAGCGCGTGGTAGCTGGGGTGGAACTCGACCTGGTCGATGCGCCGGCCAAAGCGGTCGTGGCTGTGCAGTTCGGGCGGGTGGCTGTTGGCCAGGCGCGCATGAGTTTGCATTTCGGCACTGCCCAGCTTGGCGCCCAGAGCGGCCAGCTCCGCCGTGTCCAGCGCCGGCGCGTTGAACTTCAGTGCATCGCGCAGCGCCCGGTGGGTTTCGAACAGGTTGTAGTTGACCAGCGGTTCGGGCTGGTTGAAGACTTCATGGGTGCTGTCCATCGTTGTCCCCTCGGTATTGTCATTCTGGGCGCAGCGAAGAATCTTTCAAGGGCACCGCAGATGCTTCGGTGCCCTCAACAGACAGTCAAATCAGTTTGACCAGCTGCTTGCCGAAATTCTTCCCCTTGAGCAGACCGAGAAAGGCCTCGGGTGCCGCTTCGATGCCCTGCGCGACCGACTCGCGCGGGCGCAGCTTGCCGGTGGCCACCAGCGTACCCAGTTCTTGGAGCGCCTCGGGCCAGACCTCCATGTGCTCGCTGACGATGAAGCCTTGCAGCTTGAGCCGGTTGGTCAGCAGCAGCGCCGGATGAGCCAGCGGCATCGGCTGGCCGTCGTAGCCGGCGATCATGCCGCACAGCGCAATGCGGCCAAAGGCGTTCATGCGCGTGAGCACGGCGTCGAGCACCATGCCGCCCACGTTCTCGAAATAGCCGTCGATGCCGTCGGGACAGGCGTCCTTGAGCGCCTTGGACAGCGAGGCCGCATCCTGGTGCAGCTTGTAGTCCACGCAGGCGTCAAAGCCGAGTTCATCGACCACATACCTGCATTTGTCCGGCCCGCCGGCAATGCCGACCACGCGGCAGCCGCGCGCCTTGGCCAGCACACCGAAGGCGCTGCCCACGGCGCCGCTGGCCGCGCTCACCACCATGGTTTCGCCAGGCTTGGGCTCGCAGATCCTGACCAGGCCGTACCAGGCGGTGACGCCGGGCATGCCGACGGCGCCCAGGTAGTGGCTCAGCGGCACATGGGCGGTGTCGACCTTGCGCAGCATGCCGGGAGCACCGGCATCGACCACGCTGTACTCCTGCCAGCCGCCCATGCCGACCACCTTGTCGCCGACCGCGAATTTGGGACTGCGGCTTTCCACCACCTCGCCCGCCGTGCCGCCGATCATCACGGCGCCCAGAGGCTGGGGTTGCGCATAGCTCTTGCTGTCGTTCATGCGGCCACGCATGTAAGGGTCCAGGCTCAGGTAGTGGTGGCGCACCAGCACCTGGCCCTCGGCCAGGGCCGGCGTGTCGCTGGTGACGAGCTTGAAGTTGCTCGTCGTGGCCTCGCCCTGCGGACGGTTGTCGAGGACGATCTGTTTGTTCTGTGGCATGGGGATCTCCAGGGTTGCTATTGAATTGATAGCAAGCCACGCCCGAACGGCATGGGCTATCGGTCTGTTTGATTCGAGCAGGCAGTCAGTCGGTCGAAATCGCGTTCAACGGGTTCACGCTCTTGGGTCCGGTGGGCAGGCGCTTGACGTACTTGAAGGTGCCCGTGGCATGGGCGCAGGCCCTGCCCTGCTCGTCGTAAATCGTGGCCTCGGTGAACGCCAGACTGGCCGTGCGGTGCATCAAACGGCCCTTGGCCGTGAGCTTGCTTCCGTTCCCGGCTCTGGCGGGCTGCATGAAGCTGGTCTTCATCTCGATGGTGACCACGCCCATCTCCTTGTCCACGCTGCGCGCGGCCACGGCCATGGCCACGTCCAGCAGGGTCATGCAGGCGCCACCGTGGGTCACGTTGAAGGAGTTGAGGTGCTCGGGCTTGGGCTCGTAGTCAATCTGCGACTGTCCGCCTTCGAACAGCTGCAGATCAAAGCCGAGGTGGCTGACAAAAGGAATCTCGACACCGAATTTCATAGGAAACCTCCCTCAACCAAGCATGCGGTGCGAAGTGCAGGGATGTTTTGCCGCCGGGCCGCCCCAAGGCAAAACGCGGCCCCCCCCGGGGGCAGCGACCACACGCAGTGAGGGAGCGTGGGGGCCATGTTCAACCGCCGGTCACCACACTCACGCCACCGTCCACCGCCAGCCACTGGCCG
>JBOHHM010000272.1:0-9799 GCA_050725495.1 Burkholderiaceae bacterium | reverse complement strand
GACCAGCAGCGCGCACAGCGCCACCTGAGCCCAGCGCCGCCCGAACCGGCTCCAGCGCTGGCCTTGGTGCGCGGCCACGGCCTGCCCCAGCCCGGCGCAGAACAGAAACAGGCTCACGATCGCCGTGCGCTGCCAGGTCCAGAACGGATCGGTGTAGAAGTTCTGCCGCATCCAGCCGAAGTGGTTGAGGTCGAAGCAGAAGTGGTAGGCCGTCATCCAGACGATTGCCAAGCCCCGCAGGGCGACGATGCGGTCGAATCGGGCGGGGCTGGTCGTCGGCATGGCATAACCTTAACCGAAGCCGAGGTGGGACCCTCACGGCCCATGCCGTCGCACCAGGCGAACGACGGTATTCCAGTTGCGCGTGGTCGCGGGCTTGCCGAGCAGCCACGCTGCCACAGTCCGCGGCAGGACAGCGGCGCCATCACGCCAGGCACCGGTCCGCTACATTTTCGATAGCGGATCGCGCAGATTTTGCAAGGGCTATCGCCCTCGTCACCCCACCCACTTGCGGGCATTGCGCCAGATCCGTATCCAGGGGCTGAACTCGCTCTGGTCGCCGCTGGTCCAGCTCATCTGGATGTTGCGGAACACGCGCTCGGGGTGCGGCATCATCGCGGTGAAGCGGCCATCGGCCGTGGTCACGGCCGCCAGGCCGCCGGGGCTGCCGTTGGGGTTGAACGGGTAGGCTTCGGTCGGCTGGCCGTGGTTGTCGGTGTAGCGCATCGCGGCGATTGCCTGCGCGGCGTCGCCGCGGTAGGCGAAGTTCGCAAAGCCCTCGCCGTGCGAGACGGCGATCGGCAATCGGCTGCCGGCCATGCCGGCGAAGAACAGGCTGGGGGAGTCGAGCAGTTCGACCATGGACAGGCGCGCCTCGAAGCGCTCGCTGCGGTTGGTCGTGAAGCGCGGCCAGTCCTGCGCGCCGGGGATGATGTCGGCCAGTTCGGCAAACATCTGACAGCCGTTGCAGACACCGAGTCCGAAGGTGTCTGAGCGGCCAAAGAAGGCCTTGAACTGCTCGGCCAGGCCCCGGTTGAAGGTGATGCTGCGCGCCCAGCCGATGCCGGCGCCCAAGGTATCGCCATAGCTGAAACCGCCGCAGGCGACCAGGCCGTGGAAGTCCGCGAGCCTGGCGCGGCCGCTCTGCAGGTCGGTCATGTGCACGTCGTAGGCCTCGAAACCGGCCTCGGTGAAGGTGTAGGCCATTTCCACATGCGAGTTCACGCCCTGCTCGCGCAGGATGGCTACCTTGGGGCGGGACAGGTTGAGCGCAGGGGCCCTGCCCTCACCCCAGCCCTCTCCCAGGGGGAGAGGGAGGAAGACATGCAGGCCCGGGTCGGACGGGTCGCCGGCGGCAGCATGCTCGGCATCGGCGCCAGCCGGGTTGTCGCGCTGCTGGCAGATCTTCCAGCTCACGTTGTCCCAGACCTGGTGCAGGTCCGCGAGCTTGGCGCTGAACACGGCCTTGGTGTCGCGCCAGATCTGGACCTCGTCCTTGCCGGCGTCCATGCTCGAGACGGCCGGCCGCGTCTTGCCGATGAAATGGCTGTGCTTGGACAGGCCGTGTTCGCGCAGGGTTTGCATGACCTCGTTGCGCTGCTCCGTGCGCACCTGCAGCACGACACCGAGCTCTTCGCTGAACAAGGCCTTGAGCGTGAGCTCTTCGCGCCGCGCGCTGACCTGCTGCGCCCAATTCTTGCTGTCGCCGTATTCGGCGCGGCTGTCCGAGATGCCGTCGCTCTCGGTCACGAGCAGGTCGACGTTGAGCGCGACGCCGACATGGCCTGCGAACGCCATCTCGCAGACCGTGGCGAACAGGCCGCCGTCGCTGCGGTCGTGGTAGGCCAGGATCTTGCCCTGCTCGCGCAACGTGTTGACGGCGTTGACGAGGTTGACGAGGTCCCGGGGATCGTCGAGGTCGGGCACGTCGGAGCCGACCTGCTCCAGCGTCTGCGCGAGGATGGAGCCACCCATGCGGTGCTGGCCCTTGCCGAGGTCGATCAGCACCAGGGTCGTGTCGGCCTCGCTCGCGTCGAGCTGGGGCGTGAGCGTGCCGCGCACGTCGGCCAGCGTGGCAAAGGCGCTGACGATCAGCGAAACCGGCGAGGTCACCTTCTTCGCGGCTTGCCCATCGCTCCACTGCGTGCGCATCGACAGCGAATCCTTGCCGACCGGAATCGACACGCCCAGCGCCGGGCACAGCTCCATGCCCACGGCCTTGACGGTCTCATACAGCGCGGCGTCTTCGCCCGGTTCGCCGCAGGCGGCCATCCAGTTGGCCGAGAGCTTGACGCGCGGCAGCTCGATCGGCGCGGCCAGCAGGTTGGTGATGGCCTCGGCCACGGCCATGCGACCCGACGCGGGCGCGTCGATCGCAGCCAGCGGCGTGCGCTCGCCCATGCTCATGGCCTCGCCGGCGAAACCCTGGTAATCGGCCAGCGTCACGGCGCAGTCGGCCACCGGCACCTGCCAGGGGCCGACCATCTGGTCGCGGTGGCTCAGGCCCCCGACCGTGCGGTCGCCGATCGTGACGAGGAAGCGCTTGGACGCGACGGTCGGGTGGCTCAGCACCTGGATCGCGGCTTGCTGCAAGGCCACGCCGGTCAGGTCGACCGGCTTGAATTCGCGTCGGACCGACTTGACATCGCGGTGCATCTTGGGCGGCTTGCCCAGCAGCACGTTCATCGGCATGTCGACGGCCATGCCCTCACCCCCGCCCTCCCCCAGAGGGAGAGGGGGCAATTCGCTCCCTCCCCCCGCCGGGGAGAGGGTCGGGCCGAGGGGCACACCCTCGGCCAGCACCAGCTCCCGCTCCTCGGTCGCGACGCCAACCACCGCGAACGGGCAGCGCTCGCGCTCGCAGAACGCCTGGAACTGCGCCAGCGATTCAGGCGCGATCGCGAGCACATAGCGCTCCTGGCTTTCGTTGCACCAGATCTCCTTGGGCGCCAGGCCCGACTCTTCGAGCGGCACGCGGCGCAGGTCAAAGCGCGCGCCGCGGCCCGCGTCGTTCGTCAGCTCGGGGAAGGCGTTGGAGAGGCCGCCCGCGCCCACGTCGTGGATCGCCAGAATCGGGTTCGCGTCGCCCTCGGCCCAGCAGTGGTTGATGACCTCCTGCGCGCGGCGCTCGATCTCGGGATTGCCGCGCTGCACCGAGTCGAAGTCGAGCTCGGCCGCGTTGGCGCCGGTGGCCATCGAGCTGGCCGCACCACCGCCCATGCCGATACGCATGCCGGGGCCGCCGAGCTGGATCAGCAGCGTGCCGGGCGCAAACTCGATCTTCTTCGTGAGGCCGGCGTCGATCGCGCCCAAGCCGCCCGCGATCATGATGGGCTTGTGGTAGCCGCGGCGAATGCTGTCGACGTCGCTGGCCACGGTCTGCTCGTACTCGCGGAAGTAGCCCAGCAGGTTGGGCCGGCCGAACTCGTTGTTGAAGGCCGCGCCGCCGAGCGGGCCCTCGGTCATGATTTGCAGCGGGCTCGCGATATGGTCGGGCTTGCCGAAAGAGCCGCCCCAGAGCCTGGAGACGGTGAAGCCGGTCAGGCCGGCCTTGGGGCGCGAGCCGCGCCCGGTCGCGCCCTCGTCGCGGATTTCGCCGCCCGCGCCGGTCGAGGCGCCGGGGAACGGCGAGATCGCCGTCGGATGGTTGTGGGTTTCGACCTTCATCAGCACATGGCTGGTGGCGCTCTGCTTTTGATAGCGGCTGGCACCCGATTCATCTGGGCTGGCGGTCGATTTGGCAATGAAGCGCTCGACCTGCGAGCCCTCCATCACCGAGGCGTTGTCCGAGTACGCGACCACCGTGTGCTGCGGGCTGGTCTGGTGCGTGTGGCGGATCATGCCGAACATGCTGCGCTCCTGCGGCACGCCGTCGATCGTGAAGCTCGCGTTGAAGATCTTGTGGCGGCAATGCTCGCTGTTGGCTTGGGCGAACATCATCAGCTCGACGTCGCTGGGGTTGCGCTGCAGGCCATGAAAGGCCTTGACCAGGTAGTCGATCTCGTCGTCGGCCAGGGCCAGGCCGAACTGGACATTGGCCTGCTCCAGCGCCGCCCTGCCCGCGCCCAGTACATCGACATGCGCCATCGGCGTGGGCTGCAGCTCGGTGAACAGGCCGGCGGCCCCCGTGCGGTCGAACATCACGCTCTCGGTCATGCGGTCATGCAGCAGCGCAGCGATCTCGGCACGCTGCTCGGGCGTCAGCGCCGCCTTGCCGAGCAGGCCGGACTTGAGCGTGACACGGTATTCGGTGATGCGCTCGATGCGCTTGATGGTCAGCCCGCAGTTGTGGGCAATGTCGGTGGCCTTGGAGGCCCAGGGCGAGACCGTGCCGAAGCGCGGCATCACGACGATCAGCTCACCCTCGGCCGCTCCGCGGTACGGGTCGCCATAGGTCAGCAGGGCAGCGAGCTGGGCCTTGAGCGCCTCTGCCGGGGCAACGGCTGACGCGACCAGGTGCACGAAGCGGGCATCCAGGCCGCTGATCCTGTCGTGAATGGCTTGCAGGCGGGGAAGAAGTTGCTGGACTCGGAAGTCGCTGAGGGCGTTGCCGCCTTCGAACTGGGTAAGGTGCAGGGTCACTGTGGCGGCCTGGTAAGAGTGGGACTGCGTTGGCGTGGGGCTGACAGAACAACCGCTGAATGGGGTTGGCTGCAGCCGTCCGTGAAAACGAGGTTTCGTCGAAGCCATTCATTTTACCCGCCGGGCGCCGCCTCACCGGGCACCCGGTGGGATAATTCCGGCCATGAGCATTACCTATAAAGACGCAGAGGGCATCGAGGGCATGCGCGTGGCCGGCAAGCTGGCCTCCGAGGTGCTGGACTACCTGACACCGCATGTGAAGCCCGGCGTCACGACCAACGAACTCGATCGGCTGGCGCACGACTACATGACCCGGGTGCAGGGCACGGTGCCGGCCACCCTGGGCTACCAGCCGCCGGGCTACCTGCCCTACCCCAAGAGCCTGTGCGCCTCCGTCAACCATGTGGTCTGCCACGGCATCCCCAACGACAAGCTGCTCAAGAAGGGCGACATCGTCAACATCGACATCACGGTGATCAAGGACGGCTGGCACGGCGACACCAGCCGCATGTTCCTGGTCGGCGAAGCCTCGATCGCGGCCAAGCGCCTGTGCGCCATCACCTACGAGGCCATGTGGCACGGCATCGTGCAGGTCAAACCCGGCGTGCGGCTGGGCGACATCGGCTGGGCGATCCAGAAGTTTGCCGAAGGCAGCGGCTTTTCCGTGGTGCGCGAGTTCTGCGGCCACGGCATCGGGCGCACCTTTCATGAAGAGCCGCAGGTGCTGCACTATGGCAGGCCGGGCACGCTCGAAGAGCTCAAACCCGGCATGACCTTCACGATCGAGCCCATGATCAACGCCGGCCGCCGCGAGGTCAAGGAATGGGGCAACGACGGCTGGACCATCGTCACCAAGGACCATTCGCTGTCCGCTCAGTGGGAGCACACTGTCTTGGTGACCGACACCGGCTACGAGGTGCTGACCCTGTCGGCCGGCAGCCCGCCGCCGCCACCTTTTGTCAATGCATGAGTTCTCGGGTTGAGCGTTCGGCGTTGAGCGTTCAGCGAGAAAAAACCGACCTCCCCCGCGCTCAACGCTGACCCCTGATCCCCCCATGTCCGACCTCCAGGCCCTGCGCAGCAACTATCGCGCCAAGAAGGCTGAACTGCTGCAAGCGGTGCAGACCAGCGGTTCGTCCACGCGCGGCATCCGGACCTTGCTGCAGAAGCTGGCCCGGCAGGCCGATGCGGCGCTGCAGGCGCTGTGGCAGCGGGCCGCTTTCCCCGCCAGCTTTGCGCTGGTCGCCGTCGGTGGTTTCGGGCGCGGTGAGCTGTTTCCCCACTCCGATGTCGACGTGCTGCTGCTGCTGCCCGACGATGTGGACCCCGATTCGGACGAGGCGCTCAGGCTCAAGATCGAGGCCTTTATCGGCAGCTGCTGGGACAGCGGCCTGGACATAGGCTCGAGCGTGCGCACCGTGGCCGACTGCGTGGCCGAGGCGGCCAAGGACGTGACGGTGCAAACCTCGCTGCTGGAGTCGCGCCTGATCACGGGCAGCAAGCAGCTGTTTGCCGACTTTGACCAGCGCTTCAATGCCGCGCTGGACCCCCAGGCCTTCTATGTGGCCAAGACGCTGGAGCTGCGCCAGCGCCACACCAAGTTCGAAAACACGCCCTACTCGCTGGAACCCAACTGCAAGGAGTCGCCCGGGGGCCTGCGCGATCTGCAGGTGATCCTGTGGGTGGCCAAGGCCGCGGGTTTCGGCAAGTCCTGGGATGAACTGGCCCGCAAGGGGCTGGCGACGCCGTTCGAGGTGAGGCAGATCAAGCGCAACGAAGCGCTGCTGAGCCTGATCCGCGCCCGCCTGCACCTGATAGCGCACCGGCGCGAAGACCGGCTGGTGTTTGACCTGCAGACCGCCGTGGCCCAATCGTTTGGCTACGGCAGCGAGTCTGGTCCGGATGGACAGCCGCGCGGGGCGCGCAAGGCCAGCGAAGCGCTGATGCGGCGCTACTACTGGGCGGCCAAGGCCGTGACCCAGCTCAACCAGATCCTGCTGCTCAACATCGAGGAAAGGCTCAACCCCAGCACCCACGAGCCGCGCCCGATCAACGAACGCTTCTCGGAGAAGGCCGGCATGATCGAGGTCGCCAGCGACGACCTTTACCTCAAGCAGCCGCACGCGATCCTGGAGACCTTTCTGCTCTACCAGACCACGGTCGGCCTCAAGGGGCTGTCGGCCCGCACCTTGCGCGCGCTCTACAACGTGCGCAGCGTGATGGACGGCAAGTTCCGCAGCGACCCGGTCAACCGCGAAACCTTCAGGCGCATCCTGCAGGAGCCCCAGGGCATCACCCACGCCATGCGGCTGATGAACCAGACCTCGGTGCTGGGCCGCTACCTCTGGGTGTTCCGCAAGATCGTGGGCCAGATGCAGCACGACCTGTTTCATGTGTACACGGTCGATCAGCACATCCTGATGGTGCTGCGCAATGTCCGGCGCTTCTTCCTCGCCGAGCATGCGCACGAATACCCGTTTTGCTCGCAGCTGGCCGCCGGCTGGGACAAGCCCTGGATTCTCTATACAGCGGCCCTGTTTCACGACATTGCCAAGGGCCGCGGCGGTGACCATTCGGATCTGGGCGCGCGCGACGTGCGGCGCTTTTGCCAGCAGCATGGCATAGGCCGTGAAGACGCCCAGTTGATCGAGTTCCTGGTCCACGAGCACCTGGCCATGAGCCGCATCGCCCAGAAAGAGGACCTGAGCAACCCGGACGTGATCGCCGCGTTTGCCCGGCGCGTGGGCAACGAGCGTTACCTCACGGCCCTGTACCTGCTGACCGTGGCCGACATTCGCGGCACCTCGCCCAAGGTCTGGAACGCCTGGAAAGGCAAGCTGCTCGAAGACCTGTACCGCTACACGCTGCGCACCCTGGGCGGCCGCGCGCCCGACCCCGGCGCCGAAGTCGAAGCGCGCAAACGCGAAGCGCTGGTGCTGCTGGCGCTGCACGCCCTGCCCTTTGAGGCCCACAAGGCCTTGTGGGCCACGCTCGATGTCGGCTATTTCATGCGCCACGACGCCACCGACATTGCCTGGCATACCCGGCACCTGTCGCGCCACGTGGGGAAAATGGATGCGGACGCGGCCCCCTCGGCAGGCGAGGGCAAGAGGATCAAGGCCATTGTGCGGGCCCGCCTGTCGCCCGTCGGTGAAGGCCTGCAGGTGCTGGTCTACACGCACGACCAGCCCGACCTGTTTGCGCGCATCTGCGGCTATTTCGAGCACGCCGGCTTCAGCATTCTGGACGCCAAGATCCATACCGCGACCAACGGCTATGCGCTCGACACCTTCCAGGTCGTGACCTCGCTGCTGCCCGAGCATTACCGCGAACTCATCAGCATGGTCGAAACCGACCTGGCCCACACCATCGAGGAGTCCGGCCCGCTGCCAGTGCCGAGTCGGGGCCGGGTGTCGCGCCGTGTCAAGAGCTTTCCGATTGCGCCGCGCGTGGAGCTGCACCCCGATGAGAAAGCCCAGCGCTGGCTGCTCAGCATCTCAGCGAGCGACCGCATCGGCCTGCTTTATTCGGTCGCGCGCGTGCTGGCCAAACACAAGATCAATCTGCAGCTCGCCAAGGTCACGACCCTGGGCGAACGCGTCGAAGACACTTTCCTGATCGACGGGCCTGAGCTGCAGCACAACAAGGCACAGATCGAGATCGAGACCGAGTTGCTGGAGGCGCTGGCAGCCTGAGCGTTGGAAGAGGTTCAGTGTTCGGCGTTGAGCGTTCGGCGTGGAAAGAGGTTCAGTGTTCGGCGTTGAGTGTTCGGCGTGGAAAGAGGTTCAGTGTTCGGTGTTGAGTGTTCAGCGTGGGATTCGGGCACCCTACTGATGACGCTCAACGCTCAACGCCGAACCTCTTCCCTCACTCGTCCTGCGGCGCATCCAGCCCCGGGAACAGCACCTCGGTAAACCCAAACTTCGTGAAGTCGCGCATGCGCATCGGGTAGAGCTTGCCGATCAGGTGGTCGCATTCGTGCTGCACGACGCGGGCGTGGAAACCCTCGACCGTGCGGTCGATCGCGTCGCCATATTGATCAAACCCGGTGTAGCGAATCGTTGACCAGCGCGGCACCACGCCGCGCAGGCCGGGCACCGACAGGCAACCTTCCCAGCCGTCTTCCTCTTGCGTGCCTACGGCCGTGACCATCGGATTGCACAGCACGGTGCGCGGCACCAGCGGCGCATCGGGGTAGCGCGGGTTGACGGTGTCGGCGCCGAAAATCACGACCTGCAAATCGACCCCGATCTGCGGCGCCGCCAGGCCTGCGCCGTTGGCGGCGGCCATGGTGTCAAGCAGGTCGGTCACCAACAGGTGCAGCTCGGCGGTATCGAACTGCCTCACGGGCTGGGCGACGCGCAGCAGGCGAGGGTCGCCCATTTTGAGGATGTCGCGAACAGTCATAACCGACTACGCAGCTTGCTCAACTGCTGCAGCAGCACGGGAACATCGTCCTGAACGATGCTCCACACAATGTCATCGTCGATCCCAAGATAGGCGTGAATCAGGCGATTGCGCGTGGCAATGAGCTTTCGCCATGGAATGCCGGCTTCAGCCGACCGAACAGCCTCAGGCACATGAGTGGCCGCCTCGCCGATCAGTTCCAGATTTCGAAGGGTTGCGTCGTACTTGAGGCCGTCGTTCACAAAGGCTTCATGATCGAGGCCTTGGGTGTAGTTCATGACCTTCTCGCAAAAATCCGCCATGTCGTCCACATAAAAGTGCCACTCCCGCCCCCTGGGCTTCAGACATGGATCAGGTCTTTCTCGACATAGGGTTTGAGTTCGGCACGCAAAGCCTTGTCAGTGACGAGATCCACCTTGCATCCCAACAAATCTTCGAGGTAGAACTGAAGCCCGAAAAAACGCGCCGAAGTCGCCGGCCCTTCGAAGGCAACCAGAATGTCCACGTCGCTGTCCTGGCGGGCCTTGCCGCGCGCCGTTGACCCAAACAGCGACAACTCGCGCACGGCAAACTGTGCCGCGATTTCAGGCTTGTGCCGCGTCAGCAAGTCCAAGGCGGTGGATCGATCCATGATGGTCAATTATCGCGCAACGTCTGACAGGACGGCTCAAGCTGCGGATGCCAGCAGCTCCCTGAGCCCGGCTTCATCCAGCACCGCCACCCCCAGCTCCCGTGCCTTTTCAAGCTTGCTGCCCGCCTCCGCGCCGGCCACCAGGTAGTCGGTTTTCTTGCTGACCGAGCCGGCCACCTT
>JBOHHM010000271.1:0-15698 GCA_050725495.1 Burkholderiaceae bacterium | reverse complement strand
TGCTGGGCACCCTCTTTCTGCATGAAACCATTGACGGATGGTCGCTGCATGCTATTTTTTTAATAGCGTCCGGATTGTGGTTAGCCACACGCAGCCGGCCGGCGCAGCCCCGATAATCACACTGATGAGCTCCTTCCCGGCGTCGTCCCCGCCCGCCCCGTCCCCCGAACCCCGCCCGCGGCCCCGCTCCCTGAGCGACCTGTTTGTCTCGTTCACCCTGCTTGCGCTGCAGGGCTTTGGCGGCGTGCTGGCCGTGGTGCAGCGCGAGATCGTGGAAAAAAAGCGCTGGATGACACGCGAGGAGTTTGTCGAGGACTGGGCCGTGGCGCAAATCATGCCCGGCCCCAATGTGGTGAACCTCTCGCTGATGATCGGCGACCGCTACTTCGGCCTGCGCGGCGCGCTGGCGGCCTTGGCCGGCATGCTGGTCGTGCCGCTGGTCGTGATGCTGCTGGTGGCGCTGCTCTATGCGCACATTGCCGACCATCCCGCTGTCGCCGGCGCCTTGCGCGGCATGGCAGCCGTGGCTGCCGGGCTGATCGCGGCCACCGGCTTCAAGCTGTTCGGCGCCCTCAGGAAACACCCGCTGGGCCTGCCCCTGTGCATCGCATTGGCAGCCCTGTGCTTCGTCGCGATTGCGCTGCTGCGCTGGCCCCTGGCCTATGTGCTGCTGGTGCTGGGCGGCCTGGCCTGTCTGCTGACCTACCGGAAGATCACGGCATGAGCATTGCAATGAACCCGGGCGACTGGTTCAACCTGTTCGTGCACTACCTCTCGCTCTCGCTGCTGGCGGTGGGCGGCGCCATCACGACGGCCCCGGACATGCACCGCTACCTGGTGGATCAGCAGCGCTGGCTCAGCGACCCTCAGTTCAATGCCTCGATCGCCATTGCCCAGGCCGCGCCCGGACCCAACGTGCTGTTCGTCGCCTTGCTGGGCTGGAACGTGGGCTTGAATGCGGGGGGCCTGTGGACCGCCCTGCTGGGCATGGCCGCCACCATGGTGGGCATCATGCTGCCCAGCACCACGCTGACCTATCTCGCGGCTCGCTGGGGCCACCGCAACCGCGAGCTGCGCGCCGTGCGCGCTTTCAAGCAGGGCATGGCGCCCATCGTGATCGCCCTGCTGGTGGCCACCGCCTGGATCCTGGCCGCGGGCAGCCATGCCGCGGTCAAGCATTGGCCGCTATGGCTGGTGACGGCGGTCACGGCGCTGATCGTCTGGCGCACCAGGGTCCACCTGCTGTGGCTGCTGGCCGCGGGTGCGGCGCTGGGGGCTTGGGGCTGGGTCTGAGAGTACCAACGGCCCGCCGCAAGGCGTATGCTTACAAGGTCGCAGATCCGATGCGACTCGCAACCATCACCTTGTCTCCAACCCGTGACTTCGGAGGAAGCTGACATGAACAAGCGTCCATTGGGCCGCTCCGGCCTGCAAGTGTCTCCCCTGGCTTTTGGCGGCAACGTCTTCGGCTGGACGGCCGACGAGGCCACCTCGTTCTCACTGCTCGATGCCTGGGTCGATGCGGGCCTCGATTTCGTCGACACGGCCGATGTCTATTCCCGCTGGGTGCCGGGGCACCAAGGCGGCGAATCGGAAACCATCCTTGGCAAGTGGTTCAAGCGCAGCGGCAAGCGCCATCGCGTCGTGCTGGCCACCAAGGTCGGCAAGGACATGGGCGAGGGCAAGCTGGGCCTCAAGCCGGCCTACATCCGACAGGCCGTGGATGACTCGCTGCGCCGCCTGCAGACGGACTACATCGACCTTTACCAGTCCCACGACGACGATGCCGATATCCCGCTGGAAGACACGCTGGGCGCTTACGGCGACCTGATCCGCGCCGGCAAGGTGCGCGCCATCGGCGCCTCCAACTA
Source organism: Burkholderiaceae bacterium (assembly GCA_050725495.1). Classification (GTDB taxonomy): domain Bacteria; phylum Pseudomonadota; class Gammaproteobacteria; order Burkholderiales; family Burkholderiaceae_C; genus JBOHHM01. The sequence continues at coordinate 13,827 of JBOHHM010000271.1, read as the reverse complement.
CAGCGCGCCGCGCCTGGCGCAGGCGCTGCAGGTCAGCGAGAAGCACGGACTGCCGCGCTATGAGAGCCTGCAGCCGCTGTACAACCTGTACGACCGCGCGGTGTTTGAGGACGAGCTGGAACCGCTGTGCGTCAAACACGATGTCGGCGTGATCAATTTCTACGCACTGGCGGCGGGCTTCCTGACCGGCAAGTACCGCAGCGCCGCCGACGCTGCCAAGAGCGCGCGCGGCAAGACCACCACCGCCAAATACCTCAATGAGCGCGGCCTGCGCATCCTGGCGGCGCTTGACGAGGTGGCGGCTCGCGTCGACGCCAAGCCCGGCCAGGTGGCGCTGGCCTGGCAGATGGCGCGGCCCAGCGTGACCGCGCCGATTGCCAGCGCCACCTCGCTGCAGCAGCTGCATGAACTGGCGGGCGCGACCCGGATCAGGCTGGACGCCGAGGCCATCGCCTTGCTCGACCAGGCCAGCGCCTGAAGCTCAAATCTCAGCGCGGGTTGTCGAAGAACACGTAGTTCGTGTGGTCGCTGATCTCGAAGTAGAGCTTTTTCTCGCCCGGATCGGCGACCAGATTCAGGTTTTCGTCGAGCACGCCGTAGCCGTAGCGGTAGGCGCGGGGCTTGCCGTCATCGGTGCCCAGGGCGGTGCTGAGCTTGTTGATCTTCAAAAAGCGGCGCACCAGCTTGTCGCCCGCATAGACCTCGAGCACGCCGTTGGTGCCGGTCCAGTTCTGGATGTCGCGGCTGATCTTGTTCTGCTGCTCCTGGGTGCAGGCCGCAAGAAGAAAAACGGCTGCGGCCCCCATGAAACAGGCGCGTCTCGCTATCAATGTCATAGCAAACATGGGATTCACTCCATCCTCAGCTGCGCTGACGGAAGGCTTCGTACAGGCAGATGCCGCTGGCCACCGAGACGTTGAGGCTCTCCACCGCGCCGCGCATCGGGATGCTGACCAGCTCGTCGCAGGTCTTGCGTGTGAGCTGGCGCATGCCCGGGCCTTCGGCGCCCAGCACCAGGGCCACCGGCCCCTTGAGGTCGGCCTGGTAGACCGTTTTGGGCGCGTCGTCGCTGGTGCCTACGCACCAGATATTGCGCTCCTTGAGCTCGCCCAGCGTGCGCGCCAGATTGGTCACCATGAAATAGGGCATGGTCTCGGCCGCGCCGCTGGCCACCTTGGCCACGGTGGCGTTGAGGCCCACCGCATGGTCCTTGGGCGCGATCACGGCGTGCGCGCCCGCGCCGTCGGCCACGCGCAGGCAGGCACCCAGGTTGTGCGGGTCGGTCACGCCATCGAGCACCAGCAACAGGGGCGGCTCGCCGCTGCCCGATGCAAGCTGATCGAGCAGGTCGTCCAGTGAGCGCGCGGGAGCCAGCGCCTGCACCCGCGCGGCCACACCCTGGTGGCCATGGCTGCCGGCCAGCTTGGACAGGCGCAGGCCGTCGGCTTCGATCAGGCGCGCGCCGGCCTCGTTGGCACGCTCCAGGAACTGCCGCATGCGCGCGTCGCGGCGCGTCGGCTCGTAATAGATTTCGATGATGGACTGCGGCGCGGTTTTCAGGCGCACGCCCACGGCATGAAAGCCGAACAGGACTTTGGGGGAAGACATGCGTCGATTATCGACGCTCAGTCTATGGGCGCCCAGTCGTGGGCGGCAATGCGCCCCGCATCGATGGTGATGCGCCGCTCGCAGCGCGCCGCAATCGCGCTGTCGTGCGTGACCAGCACCAGGGTCGTGCCGAGTTCGCGGTTGAGCTCGAACATCAGCGCCATGACCTTCTCGCCGGTGGCAAAGTCCAGGCTGCCGGTGGGCTCGTCGGCCAGCAGCACGGCCGGCTGCACGACAAAGGCGCGGGCCAGCGCCACGCGCTGCTGCTCGCCGCCGGACAACACCTTGGGGTAGTGGCCCAGCCGCTGCGACAGGCCCACGCGGGCCAGCATCTCGGTGGCGGCTCGGCGCGAGTCGCGGCGGCCGGCCAGCTCCAGCGGCAGCATCACGTTTTCCAGCGCCGTCAGGTTGCCCATGAGCTGAAAGCTCTGAAACACAAAGCCGACTTTGCGAGCCCGCAGCGCGGCGCGCTCGTCTTCGTCGATGGCAAACAAGTCCTGGCCGGCCAGCCGCACCGTTCCCTTGGTGGGCGTGTCCAGACCGGCAATGATGGACAGCAGCGTGCTCTTGCCCGAGCCGGAAGCGCCGACGATCGCGGCGGTTTCCCGGGGCGCCAGCGCGAAGTCAATATCGCGCAAAATGTCGAGCGTGCCGGTGGAGTCGGTCACGGACTTGAAGACCTGCTCCACGGCAATAATGGGTTCGGCGGCGAAGGCCCCCTCGGGGGGCAGCGTAGCGTGGGGGTCAACAGTTTCGGACATGAAAGGTTCTGTGTTTTGGATCGACGACACTTTATCGTGAGCGCGGCGGCTGGCCTGTCTCTGGGGACATCGCTGGCCCAAAGCAGGCCTGCTGGCAAGACCATCCTGGTCCTGGGCGACTCCCTGAGCGCCGAGTATGGCCTCAAACGCGGCAGCGGCTGGGTCGCCCTGCTGGAGCAGCGCCTGGCGGCCGAGAAGATCACAGCCCAGGTCCGCAACGCCAGCGTCAGCGGCGAAACCACCTCGGGCGGGCGCTCACGCCTGGCGTCCCTGCTGGCGCAGCACCAGCCGACCCAGGTGATCATCGAGCTCGGCGCCAACGACGCGCTGCGCGGCCTGCCGCTGGCGATGACCGAAGACAACCTGAACCAGATGACCCAGGCCGCCCAGAAAACCGGCGCCAAAGTGCTGCTGGTCGGCATGCAGGTGCCGCCCAACTACGGCAGCGACTACGCCAACCGGTTTGCCGCACTGTTTGAGACAGTGGCAAAAGCCAACAAGGTGCCTGTCGTGCCGTTTTTCCTCAAGGGCATCGCCGACGTGGCAGATCCGACCAAGCTGTTCCAGAGCGACCGCATTCACCCCAAGGAAGAGGCCCAGCCGACCATGCTGAACAATGTCTGGCCCGAACTGAAGAAGCTGCTAGCCGGTGCCGAGCCGCCTCAAACCGGCGGCGTCCCCTCGGGGGGCAGGGCGAAGCCCCTGGGGGCACATAGCCAGTGAGCGTGCATGTCATCCCGGCCTCCCAGGCCATGGCGCAGCTCGACGCCTTCAGCGCGATCATCGACGCGCGCAGCGAGGGCGAGTATGTCGAAGACCATCTTCCGGGCGCCCTGAACTGGCCCTCGCTCAACAACGATGAGCGCAAGCTGATCGGCACCCTCTACAAGCAGGTCAGCCCGTTCGAGGCGAAAAAGCGCGGCGCCGCCCTGGTGGCCGCCAATATCGCGCGCCACATCGAGCGCGAGTTGCTGGACACTCCAAAGAACTGGCAGCCGCTGCTTTACTGCTGGCGCGGCGGCAAGCGCAGTGGCTCGCTGGCGCTGGTGCTGGACCAGATCGGCTTTCACGTGTCCGTGGTCGAAGGCGGCTACAAGGCGTTTCGCGGCTCGGTGCTGGCCAGCCTCCCGGAGCTGGCACAGCGGCTGCGCTACCAGGTGGTTTGCGGACCGACCGGCTCGGGAAAAACGCGACTGCTCCATGCGCTGGCGGCGACTGGCGCGCAGGTGCTGGACCTCGAAGCGCTGGCCAGCCACCGCAGCTCGGTTCTCGGCATGATTCCGGGCCAGCCCCAGCCCTCGCAAAAGCGTTTTGACACCCTGGTATGGGACGCGCTGCGCCGCTTTGACCCGGCGCGCCCGGTGTTTGTGGAGAGCGAGAGCAAGAAAGTGGGCAACCTCGCGGTGCCGGACGGGCTGATGAGCGCGATGCGCGCCAGCCCCTGCCTGGACCTGCAGCTGAGCGACGACGAGCGCGTCGCCCTGCTGCTGGAGGACTACAGCTTCTTCGTGCAGGACACCGCGCTGTTTTGCGATCGGCTTGCGGCGCTGACCGAGCTGCGCGGCAAGGCCGTGGTCCAGGGCTGGCGCGACCAGGTCCAGGCCGGGCAGATCCAGGCCGTGGTGCGCGAGCTGCTCGCCCGGCACTACGACCCAGGTTATGCCGAGTCGATGCAGCGCAACTTTGCGCAGTACGGCACTTCAAAAAAAATAGCAGTCCAAGACCGCTCGGTGACGACCATGAGCCGATTGGCCCAAAAAATCATCGAGGAAACGGCATGACGAAGCGGGTGGCGGCTGGCGGATGGGCGGGGCGCGGGACGGCGCTCGCCCGCAGACCCCGGCAGCGACTGACGCCGCCGACCGGCTCCATGTCCTGAGCCCGCCCGCCAAGGGGCTGGGCTGGCTGCCGAGGTGAAGACTCAGGGCTGGACGGGAGTATTGGGCGTCTGATCAGGCAACTCGGCCGATTCAGTGCCCTCCTGCGGGGCATCGTCCTGCGCCGGACCACCGGTTTTGCGCTCGGCCTTGGCCTTCAGCTTTTCTTCTTTCTTGCGCTTTTTGGCCAACTCTTTCTGGCGCTTTTCATATCCGTAATTGGGGGTTGCCACGGGGCCTTCCGTTTCTGTGCATGAGTTGACTCGGGTCTATCAATGTACGCGATAAACGCCCCCGCCCCCAAGCGCCAACGGCAAAAATCACAGGGCCGCCAGTGCGATTGCCAGATCGGCGCGCAGGTCTTCGACGGCCTCCAAACCGACCGAAAACCGCACGAGCATACCCTTGTGGGGCCAGGCCCTCACATCCGCGGAACGCATCAGCGCGACGTCATAGGGCACCACCAGGCTCATCGGTCCGCCCCAGGAATAGCCGAGCTTGAACCGCTGGAGGCTGTCGCAAAACCGGTCCACCTGTGTCGTGTTGTAGCGCTCATGGAACACCGCCGAGAACAGCCCGGCTGCACTGTCGGCCGGCCCGCAGAGGGCCCGCCAATGCTCATGGCCGGGCGAGCCTTCCAGGGCGGGATGCAGCACCTGCGCGATTTCCGGCCTGTCTTGCAGCCAGCGGGCCAATTCGCGGGCCGCGCTGTCATGGGCCCGGTAGCGCAAGCCCATGCTCGGCAGGGAGCGCAAAATCGCCTCGACATCGTTGGCCCCCACGCCCCAGCCCATGCGCATATGGGTGTGCTTGATCTGCAGATGCAGGGCCTCATCGCAGGTGATCACGCTGCCCATCAGCATGTCGCCGCCGCCGCTGGGGTACTTGGTCAGGGCCTGGACAGAAATGTCCACGCCAAGCCCCGGGCCCAGCTCGAACGGGCGGAACGCCAAACCGGCGCCCCAGGTGTTGTCCAGAGCCGCCGTCACGCCCTTGGCGCGGCAGACGCGCACCAGCTGCGGCAGGTCGGGAAACTCCAGGGTCACCGAGCCGGGCGCTTCCAGCCAGACCAGCCGGGTTTTCGCGCTGATCTTGCGCTCCAGATCGGCCGGGTTCATCGCGTCATAGAGTTGGTGCGAAATGCCCCAGGCCTGGAGCTCACCGGCGGCCAGCGCCTTGTTGGGACCGTAGGCGTTGTCGGGCAGCAGCACCTCGTCGCCTGTCTTGAGCAGCGCCAGGCTCACGTTGGCGATCGCGGCCAGGCCACTGGGCAGCAGCAGGCACTGGCGGCCCCCTTCGAGCGCGCACAGTCGCTCTTCGAGCAAGAACGTGGTGGGGGTGCCGAGCAGGCCATAGGAATAACCGGTCTTGTGCTTCCAGTCGCGGCTGCGCATGGCAGCGACATTGGGGAAGATGACGGTGGAGGCCTTGAAGACGCCAGGCTGCGGTGCGGCAAAACCGCCGGGCGGCGTGTAGGGATGGTGGATCAGTTCAGTCGAAAGCTTGGCCATGCGCCGATCGTAGCGCCGAAACCAAAAAAAACGGGAGCTTGGCTCCCGCGCGTTGTCTGTGCCGCATCAGCCGCTCAAACTGTCCATTTGGCCTTGAGCTGCTCCGGACGCAGCGTGTCGTAGCTCTCGAACGGCTGGTGAATCCAGGGATTGGTCGGCAGGAACTCCACCGAATAGTCGGCCGTGAAGCTGGAGACACCCTTGGTCCAGATCACCGCGCTGCGCAGTTCGGTGATCGGCTGGTAACTGGTCTTGAGCATCTTGATCACGGCGTTGAGCGTGTGGCCGGAATCGGCCAGATCGTCCACCAGCAGCACCTTGCCGGCGATCTCGCCCTTGGGCGTGGTGATGAAGCGCGCAATGTCCAAATGACCCTGCACCGTGCCGGCATCGGCGCGGTAGGAGCTGGTCGACATGATGGCCAGCGGCTTTTCGAAAATGCGCGAGAGGATGTCGCCGGGGCGCATGCCACCGCGCGCCAGGCACAGGATGGTGTCAAACTGCCAGCCCGACTGATGGATCTTGAGCGCAAGCTTCTCGATCAGGTTGTGGTACTCGTCGTAGCTCACATACAGGTGTTTGCCGTCTTCCGTCAACATGGGGTTGCTCCTGAATTAATAGCGCTTGGCGCCCGCAACATATGGGCTACAGGCTGATTTGACTGCTAATCCGCCAGATAGGGATGGCGCATCATGATGGTGTGGTCGCGGTCCGGGCTGGTGGAGATCATGTCGATCGGCACACCGGTCACCTGCTCGATGCGCTGCAGGTACAGGCGCGCGTTGACCGGCAGCTTGTCGTACTGCGTGACACCGACGGTGGATTCGCTCCAGCCTTCCAGGGTTTCATAGACCGGCTTGCAGCGCGCGATCTCGTCGGCGCCCATGGGCAGGATGTCGATCAGCTCGCCGTCGAGCTCGTAGCCGGTGCACAGCAGCAGTTCCTTGATGCCGTCGAGCACGTCGAGCTTGGTGATGCACAGGCCCGACAGGCCATTGACCTGGGCCGAGCGCTTGAGCAGCGCCGCATCGAACCAGCCACAACGGCGGCTGCGCCCCGTGGTCACGCCTTTTTCAGCCCCCACGGTGCTCAGGTGATAACCGACTGTGCCGGGCGTTTCCCAGTCGAGTTCGGTGGGGAAGGGGCCGCCGCCGACGCGGGTGCAATAGGCCTTGGTGATGCCCAGGATGTAGTGCAGCATGCCGGGCCCGACACCGGCGCCCGCCGCGGCGTTGCCGGCCACGCAGTTGCTGGAGGTGACGAACGGATAGGTGCCGTGGTCCACGTCGAGCAAGGTGCCCTGGGCGCCTTCGAACAGCAGGTTGTCGCCATGCAGGTGCGCCTCGTTGAGCTCGCGCGAGACGTCGGCCATCATGGGCTTCAACAGCTGGGCATGACGCATGGCTTCGGCGTAAACGGAGTCGAAATCGACGGCCGGCGCATCCAGGTAGGTGGTCAGCACATGGTTGTGCAAGTCCAGCAGATCGCGCAGCTTGGCGGCAAAGCGCTCCGGGTGCTTGAGGTCCTGCACGCGCAGCGCGCGGCGGGCGATCTTGTCCTCGTAGGCCGGGCCAATGCCGCGGCCCGTCGTGCCGATTTTGACGTTGCCACCCTTCTCGCGCGCCGCTTCGCGCGCCACGTCCAGCGCCGCATGAAATGGCAGGATCAGCGGACAGGCCTCGCTGATGCGCAGGCGCGAACGCACCTCGACACCGGCTTTTTCCAAGCCCTCGATTTCCTCGAGCAACTTGGCGGCCGACAGCACGACGCCGTTGCCGATGTAGCACTTGACGCCGGGACGCATGATGCCGCTGGGAATCAGGTGCAGCGCGGTCTTGACGCCGTTGATCACCAGCGTGTGGCCGGCGTTGTGGCCGCCCTGGAAGCGCACCACGCCCTGCGCGCTTTCGGTCAGCCAGTCGACCAGCTTGCCCTTGCCTTCGTCGCCCCATTGGGTGCCGACGACGACGACGTTGCGTCCTTTGGTTGTGTTCATCTCAAACTCTCTCAAATGGCTTTCACGATCCACTGCCCCGCGGCCTGCACCAGCTCGCGGTTGCAATGGAATTCATCGACTTCACTCTCGTGGCCCGGCAGCACGCAGACCACGGTTTCGCCGCGGCTGCGCAGCGAGGCAATGGCCGCGCGCAGATCCGCCGCTTCACCCCAGGGCGCCCGAATCGCCGCCCTGAGCGGGCGCGGGGCGACCACGCCCACGAGTTCCTTGACGTCAAGGCTGAAGCCCACGGCCGGCCGGTTGCGGCCAAACACCGCCCCCACTTCGTCATAGCGGCCGCCGCGCACCAGGGCGCCGCTGGCACCCTGGGCATAGATGGCAAAGCGGGCCCCGCTGTAGTAGGCATAACCGCGCAGATCGGCCAGGTCAAAAGTGACCTTGGCACCGTTCAGATGAGCGGCCAGCCACTTCAAATTGGACAGCGCCTCACGCACGATCGGCGTGGACTTCATGGCCTTTTCAGCCTCGACCAGCACCTGTTCGTCGCCATAGAGCTGCACCAGCGCGAGCAGGGCCTCGCGCGAGGCGGCCGGGAATCCCTGGGTCAGCGCGGCCAGTTCACTGCTGTCCTTGGCCGCCAGCGCCGCATGCACCTGAGCCAGCGTGCCCGCGTCCACCGGTACGCCGGCGAGCAAGGAGCGCACGATACGGGCATCGCCCATGTCCACGCTCAGGTCCTGAACCTGTGCCGCCTTCAGGCTGTCGAGTGCCAGCAGCAAGGCTTCCAGGTCGGCCTCGTGGCCTGCATGGCCGTAGATTTCGGCGCCAAACTGCAAGGGCTCGCGCGTGGCGTGCGGCCGGTCGGGACGGGTGTGCAGCACCGGGCCGCAGTAGCACAGGCGGGCCACGCCGCTGCGGTTGAGCAGGTGGGCATCGATGCGGGCCACCTGTGGCGTGGTATCGGCGCGCAGGCCCATCATGCGCCCCGAGAGCTGATCGACCAGCTTGAAGGTCTGCAAATCCAGCGCTTCGCCGGTGCCCGTGAGCAGGGACTCCAGGTGCTCCAACAGAGGCGGCATGACCAGCTCGTAGCCGTAGCTACGGGCCGTATCGAGCAATTCGCGGCGGACTTCTTCGATGTGCCGGGCCTCGGAAGGCAAAACATCGGCGATGTGATCCGGCAGGACCCAGGCAGACATGGGGATGGGGAGGCTGTTGAAAACGTGATTCTACCGGGCTTGCAGGCCGCCTTTTAGGCCAGCATCCAAATCAGCAACAGGCCGGCCAGGATGCTGCACAGGCCAAAGAAGCGGATCTGGCCATCGTGCAGCTGCATGATCTGCTGGAACATGCGCCGCCAGCGGCCAGGCGAGAGCAACGGCAGCAGCCCCTCGATCACCAGCACCAGAGCAAGCGCCGTCCAGAAGGTATCGCTGTCCAAGACCTATTTCTTCGCAGGCACGGGAGCGCTGCTGCCACGGAAGATCTTGAAGAACTCGGACGAGGACGGGTCCAGCACTATCACGTCACTCTTCTTGCCGAAGCTGGATTTATAGGCCTCCAAGCTGCGGTAGAACTGCGCGAACTGGGGGTCGCGGCCAAAGGCTTCGCCATAAATGCGGGCCGCCTCGGCATCGCCCTCGCCCTTGATCTTCTGGGCGTCACGGTAGGCGTTGGCCACGATCACTTCACGCTGGCGGTCGGCATCGGCACGGATTTTTTCCCCCACAGCCGCCCCGGTGGAGCGCAGCTCGTTGGCCACGCGCTTGCGCTCGGCCTCCATGCGGCGGTAGACCGACTCGGTGATCGCATCCACGTAGTCCACCCGCGTGATCCGCACGTCCACCACATCCACGCCCCAGGGCTTGGCGCCGCGCACGGCCTCCAGCACCTCGCGCTTCACATCCGACATCAGGGCCTCGCGCTTGAGCGACAACAGCTCCTTGACGGTGCGCTTGTTGACTTCCTCCTGGAACGCGTTGCGCACCACGCGGTTGAGCTGGGTCGCGCCGGCGTTTTCGTCCAGCCCCACGTTGCGGATGTACTCGGACGGATCCGTGATCCTCCAGCGCACAAACCAGTCGATCACGACGCGCTGCTTTTCCGCCGTCAGCATGGGCTCGGTATCGGTGCTGTCCAGCGTCAGCAGGCGCTTGTCGATGTAGGACACGTTTTGGAACGGCGGCGGCAGCTTGAAATTCAGCCCCGGCTCGGTGATCACTTCCTTGATCTGCCCGAGCGCATAGACCACGCCGAACTGCCGCTGGTCCACAACGAACAGCATCGAGCTCAGCAGCGCCAGCACCACCAGGAAGGAAGAAGCAATAAAACCAATTCTGTTCACGATCTACTCCCTAGCGTGATTCGCGCTCGCGCGTGCGCGATCCATCGCGCGCACGTGCATCGGTGCTCGGCAAAGGCGTCGGCGCCGCCGGGGCTGGCGGTGGCGCTGCGCCGGGGAGCGTCGAGGCGTCGGTAGCTGCCCCGGCTGGCGCCGACATTTGCATGATCTTGTCCAGCGGGAGATACAGCAGATTGGAACCCTGGCGCGACTCGACCAGAACCTTGGTGACGTTGCCGTAAATCTGCTGCATCGCGTCCAGGTACATGCGATCGCGCGTGACCTGCGGCGCCTTTTGGTACTCGGCCAGCACCGCGCGAAAACGCTGCGCGTCACCCTGGGCCTGCGCCACGATGCGAGCCTTGTAGGCCTCGGACTCCTCTTTCAGGCGGGAGGCCGAGCCGCCGGCGCGCGGGATCACGTCGTTGGCATAGGCCTGAGCCTCGTTCTTGGCGCGTTCGCGCTCCTGGCCCGCCTTGAGCACATCGTCAAACGCCGCCTGCACCTGCTCGGGCGGGCGCACGCCGCCTTGCTGCAGATTGATCCCCACCACTTCCACCCCGACCTTGTAGCGGTCCAGGATGGTCTGCATCAGGCTGCGAACCCGGGGCGCAATCTGGTCGCGCTCTTCCGCCAGCGCCGTGTCCATGCGCATCTTGCCCACCACCTCGCGCACCGCCGTTTCCGCAGCCTGAACCACGGCCTCCGCCGGGTTCTTGCTTTCAAACAGATAAGCCCGCGCATCGTTCAGACGGTACTGAACGGCAAACTTGATCTCCACGATGTTTTCGTCTTCCGTCAGCATCGCCGATTCGCGCAAACCGGTGGCCTTGATCACCGTGTCGCGACCCACATCGACCGAACGGATCTGGGTCACGAACACCAGTTCATGACGCTGGACCGGATAAGGCAGGCGCCAGTTGAAACCGGCCCCCACCGTCGACTTGTATTTGCCAAACTGGGTGATGACGGCCTGCTGGCCTTCCTGAACGATGAAGAACCCGGTACCCAGCCAGATCAGCACAACCACGCCGGCGACCAGTCCGACGCCCATGCCCGCACTCTTCATGTTAGGCTGATAGCTGCCATTGCCCGGACCGCTGCCACTGGGGCCACGTCCGCTGACCCCACCGAACAATCCGCCCAGCTTGCGGTTGAAGTCGCGCCAGAGCTCATCCAGATCGGGCGGTCCTTGATTCGGGCCCTGGCCGCGCCCCTGGCCGTTGGGCTGCGGCCCGGGCGCAGGCGGCTCGTCCGGCTTGGGCGCATTGGCATCGCCGCCCTCGGCGGGCTTGTCGTCACCCCGCCCCCACCGGGGGTCATTCAAATTGAACATGCCCCTGATGCGGCCTTGCAACTCGGCCCACCTGAGGGCCCTTAGATTGAGATTCATGCGCTTGCGTCTCTTTTTATGTCGTAACCGGATTGTGCACAATCAGCCAGCGGTCTCATGAAATTCAGGGACATGCTCCGGGGACTCCGCGAATGCCGCCTTGCTGGCCGCAGTGTCGGCCAGTTGCTGGCGCAGCCCGGCCAGGCCCTCGCCGCTGCAAGCACTGACAAACCAACGCGGAACGCGCACGCCGTCCATGTCAAACATGTCGTGCAATTGCAGCGGCCGCTGCCCTTTCTCAAGGGCGTCGAGTTTGTTGAACACCAAAAGCTGCGGCACATTCATCGCGCCGATTTCCGCCAGCACCCGCTGCACCTCGCCAATCTGCTCGGGATGGTTGGGGTTGGATGCGTCCACCACATGCAGCAACAGGTCAGCGTCTGCCGCTTCCTGCAGCGTCGCGCGGAAGGCGTCGATCAGCCCGTGCGGCAAGTCGCGGATAAATCCCACCGTGTCGGACAAAGACACGGATCGCCCCGCCTCGCCCAGATAGAGGTGGCGCGTGGTCGTGTCCAGCGTGGCAAACAACTGGTCGGCCACATAGGCCCGGGCTTTCACCAGCGCATTGAACAGCGTGGACTTGCCCGCATTGGTGTAGCCGACCAGCGAAATGTTGAAGGTGTCGCGCCGCTCGCGCTGGCGCCGCTGGGTGTGGCGCTGACGCTTGACCCTTTGCAAACGCTCCCGGGTCCGCTTGATGGCCTCGCCAATCATGCGGCGGTCCAGTTCGATCTGGGTCTCGCCGGGGCCGCCCCGCGTGCCGAGGCCGCCTCGCTGGCGCTCCAGGTGGGACCAGCGCCGCACCAGCCGGGTGCTCAGGTACTGCAGACGGGCCAGCTCGACCTGGAGCTTGCCTTCGTGGCTGCGCGCACGCTGGGCAAAGATTTCCAGGATCAGCAGTGTCCGGTCGTTGACCGGCAGGTTCAGTTCGCGCTCAAGATTGCGCTGCTGAGCCGGACTCAAGGCCTGGTCAAACAGCACCTCGGTGGCGCCCTGGGCCTGCGCCAACTGCTTGATTTCGTTCGCCTTGCCGCTGCCTACGAACAGTGCAGCGTCAGGCGCCTTGCGCTTGCAGGTGAGGCGAGCGACCGGCTTCAGCCCGGCTGTTTGCGCCAGTAGGCCCAGCTCTTCGAGCTCGCCGTCAAAATGCGGCAAACCAAAATCAACCCCCACCAGAAGAACCGGAGCGGGCTGTCGATCAAGCGAATCGGGCAAATTCAAGTCAGCGAATCAGGGGTTGCACTCGCCGCCCTGGTTCCACAGGAACAAACAGCCTGCAAAATCAGGCGGCACCGCTAGCAGGCTCGGCGCCTTCCGCCGCGGAAAAACTCACGGCTCGTCCCGGCACGATGGTCGAGATGGCATGCTTGTACACCATCTGCGTCACCGTGTTGCGCAGCAGCACGACATACTGGTCAAAAGACTCAATCTGACCCTGGAGCTTGATGCCGTTGACCAGGTAAATCGACACCGGCACATGCTCACGACGCAAGGCATTGAGGAAGGGGTCTTGTAGTAGTTGCCCTTTGTTGCTCACGATATTCTCCGTGTTCAAGAAAATGTTGTTGGAAGTCACACCTTACCACAGCACAGCTGCAGTGCAAGCGCGCAGCCCTCGAATCCCTTGCCAGCGTTGGCGGAACACCATTGCAGCTCAGCCCGACTCCTTGTCGGCGTAGGGATTGCGCGAAGTCTTCATCTCAATGCGCAGCGGCGTGCCCACCAGGTCGAACTCCTTGCGGAACCGGCCTTCCAGGAAGCGCTTGTAGGCGTCAGTGACGTGCTCCAGCGAATTGCCGTGGATCACGATCACGGGTGGATTCATGCCGCCCTGGTGGGCATAGCGCAGCTTGGGCCGGAACATGCCGGCCCGCTTGGGCGACTGGAACTGCACGGCCTCCAGCAGCAAGCGGGTCAGCACCGGCGTCGACATCTTGCAGGTGGCCGCCTTGTGCGCCTGGGCAATGGAAGCCCAGACGGGCCCCAGACCCTGCCGCTTCTTGGCCGAAATGAAGTGGATCGTGGCAAATTTGAGGAAGGCCAGCCGGGTTTCGATGGAGCGCTGCACCATCTCACGCTGGTAGTCGTCCACCGCATCCCACTTGTTGACCGCCAGCACCACCGCGCGGCCGCTCTCCAAAACATAGCCCGCAATGTGCGCGTCCTGGTCAGTCACGCCCTGCGTGGCGTCCAGCAACAGCAGCACGACATTGGCCGACTCGATCGCCTGCAAGGTCTTAACCACCGAGAATTTCTCGATCGCCTCGAACACCTTGCCCTTGCGGCGCAAACCGGCGGTGTCGATCAGCTCGAAACGCTGGCCATCGCGCTCGAAAGGCACGGTGATCGCATCGCGGGTGGTGCCCGGCAGGTCGAAGG
>JBOHHM010000270.1:0-5443 GCA_050725495.1 Burkholderiaceae bacterium | reverse complement strand
TGGTTCATCTCGATGATTTCGTCCCAGGCCCAGAACGACTTGGGCAGCCTGGCCGCCTTGCTGGCCTCCAGGGCCTTGGGTGACAAGGCGTTGAAGCTGATGCCCGGCGGCAGCATCAGGCCTTTTTGTGAACCGCTCACGGTCACGTCCACGCCCCACTCGTCATGCCGGTAGTCGGCCGAAGCCAGGCCCGAGATCGTGTCCACCAGCAGCAGGGCCGGGTGCCCGGCGGCATCGATGGCGCGGCGCATTGCAGCGATATTGCTTGTGACGCCAGTCGAGGTTTCGTTGTGGACCACACAGACAGCCTTGATGCTGTGCTGGGTGTCAGCCTTCAGACGCTCCTCGATTTGGTGCGCCTGCACGCCGCGCCGCCAGCCTGCGGCCATGGGCAAATGCTCGTCCTTGCCCGGATAGCTCAGAAACTCGGTCTTGAGGCCGAGCCGCGTGGCCATCTTGTTCCACAGCGTCGCGAAGTGGCCGGTCTCGTACATCAGCACCTGGTCGCCCGGGCTCAGCACATTGCTCAGCGCGGCTTCCCAGGCCCCGGTGCCGGAAGCCGGGTAGATGACGACGGGGTGCTTGGTCTGGAAGATTTGTCGGATGTCGGCCAGCACCTTGAGCCCCAGGGCGCCGAACTCGGGGCCGCGATGGTCGATGGTCGGCAGGCTCATGGCCCGCAGGATGCGGTCGGGCACGGGCGACGGCCCTGGAATTTGCAGGAAATGGCGGCCCGTGGGGTGAAAGTCGAGTGTCAGCATGTAGGGTTGCTCCTTTGTCAGAGGCCTCAATTTTTTGCATACAAAATTCATTTGTCAATGACTTCATTCATGAAAATTTTGGTTTGACAGCCGTGTTTTTTGAATACAAAATTTAATCATGACTGCTGAAATCATTGCCATTCCGCGCGCCGCGCTGCATGAACAGGTGGCGCAGCGCCTGCGCCAGATGCTGGTGGAAAACCGCATAGCGCCCGGCGCCAAGCTCAACGAACGCGAACTGTGCGAGGTGCTCAATGTGTCGCGCACCCCGCTGCGCGAAGCCATCAAGATGCTGGCCGCCGAGGGCCTGGTGGAATTGCTGCCGAACCGCGGCGCGATTGCGGTGGAGCTGAGCGAAGCCGACGTGCTCAACACCTTTGAGGTGATGGCCGGGCTCGAGGCCCAGTCCGGCGAACTGGCGGCCCAGCGCATCACCGACGGCGAGCTGGCCGAGATCCGGGCCATGCACTTCGAGATGATGGCCGCTTACACGCGGCGCGATTTGTCGAACTACTACCGGCTCAATGCGGCCATTCACCGCGCCATCAACAACGCCGCCAAGAACCCGGTGCTGACCGCCACCTACAACCAGGTGAACGCCCGGCTGCAAGCCCTGCGCTTTCGTTCCAACCAGGATGAAGACAAATGGAAGCGCGCCATGAAGGAGCATGAGCAGATGATTGACGCGCTCAGCGCCCGCGACCCGGCCGTCATGCGCGCCGTGCTCCTGAGCCACCTGGACAACAAGCGCGATGTGGTGCTCGAGCAGCTGCGGGCTGCCGCTGCAACCCGACAAGCCGGTACGAAAGCCTGAAATGAACGCTGCCCTGCCCCTGAATGGCACGCAACAGACTGCGGCCCAGGCCTATGACAGCGTTTCGCAGCTCAGCAACGAAGTCGCAGGCCGGCTGGCGGCGCGGCTTGCCACCGAAACCCGCGGCGAGGTGCTGTTCTCGCCCGCCGACCGGGGCCGCTACGCCACCGATGCCTCGATTTACCAGGTCATGCCGGTCGGCGTGTTGGTTCCGCGCAGTACCGATGACGTCAAGACCGCGCTCGACATCTGCCGCGACCTGGCAGTGCCCATCGTCCCGCGCGGCGGCGGCACCAGCCAGTGCGGGCAAACCGTCGGCGCCGGGCTGGTGATCGACCACAGCAAGCATGTGCGCAACATCCTCAGCGTCGACGCCGACAACCGCACGGCCGAAGTCGAGCCCGGCATCGTGCTGGACCACCTCAACGCGGCGCTGAAAAAGCATGGCCTGTGGTATCCGGTGGACGTCTCCACCAGCGCCCAGGCCACGCTGGGCGGCATGGCGGGCAACAACTCCTGCGGCAGCCGCAGCATCGCCTACGGCAACATGGTGCACAACGTGCTGGGCGCCCAGGCCTGGCTCAGCGATGGCGCCCTGCTGCAGCTCGGTCGCTATGAAAACAGTAGCGGCAAGGCGCGCGAAATCGGGGACTACCTCAAGGTTTTGGCGCAAGAGCTGGCGCCTGAGATCGAAGCGCGCTGGCCCAAGGTGATGCGCCGGGTCGCGGGTTACAACCTCGACGTCTTCCACAACCAGAGTGAAAAACCCTATACCGGCGACGGCTCGGTCAACCTCGCTCACCTGCTGGTGGGCAGCGAGGGCACGCTGGCGCTGACCAAGTCGCTCACGCTGCGTTTGAGCGAGCTGCCGCGCGCCAAGGTGCTGGGCGTGGTGAACTTCCCCACGTTCTACCAGGCCATGGATTCGGCCCAGCACATCGTCAAGCTGGGCGATGGCACGCTGACCGCGGTCGAGCTGGTCGACCGCACCATGATCGATCTGTCTTTGCGCAACCCGGCGTTTGCGCCGACCATCCGCACCGCCCTGATCGGCCAGCCGCAGGCCGTCCTGCTGGTGGAGTTCTCGGGCCGTTCCAAGGCCGAGCTTGCGCCCAAGCTCAAGCAACTGGTCGAGCTCATGGGCGAGCTCGGCCTGCCGGGCTCGGTGGTCGAAATGATCGAGGACGCGCCGCAGAAAAACCTCTGGGAAGTGCGCAAGGCCGGCCTGAACATCATGATGAGCTTGAAGGGTGACGGCAAGCCGGTGAGCTTCATCGAGGACTGCGCCGTGCCGCTGCAGCATCTGGCCGAATACACGGACGAGCTGACCCAGGTGTTCCGCAAATACGGCAGCAGGGGTACCTGGTACGCCCATGCCTCGGTCGGCACCCTGCATGTGCGGCCGATTCTGGACATGCGCCGCGATGGCGCGGCCAAGATGCGCGCGATCGCCGAAGAAGCCTCGGAACTGGTGCGCCAGTACAAGGGCGCCTACAGCGGCGAGCATGGCGACGGCCTGTGCCGCGGCGAGTGGATCGAGTGGCAGTTCGGGCCGAAGATCAACGAGGCCTTCACGCAGATCAAGCAGTATCTGGACCCGCTCAACCTGCTGAGCCCGCAGCGCATCGTTGCGTCAGCTCAGCATCCGCTGCCGAAGATGGACGATACGCGGATGATGCGCTTCCCACCGAGCTACAAGGTGATCCCGATCCAGACCGCGCTCGACTGGAGCGCCTGGAACCTGCAAAACGACCCCGTCACCGAACAAACCACGGCGCCCGGCACAGGCGGCGACCCGGCCCAGGGCTTCGCCAAGGCTGTCGAGATGTGCAACAACAACGGCCACTGCCGAAAGTTCGATGCCGGCACCATGTGCCCGAGCTACCGCGTCACGCGCGACGAAAAACACCTGACGCGAGGACGCGCCAATACCTTGCGGCTTGCTGTCTCAGGCCAGCTCGGGGCCGATGCCTTCGCCAGCGATGCCGTGAAGGACGCGCTGGATCTGTGCGTGAGCTGCAAGGGTTGCAAGCGCGACTGCCCGACCGGCGTCGACATGGCGAAGATGAAGGTGGAGTTCCTGCACCACTACAAGGCCCGCCATGGCTACAGCCTCAAAGACAAACTGGTGGCGCGGCTGCCGGACTATGCCCACTGGGCCAGCCGCTTCGCGCCGCTGCTGAACCTGCGCGACCGCATCCCCGGCCTGGCCGCCTTGAGCGAGAAGCTGCTCGGCTTGTCCGCGCGGCGCAGCCTGCCCCAGTGGCAAACGCGGACCTTCTTCAATTCAGCGCCGGCTTTCGCCACCCGCGAACAGGTGCTGGCCGCCCGCCAACCCGTGGTGCTGTTTGTCGACACCTTCAATGGCTACTTCGAGTCCGACAACGCGGTTTCGGCGTTGAAAGTGCTGCAGGCCGGCGGCTACACGGTGCATGTAGCTACCAAAACAATAGCAGATGGCAAGCATCTGTGCTGCGGCCGGACCTACCTGGCCAGCGGCATGGTGGACCAGGCCAAGGCCAAGGCGCGCGAGCTGATCAATGCCCTGCTGCCCTTCGCAGAGCAAGGCATCGCCATCGTCGGCCTCGAACCCTCCTGCCTGCTGACGCTGCGCGACGAGATGCTGGTCATGGGCCTGGGCGACGCCGCGCAGACCATCAGCGCACAAGCCCTGCTGTTCGAGGAGTTCCTGGCGCGCGAGGCCGCCGCCGGCCAAGTTGAGGCTTTGAAAGCTCAGCTGCAACCGGCCGACCAGCCCATCCTGCTGCACGGCCACTGCCACCAGAAGGCCTTTGGCGCGGTCAGCCCGATCCTCGATGTGCTCAAGCTGATTCCCGGTGCCCAGCCCGAGCTGATCGAGTCCAGTTGCTGCGGCATGGCAGGCAGCTTTGGCTACGAGGCCAGCCACTACGAGGTGTCGATGCAGATGGCCGAACTCAGCCTGCTGCCGGCGCTGCGCAAGCAGCCCGATGCGATCGTGGTCGCCGACGGCACGAGTTGCCGCCACCAGATTCACGATGGCGCCCAGCGCGAGGCGGTCCATGTGGCCCGGCTGCTGGCAGATCAGCTAAGGGGCTGAACGGCCGGGTTGCCTGCACCAAGAGATCGGCCTTGCGCGGCTACTGGCACCAGGCCGCCACGCGCTGGGCCAGGTCCATCCACAACGCCCAGCCCGCCACTGCGCACAACAGCAGGCCCGCTGTGCGCGTGCCCCAGTCCTGGCGCCATTGGTTGAGGTTCGCGCGCAGCTTGCGCCACAGCCACGGCCCCAGCGCCAGCGACACCGTGCTGCCGGCGGCAAACAGCGCCATGGCCAGCGCACCTTCGAGCGGGCCGCTGCTGAGAGCCGCCACCAGCAGGGCCGAGTACAGCAGGCCGCAGGGCATCAGGGCCCAGAGCATGCCGATGGAAAAAACACCGCCGCGCGCAGCGGCCAGCGGGCGAACCCGCGCCCACACCGAGCGCCCCAGGCCCTCGACCCAGACCGGCTGCCGCGCGAAAGCCAGCAGTGCCAGCCCCCAGGCCAGCACGGCCACATGAAACAGGGTCCAGACCGGCCGCAGCACGCCGGCCTGCTCAGTGAGCCAGGCCAGACTCTGGATGGCAGCGGCAGCGAGCCCGCCAGCCAGCGAATAGCCCAGCAGCCGCCCCGCGTGGAACAGCCGCATGGAGCGCGGCGCTGGCCCGGCCCGGCCGATGCCGGTGCAGGCCGCGCCGCACATGGCCGCGCAATGCGGCCCGCCCGCCAGCCCCATCAACAACGCCGTCAGCGCCAGCGAAGTCTGCATGCCGAACTTCAGATGATCCTGGAAAACCGCGCCCGGTTGCGATCGGCCTGCAGGTAGCGGTCAAACACCATGGCCACGGC
>JBOHHM010000269.1:0-13072 GCA_050725495.1 Burkholderiaceae bacterium | reverse complement strand
GTATTTCGAGGAAACCGACGGCGCGCACTACCGCGGCAACTGCTTTGTGTTCGACGAGCGCGAGGCGCTCGCGTCCGACCTGACTGCTACAAAATAGAGAGCGGCCTGCGCCCATTGGACAAGGGCTTGGCCACGGGTGCGGCAGCAAGGGCGCAGCTCAGCGCTGACGCAGCGAAACCGTAGCCCCGACCAGCAACAGGACCGGCCCCAGCCACAGCCCGGCCGACAGCGAGCCTGTGGCGTCCGACAGCCAACCCGCGATCACCGGGCCCAGCGACTGGCCGACGGAGAAGCTCGCGGTCAGCAGCGCCAGCCCGAATGTCAGGTGTGCCGCCGGCAGGACGCGCTGCGCCACCACGCTGACGGCGGCCGGCCCGGCCATGAAGCTCGAGCCAAACAGCAGGGCCGATGCGACGATGGCCGCGACGCTGGGCCAGACCAGGGCAGGCAGGGAGCCCAAGGCCACGGCCGCCGCCACCCAGGCAAACCCGCGCCCCACCGGCAGGCGGCTCAGCAGGTGGCCCCACAGCGGACTGACCACGATCGATGCGCCGCCGAGGATGCCGAAGAACGCGGCCTTCACGGCCAGCGTGAACCCTTGCATGTCGAGGAACGCCACCATGTAGGTCATGTAGCCGACGTAGCCGGCGCCAAACAACATATTGGCGACCAGGCTCGGCCCAAGGCCACGCCAGGTGGGGCCCAACGAGGCTGCCAAGCCCGCTTGCCCTGTCGTCGCAGGCGCCGTTGCCACGCGGTGCGCCAACGCCGTGCCCAGCAGCGAAGCGGCACCCATCGCGAGCCAGCCCTGGCGCCAGTCGACGTCGCCCGTGGCGCCGGCGAGCAGCGGCGCCAGCAGGCCCGCCAGCACAATGCCCAGGCCGGAGCCGGCAAAGTAGATGGCCAGCGCCGTCGCGGGGCGCCCCGGCATGGCGTGGGACACCAGGGCGGCGCCCAGCACGAAAGCGATCGCGGTGCTGGCGCCGCCCAGCGCGCGTATCGCCAGAAAAACCGCAAAGCTCGACGGCAGTGCCGTCAGGATCAAGGCCAGGGCGCTGAGGGCCATGGCTGTCGTGAAAGCCCTGACCGGGCCCCAGCGCGCAGCCAGCGTCGAGGCGAGCAGGGCGCCCACGATGTAGCCGATGGCGTTGGCCGTGTTCAGCGCGCCAGCCTGCACATAGGTCCAGGCGAATTCCTGGCGCATGGCCGGCAGCAGCAGCGCATAGGCAAAGCGCGAAAAGCCCAGCGCCACCAGGGGCGCCAGCGCCAGGCCCAGCGCAACCCGCAGACCGTGCCCCGGCGCCGTGGCGTGGCTTTCAGTGAAGGCCCGGCTCATCGGGCGGGGCGGAACAAGGCCAGCAGGTCCACCTCGGTCGCGTCGGGGTCGCGCCGCAGCTTGCGCTCGGCGTCATTGAGGTGGTCCGACATCAGCTTGCAGGCCAGATCGACGTTGCCGGCCTCCAGCGCGTCCAGAATCGCGTTGTGCTCATCGAACGAGCAGGTGCTGCGCCCGGGGGAGTCGTACAGCGCCTTCATCAGCGTGGTTCGCGTGACCAGGCTCTTGAGCATGGCGTCCAGATCCTGGTTGCCTAGCAGGGCCGTCAGGCGCAGGTGGTACTCGCCGGACAGGCGCACCCACCTCGAGCGGTCGCCTTTGCGGTAAGCGTCATGCTCCTCGCAGACCAGACGGCGCACCGACGCCAGATACGGACCCTGGGCGCGATCGGCCAGCGCCTGGAGCACGGCACCTTCGATCAGGCGCCTGGCCTCGAAGGCCTGGCGCATCTCTTCCTGCGTCGGCTGCGCCACCACGGCGCCACGATTGCGCTGCAGCTCGATCACCTTCTCGTTGGCCAGCTGCACAAACACGCGGCGCAGCAAGGAGCGATTGACCCCGAAAGCCTCGCACAGCGGGCTCTCCACCAGCCTGGTGCCGGGGGGCAGTTGATGCGACAGCACGGCCTCGAGGATGGCGTTTCTGACGCGCGCCTCCTCGACGGTTTCGCCATTGACCGGGTCCTCGGCCTGCTCGGAGGCACGGGGAGCTGCTGATGTGGCATAGGGGCTGGGCGGCATAAAACGATGGCTCCGGGGATGCCCAATCATGCCACATCCGGGAAAACACCGTGACAAAAACATGTTGTATTGTCACAATTACTAGACGTATTATCACAATCAAATCCCAGAGGAACTGCTTCAAGGACGGCCTCACCTGCCCGTGTATCCACTGGTTCCGGCCTCCCGACAAGGGGATCTGCGATGAAAAATTGTGACGATTTACAGGGCGGCATACCAAGGCTGCTGAACCCGCCTCATTCAACCCGACGAACTGAAGGATTGCCATGAAAACGCCTCACATGCGCCTGTGCGCGCTTGCACTCTCGGCCAGCCTGTGCTGCGCAGCAGCCAGCGCCAGCACGCTGACCTGGTCAGCCAGCAGCGATGCGCTGTCCATGGACCCGCACGCCACCAATCACAGCTTCACCAACGCGTTCATCAGCAACATCTACGAGTCGCTGGTCCGCTTCAACGACAAGCTCCAGATCGAACCGGCGCTCGCCACCTCCTGGAAGGCCCTCAGCCCCACGGTCTGGCGCTTCACGCTCAGGCAGGGCGTCAAGTTCCACAATGGCGAGAGCTTCGATGCCGACGACGTGGTCTTTTCGTGGCAGCGGACGAACACGCCGGGGTCGCTGGTCAAGGGCAACCTGAGCGACATCAAGGAGGTGCGCAAGGTCGATGCCCAGACCGTCGACGTCGAAACCAATGCACCCCTGCCCGTGCTGCCCAACGAGATCGTTCAGCTGCTGATCATGGACAAGGGCTGGGCCGAGAAAAACCGCGCCGTCGAGGCCAGCGACCTGGGGCGGCAAAAGGAAAACTTTGCCAACCTCAACGCCAATGGAACCGGGCCGTTTCGCCTGAAGTCGCGCGAAGTCGATGTCAAGACCGTGCTGAGCGCCAACCCGCAGTGGTGGGACAAACCCCGGCACAACCTGACGGAAGTGAGCTTCAGCCCGATCAAGTCGGACGCCACCCGCACTTCCTCGCTGATCAGTGGCGCGATCGATGCGTCGGTCAGCGTGCCGCTGCAGGATGTCGCGCGCTTCAAGGCGTCGGACGCGATCGAGGTGGTGCAGGGCCCCGAGCTGCGCACCATTTTCCTGGGCATGGACCAGCACCGCGACGAGCTGCTGTACAGCGACGTCAAGGGCAAGAACCCGTTCAAGGACATTCGCGTGAGGAAGGCGCTGTACCAGGCCATCGACATCGAGGCGATCCGGCGCTCCGTGATGCGCGGCGCCTCGTGGCCGGCCGGCAACCTGGTGTCGCCCTACCTCAATGGCTCGCCGACCTCGCTGAACAAGCGCCTGCTGCCCTACAGCGTCGAGGCAGCGCAAAAGCTGCTGGCCGAGGCCGGCTATCCCAACGGCTTTTCGGTCGGCCTGCAATGCCCGAATGACCGCTACGTCTACGACGAGGCGATGTGCGTTGCGATCTCGTCGATGCTCGCGAAAGTGGGCATCAAGACCTCGCTGATGATCGAGCCCACCTCCAAGTGGAGCGTGCGACTGAACGCCAACGATGTCTCGCTTTACATCCTGGGCCATGCCGGCCTTCCGATGGCCGACACCTACGGCCTGCTCAAGGACGTGGTCGCGACCCGGGCCGGCAAGGAAGGCTCGCTCAATGCCGGGCGCTACTCCAACCCGGCCTTTGACGCCTACCTGCCGCAAATTGCCGCAGAGATCGATCCCGCCAAGCGCAACAAGCTGATCGAGCAGGCCGTGGCGATCGAACGCGCGGACATCTCGCATGTTCCGCTGCACCAGCAGCCTGTGACCTGGGCGGCCAAAAAAGGCACGACCCTGTCCCAGGCGCCCGACAACCAGTTGCGGCTGTGGCTGGTCCGCACGCCCGACAAGAACTGAGATCCATTCCCTGTTGCTGTCCAAGGAGGCTACCCATGTCTGAACCGGTCGACCTGCTGATCGAGCAGGGCGTTGTCATCACGATGGATCCGCAGCGCCGCGTCATCGAAGACGGCGCCGTCGCCGTGCGCGGCGACCGCCTGGTGGCCGTTGGCACCACGGCCGAGCTGCGCCAGCGGTTCACGGCCCGCAAGCTGATCAACGCGCAGCGCAAGGCGGTGCTGCCGGGCCTGATCGACAGCCACGCCCACGCCGGGCACGCGATGCTGCGCACCATGGGCGCCGGCGATGCCGGTGCCTGGATGAGGGCCTGCGAGATCATCTACACCTCGGCTTCGGACGAGCATTTCTGGAGGGCCGAGTCGGCCCTGGCGTCGCTGGAGCGCCTCAAAGCGGGCGTCACGACAGGCGTGTCGCTGTTTGGCGGCGGCGACTCGATCATGCGCGTCGATGACCCGAAGTACGCGCGCGCGCACTGCGACGCCGTCGAGCGCGCGGGCACCCGATCGGTGGTCGCGGTGGGGCCCTCGCGCCCGCCCGCGCCGCGCCGCTATGTGGACTGGGCCACGCAGCCGCCCACGCAGCGTGAGGTCGACAACCGCCAGATGTACGAGGTCTGCCGCCAGATCATCGACGACAACCATGGCCGCGCCGGCGGCCGGCTCCATATCGCCGTGACGCTGCCCGTGTTCGCCCCGATGCACCAGCCCGAGCACGCCGCGCTGCGCGACACCTTCGTGGAACAGGCTGGCCTGTACCATGGACTTGCCAAACAGCGCGGGCTGACCTTCACCCAGGACGGCCACAGAACCGGCACGCTGGCGCTGGCGCACCGCGAGCTCGGCCTGCTGGGCCCCACGTCCTTCATGTCGCACTGCATCGACCTCAACGACGAAGACATCGCCGCCGCACGCGAGACCGACACGCGCATCGTCCACAACCCCAGCGCCATCATGTCGATCCGCGGCCGCTGCCCCGTGCCCGAGCTGATCGACGCCGGGGTGACGGTGGCCATCGGGTCCGACGGCGCGGCACCGGACCGCGGCTACGACATGTTCCGCCACATGTTCCAGTGCATGCACTACCACCGCCGGCATTTCCGCGATGCCGACGTGCTGCCGCACGGCAAGGTGCTCGAGATGGTCACGATCGATGCAGCCCGCGCGCTGTCGCTGGAGCACGAGATCGGCTCGCTGGAGGCCGGCAAGAAGGCCGACATCATCCTGGTCGACCTGTTCAAGCCGCATC
The DNA here is from genome assembly GCA_050725495.1 of Burkholderiaceae bacterium. Taxonomy (GTDB): domain Bacteria; phylum Pseudomonadota; class Gammaproteobacteria; order Burkholderiales; family Burkholderiaceae_C; genus JBOHHM01. The sequence continues at coordinate 7,892 of JBOHHM010000269.1, read as the reverse complement.
TGCTCCCGCTGAACATGCCGGTCTACCGCGTGACCTGCTTCGCCAATGCAGCCGATGTCTGCACGACGATTGTGGACGGCCGCATCTTGATGGAGGACTACCAGGTGACCTCCGTGAACCAGAACGAGGTTCTGGAGGACGCGCAAGAGGCCTGCGACCGCATGCTCGAGCGCAGCGGGCTGCACCACATGACGCAATCGCCGCCGCGCCTGTGGGGGCACAGCCACTATTGAGCCCCTCAATGAACCGGCCAGAGCATCAGCGGCGCAGGCTCGTGAGGCCGCGTCCGACACGCCAGGCCGTCAGTCCTTGAGCACGTGCAGCACGTCGGAGCGGAATTCTCGGCTGTAGAGAATGAGCACCACCAGCACGGTGGCGATCAGGAAGGCCAGCGGCGAGAAGAACCAGCCCATCGCGGCGAATGAAAAATAGTAGCCGCGCAAGCCGTCGTTGAAGGTGTCGGCCGCCAGCCCCAGCAGGTCACCGGCACGCTGGGCGAAATGCTCGCGGTCGAACTTGCCTGCGGCAAAGTCTTGCGGCGCGGGCATGGAGCCGATCACGACGCCGACGATCGTGTATTGCCGCATCGACCATGAAAAGCGGAAAAACGCGTAGACAAAAATACCGATCAGAACGAGGACCTTGAACTCGAACACCAGCAGTGGCGTTTGCTGGGCAAAGGGAATCTCGCGCACCAGCTCGGCCGCCTTGTCGGTGGTGCCGAGCAGGGCGAACAGGCCCCCGACGATGATGATCGAGGTCGACGCGAAAAACGACGGGCTGGTCGACAGGCTTTGTGTGATGATGCCGTCGAGCACGCGCGGGTCGCGCGAGGTGCTTTGCCACATCCAGTGGCGCCTGAAACGGTTGGTCGCGGCAAACAGCGAGGGCCGCCTTGCGCCCCAGTACTTGGCAAACCAGGCATAACCGGCCCAGACCGAAAAGAAAGCCCCCAGCACCAGCCAGTCTGCCCAGGGCAGCAACGCAAAAATTTTCATGGCCGCATGGTAGCAAGGCGGCCTGGGCGCAGGACACGCCGCGCAGCGGCTTGGGCCCTCAGAAACGCCGCTCCGGCAGCGGGATGAATTCGGTCTCGCCCGCTATGCGATCCATGCGCCGGGCCTGCCAGTCGTCCGCAGCCTGGCTGATGCGCTCCTTGCGGCTGGAGACAAAGTTCCACCAGATGGTGCGATGACCATCGAGGGCGTCACCCCCCAGCACCATCAGCCGAACCGCAGCGCCGGCCTGCAAGCGCGCCGGCTGGCCGGGGCTGAGCACCGCCAGCGTATGGGCCGCGACCGGCTCTTCGTCAATCAGCACAGGCCCATCGACCGGGTAGACCGCCAGTTCCTCCGCCAACGGTGGCAGCAACAGGCTGCCGTTGGCGCCCAGCTGCACATCGAGGTACAGGGTGGGTGCAAACGTGGCCACGGGCGAGCTGGCGCCAAAGGCCTCGCCGATCAACACGCGCACGCGGGCGTCCTCGATACTCAAGGCGGGAATCGCATCGGCCGGGGTATGGACGAAACTGGGCTCGGCTTCCTCATGGGCGCGCGGCAAGGCCGCCCACAGCTGAATGCCATGGTTGGTGTAGCTGCTTTGGCGCAGGGCCTCGGGCTGACGTTCGGAATGCACAATGCCGCGGCCGGCCGTCATCCAGTTGATCGCGCCGGGCTCGATCTGCTGCACATGGCCGAGGCTGTCGCGGTGCACGATGGCGCCCTCGAACAAATAGGTGACCGTGGCCAGGCCGATATGCGGATGCGGCCGCACGTCATGGCCGGCGCCGGGCGCCACCGTCACGGGGCCGAAATGGTCGAAGAACAGGAAGGGGCCGACGGCCTGGCGCCGGGCCGCGGGCAGCACGCGGCTCACCACGAAGCCGCCGCCCAGGTCCTTGCGGTGCCCTGTGAGCTGCAGTTCCACGCTCATGGCATGCGCTCCACCTGGGTGCTGATTTCGGTGGTCACCACCGTCATGAGCTTGTGCACCGGGCACTTGTGGATCACGGTCTGCAGCTCGCTGATCTGCGCATCGCTCAAGTCGCCGCTGACTTGAAGCCGGGCCGCCAGGCGGTACACACCGCTGCGCTCGCCCGAGTCGTCGCGCTCGATCACGGTGCGCACGTCGTCGACCGGGATGCCTTTCCTGCGCGCATACCACATCAGGGTCAGCGACTTGCAGGCCCCCAGGGCCGCATCGTACAAATCGTGCGGGCTGGGGCCGGAGTCTGTGCCGCCTTCGGCCACGCTGCCATCGACCGCCAGTTCGTGACTGCGGATGTGCAGCGTTTGCGCCATCGGGGCGGCGCGGTTGCGTTTGAGTTCAATCGCCATTGCAGACTCCTGCAAAAGCTCCAATCTATCAGCGCCCCATCTTCGCGGCAACTTCCGCGACGCGCTGGCCGAACAGTTTGGCCGTTTCGAGGTCGCCCTGCGGTATTTCGTCAGGAGAGGCGTCGGACGGCGACTGGGCCATGGCGCCGCTGAACGAACCGACATAGTTCAGGTCATCGCGGGTCGCTGCCTTGCTGTTGCTGGGCATCATGCCGGTGCCGACCCAGATGCCGCTGTGCTGCATGGCCAGGGTGAACAGGTAGTGCAGCGTCGACAGCTTGTCGCCGTTCATGGTCGCGCTGTTGGTGAAGCCGGCAAACAGCTTGTCCTTCCAGGCCTGGCCGAACCAGGGCTTGGACGTAGCGTCGGCGAACTTCTTGAACTGCCAGCTGACACTGCCCATGTAGGTCGGCGAGCCGAAGATGATGGCGTCGGCCCCGTGCAGCGTATCCCAGCCACCTTCGGGCAAGTTGCCTTCGGTGTCGATGGCGATGAGCTGCGCAAGCGCGCCTTCAGCGACGGCCTGCGCCACGCGCTGGGTGTGACCATAACCCGAGTGATAAACGACGGCTACTTTTGCCATTTTTGACTTTCCTTCAGTGAGTTGGACGAGATTGCGAAAAAGTTTGATCAGGCCTTGCGCTTGGCGTCCATGCTCCAGGCACCGGGGCCCCAGGCAGCGATCGTGAACAGGCCGCCCACAATCGCCATGTTCTTGAAGAACATCAGCTGCTGCACAAACTGCTTGTCGACCGGCATGGCCCAGTAGTTGTGGAAGAAGAAGCTGGCCACCAGCGTGAACAAGGCCAGGGCCAGGGCGGCCCAGCGCGTGCCGAAGCCCACGATCAGGGCGAGCCCGCCGACGATTTCGACCACGAGTGCCAGCGCCGCCGCAAACGACGGCGTGGGCAGGCCCACCGAGCTGATGTAGCCCACGGTGCCGGCAAAGCCGCCGATCTTGCCGACGCCCGCGGGCAGGAACAGCAGCGCCAGCAGTAGGCGGCCCGCGAGGGACAGGGGGTTTTGAAGTGCGTTGAGCATGGTGATTTCCTTTTGGTGAAGGTTGAGGTTAATAAATCGGTCGGCGACGCTGACGCGAGTGCTCGGGCAGGCGTTGCGCAAGCGAACCAGTATGGCGGGTTCAGGCGCTCAAGTCGAACACCAGCACTTCGGCGCCCTTGCCACCGCTCAGGCTCAGCTGCGCTTCGCCTTCGAGCAGGGCTGCGTCGCCGCTGGCGAGCGGGCGGCCGTTGACTTCGATCTCGCCGCGCACCAGATGGACATAGCCCTTGCGTGAGGGGTTCAGAGTCAGCGTGGCCGATTCAGTTCCATCAAACAAGCCGGCGTAAAGACGGGCATCGGCGTGAATGGTCACCGAGTCCTGGGCGCCGTCGGGCGAGGCCACCAGCCTCAGCGCGCCGCGCTTCTCCGCTGTCGCAAAAGTCTTCTGCTCGTAGCTGGGAGCAATGCCGGTCACATCGGGCTCGATCCAGATCTGCAGGAAATGCGTGGTCTGATCCCTGGCATGGTTGAATTCGCTGTGCTGCACGCCAGTGCCGGCGCTCATGCGCTGCACATCGCCGGGGGGAATGCCCTTGACATTGGCCAGCGTGTCCTGGTGCGCGAGCTCGCCGCTGAGCACATAGCTGATGATTTCCATGTCGCGGTGGCCGTGCTGGCCAAAGCCCATGCCGGGCGCGATGCGGTCTTCGTTGATCACGCGCAGGTTGCCAAAGCCCATGTGCTGCGGGTCGTAGTAGCCGGCAAACGAAAAACTGTGAAAGGACTTGAGCCAGCCATGGTCGGCATAGCCTCGGTCCTGGGATTTGCGAAGGGTCAGCATCAACAACTCCTTGTGTGGCTTGAACTGTAGGCGCCGCAACCGGCTTTGCGGTCCACCGGCTTTGATGGCATCATTCAAATTATTTGAATGTAGTCAGGTTGACCATGCAAACGCCCCGCGATGTGCTGACCCCCGACGCCTTGGCCATGCTGCACGCCATTGCCGGCGCCGGCAGCTTTGCTGCGGCCGCGCGCACCATGGGCCTGGTGCCCAGCGCCCTGAGCTACCGCGTGCGGCAGATCGAGGAAGCGCTCGATGTGCTGCTGTTTGACCGCAGTTCGCGCCAGGCGCGCCTGACCGAAGCCGGCGCCGAGCTGCTGCGCGAGGGCCAGCGGCTGCTGCACGAAATTGACGCGGTGGCCAATCGCGTCAAGCGCGTGGCCACCGGCTGGGAGCCCCAGCTCACCATTGCGGCCGACAGCCTGATTTCGCGTCCCACGCTGATGGAGCTGAGCGAAGCCTTCTTCGCGCTGAACCCACCGACGCAGGTGCGGATTCGCGATGAGACCCTGTCGGGCACGCTGGAGGCCCTGACCTCGGGCCAGGCCGATCTGGCCATTGGCGTGGTGCTGGAGCCCAGCACCACAGCCGGCATTCAGAGCAAGCCGCTGGGCAGCGTCGCCTTTGTGTTCGCCATCGCGCCGCACCACCCGCTGGCGACGGCCGCCGAGCCGCTGAAGGATGAACTGCTGCAAAAGCACCGCGCCGTGGCCGTGGCCGACTCCGTGCAGCGCGGCGGCGGCCTGACCGTGGGCCTGCTCGGCGGGCAGGACGTGTTCACCGTGCCGACCATGCAGACCAAGCTCGAAGCCCAGCTGCGCGGGCTGGGCGGCGGCTTCTTGCCCGAGCCCATGGCCCGGCCCTACATCGACACCGGCCGCCTGGTGGTCAAGGCGGTCGAGCGGCCGAGCCGGGTCGTGCGCATGAGCTATGCCTGGCGCGGTGCCAGCACCTCGGCCCGGGGTCGCGCCCTGCAGTGGTGGCTGTCCCAGCTGGAAAGCCCGGCCACGCGCCGCGCGCTGCTGGAGCGCCACCATCATGGCTCGTAGCGCCTGCCACCGTGTAGAGTAGGCCTGACATACATTCCAACCGCTTCAAGAAGAGAGACCGCCATGAGCCCTTCGCCCCTTGCCTCAGGCCGCCAGCGCCACTTCGCCATCGTAGGGGCCGGCATGGCCGGCATCGCCTGCGCCCGAACGCTCGTGCAGGCCGGCCACCGCGTGACGGTGTTCGAAAAAAGCCACAACTTCGGCGGGCGCATGGCCACCCACAGCACGCCCTTTGGCAGCTTTGACCATGGCGCCCAGTACTTCACGGTGCGCGACCCGCGTTTTGCCCAGGCGCTGGCCACCGCGCCCGGCCTGTGCAAGCCTTGGAGCGCCAGCACCGTGCGCGTGCTCGACGCGTTCGGCCGCGTCGCGGCAGCCGGCCTGCCGGCGCGCGAGCCCCACTGGGTGCCCACGCCCGGCATGAACGCGCTGGTGCAGCACTGGGCCCAGCCGCTGGTCGAGGCCCGGCAGGTGGAACTGCAGACCCAGGTCACGCGGATCGAACGCGACAGCCTGCACGCCCAACGCTGGCAGCTGCGTACCATGGGACGCTCCGGCGCACAGCATGTGTTCTCCGGCTTTGACGCTGTTGTACTCGCTATGCCCGCGTTCCTGACGCGTGATCTGCTACAAAAATCAGAGCAGGCACCGACGCTTGCGCAGCAGATCGGCCAGGTCCAGGTCGCGCCCTGCTGGACCCTGATGCTGGCGTTTCCGCAGGCGGTGCAGCCCAGCCTCAACCACCTGGGCCCGCAATGGAATGCCGCGCGCAGCACACACCACCGCATCGCCTGGCTGGCGCGAGAATCGTCCAAGCCCGGCCGCGAGGCCGTGGAGCGCTGGACCGTGCAGGCCAGCCCCGCCTGGTCGCACGAGCATCTGGAAGACGAGCCCGCGCGCGTGCAGGCCAAGCTGCTGCGCGCCTTTGCCGAAGTGACCGGCATCCGCGCCGAGCCGGCCCACGCGGCCGTACGGCGCTGGCGCTATGCGCAGACCATGCAACCGCTGGGCCAGACCCACCTGTGGGACGCCAAGGCCGGCCTGGGCGCCTGCGGTGACTGGTGCCTGGGCCACCGGGTGGAAGACGCGTTCAACTCGGGGCTGGAACTCGCACTGGCGTGCGCTTAGTGACTCGTCGCTCGTGACCGGAGCAAGCCTGGACTGCGCGATGCCTTACGTTGGTCGCTTCGCCCCCTCGCCCACCGGCGCGCTGCATGCGGGATCGCTCGTGGCGGCGCTGGCAAGCTGGCTGGACGCACATGCCCACGGCGGCCGCTGGCTGGTACGCATCGAGGATGTGGACACGCCGCGCTGCGTGCCGGGGGCCGACCGCCTGATCCTGCAGCAGCTCGCGGCCTGCGCTTTGCTGCCCGACGAGGAGCCGGTCTACCAGTCGCAGCGCAGCGCCTTGTACCAGCGCGCGCTCGACCGGCTCGCACGCAGCCGCCTGGCCTACCCCTGTGCCTGCTCGCGCAAGGACATAGAGGCAGTCCGCGTCGCGCTGGGGCTGGCGCACAAGCGCCACGCCGAGCTGGTCTACCCCGGCACCTGCCGCCAGGGGCTGCGCGGCCGGCCGGCCCGCGCCTGGCGGCTGCTGACGGCCGTATCTGAAGGAAAACTGCCTGCAGCCCAGACCCAGCGGGCGCAAGCAGCTATCAATTCAATAGCAAACCACATCATCACCTGGCGCGACCGGCGGCTGGGCGCGCAGCAGCAGGACGTGGCCGCCGAGGTCGGCGACTTCGTTCTCAAGCGCGCCGACGGCCTCTGGGCCTACCAGCTCGCGGTGGTGGTCGACGATGCGGCGCAAGGCATCACCCATGTGGTGCGCGGCGCCGACCTGGCCGACAACACGCCGCGCCAGATCCTGCTGCAGCGCGCCTTGGCTGCGCCCCTGCCGCAGTACCTGCACACGCCGCTGGTGCTGGGCGCCAATGGCGAAAAACTCTCCAAGCAAAACGGCGCCCAGGCGCTGGACACCTCCACACCCGCCCGAACGCTGGCGGCGCTGAACGCCGCCGCCGCCATGCTGGGCCTGCCGCCGCAGAACGCGCCGCTGGCCGATGCGCTGGCGGCCTGGGTGGGCCTGTGGCCCTACGGCCCCGTCAAGCCCTAACGGCCTGTCTACAATCCTGGGCGTGACTGACCCGACCAACACCCAGGCGCCTGCGGGCGTGGCCTTTCCCAAAACCATCAAGAGCTTTGTACGCCGCGCCGGCCGCACCACCACGGGCCAGGCCAAGGCCTTTGCCGAGCTGGGGCCGAAGTTTGTGCTGCCCTATGCCCCAGGCGCTATTGATTTAGTAGCAAGCTACGGCCGATCGGCGCCGACCATCCTCGAAATCGGTTTCGGCATGGGCGAGGCCACGGCCCATATCGCCGCGCTGATGCCCGAGAAGAACTTCCTGTGCTGTGAAGTGCATGAACCCGGCGTCGGCGCCCTGCTCAAACGCATCGGCGAACAGGGCCTAGGCAACATCCGCATCCTGCAGCACGACGCGGTCGAAGTCATGGACCAGATGCTGCCCGAGCAGAGTCTGGACGGCGTGCACATCTTCTTCCCCGACCCCTGGCACAAGCTGCGCCACAACAAGCGCCGCCTGATCCAGCCGCCGCTGGTGGCCAAGCTCGCGGCCCGACTCAAGCCCGGCGGGTATATCCACT
>JBOHHM010000268.1:0-6455 GCA_050725495.1 Burkholderiaceae bacterium | reverse complement strand
TGGCGGCCGCCGTGGTGCTGGCGATCAGCGCGTGGCCCTTGCTGCACATCGGCGGCGAGTTCATGCCGCCGCTGGACGAAGGTGATCTGCTGTACATGCCGTCCGCGCTGCCCGGCCTCTCCGCCGGAAAGGCCTCGGAGCTGCTGCAACAAACGGACCGTCTGATCAAAACCGTGCCCGAAGTCGTCAGCGTTTACGGCAAGGCGGGCCGCGCCGAGACCGCCACCGACCCGGCGCCAATGGAGATGTTCGAGACGACGATCCAGTTCAAGCCGCGCGACCAGTGGCGCCCGGGCATGACGCAGGACAAACTGGTGGAGGAACTTGACCGCATCGTCAAGGTGCCGGGCCTGGCCAATATCTGGGTGCCGCCGATCCGCAACCGCATCGACATGCTGGCCACCGGCATCAAGAGCCCGGTGGGCGTGAAGGTCGCGGGCACCGACCTCGCCACCATCGACCGCCTCACCAGCGAGATCGAGCGCGTGCTGAAAGACGTGCCGGGGGTGAGCAGCGCCTTGGCCGAGCGGCTGACCGGCGGGCGTTATGTGGATGTGGACATCCGCCGTGCCGCGGCGGCGCGCTTCGGCATGAACATCGCCGACGTGCAGTCGATCATCTCCTCGGCCGTGGGCGGTGACAACATCGGCGAAACGGTGGAGGGCCTGCAGCGCTTCCCGATCAACATGCGCTACCCGCGCGAGATCCGCGACTCGCTGGAGAAGCTGCGCAGCCTGCCGATCGTCACCGAGCGTGGCGCGCGGCTGGTGCTGTCCGACGTGGCCGACATTCGCATCACCGACGGGCCGCCGATGCTCAGGAGCGAAAACGCCCGCCTGTCCGGCTGGGTCTATGTCGACATCCGCGGGCGCGACCTGCGCTCAGCGGTGCAGGACATGCAGCGCGCCGTCATGAAGGAGGTGAAGCTGCCGCCCGGCTATTCGATCTCCTGGTCGGGCCAGTTCGAGTTCCTCGAGCGCGCGACCGCGAAACTGAAGGTGGTGGTCCCTTTCACGTTGCTCATCATCTTCGTGCTGCTGTACCTGACCTTCAGGCGCTTCGATGAGGCGCTGCTGATCATGACCACCTTGCCCTTCGCGCTGGTGGGCGGCATCTGGTTGCTCTACCTGCTGGGCTACAACATGTCGATCGCCTCCGCGGTGGGGTTCATCGCGCTGGGGGGCGTTGCGGCGGAGATCGGCGTGGTGATGCTGATCTACGTGAATCAGGCGCTGGCCGCCCGCACAGCGCAAGGGCGGCTCAACGACTCGCTGGAGCTTGCTCAGGCGATCATCGAGGGAGCAGCCCTGCGGGTGCGACCCATCGCCATGACGGTCGCCGTGATCATTGCGGGCTTGCTGCCCATCATGTGGGGCACAGGCACCGGCTCGGAGGTGATGCGGCGCATTGCCGCGCCGATGGTGGGCGGGATGATCACCGCGCCGCTGTTGTCGATGTTCGTGATCCCGGCGGCTTACTTGCTGATGCGGCGGCCGCGTGAGCGCCAGACGTCACGCTTCGCATTCTGGAGAAGCCGCCATGGGACGGCTTGAGCGTCTCTACCAATGGCGAGCGCTGTGCGGCGTCATGCTGTTCCTGTGCCTGGCGCTGCTCGGTACGCCGGCACCGGCGTCGGTTGCTGCAATGCAAGAAGCCAAACCGTTGGCGGCCGCGGCGATGGCCTCACGGTCGATGCCTGGGGTACTGGATTGCGCGCCGTGCGCCGGGTGCTACGTCGGCCCCGCGCCAACAACGCACGGCTTCAGCGGGGAGTGCAAGGACGCTGAAGCGCCGGCTTGGCGGGAACACGGCGTGCCGCTGTCGCCCACCATATTCCACGACACGGGGAGTTGCCGCCCGCCCCTGCCCGTTCGCATCGCCTACTGCCGGTGGCTGGATTGATCAGCGGCGACGAGTCTCGTCGCTCGCGCCTGTTGTCGTGTAGATCAATTCCAGGAGTTCATCATGAAGAAGCCACTGATTGCCGCCATCGGTGCCCTGATGCTGGGCGCCACGCTAACGGCCCTCGCGCAATCCGGCAAGACCGCAACACCCGCCATGGTGGACGCCAAAGGCTGCCCGCCGCCGCCCTTGGTGCTGCCGCTTGACCATGGCCCGCGCCCACAGACCACGCCCTACCTCAATCGACTGCGCAAGGAACGCCACGAGGCGCAGCTCAAGGCCTGCGGCATGGAACCAAAGAAGTCATGAGCATGAGCCGGCATGGATAATAAAAACGCCATGCCACGCTCCACGCCCCCCAAGACCTCTGCCCAGCCCGCCGGCGCCATCACGGATGTGGCCGGCATCGAAGTCGGCCACTTCACCGATGCGCGGCGCCCGACCGGCTGCACCGTGGTCCTCGCGCGCGAAGGCGCGGTCGGCGGTGTCGATGTGCGCGGCGCCGCGCCCGGCACGCGCGAAACCGATTTGCTCGCGCCCGGCAACCTGGTCGAGAAGGTCCATGCCGTGCTGCTGGCCGGCGGCAGCGCCTGGGGCCTGGACGCCGCTTCCGGCGCCGTGCGCTGGCTCGAAGAGCAAGGCGTGGGCTTCAACGTGGGCGTGGGCCTGCTGCCCATCGTGCCCGCGGCCGTGCTGTTTGACCTGCTGGTCGGCGATGCGACGATCCGGCCCGATGCGCAGGCTGGCTACCAGGCCTGCGCGGCGGCGTCCCGCCAGCGCCCCGCCGAAGGCAATGTGGGCGCCGGCGCGGGCGCTGCCGTCGGCAAGATTTTCGGCATAGACCGCGCGATGAAAGGCGGCCTAGGCACGGCCTCGGTCAGCGTCGATGGCGTCACCGTGGGCGCGCTGATTGCCTGCAACGCGTTGGGCGATGTGGTGGACCCGGATACGGGCCAGGTGATTGCCGGCGCACGCACCGCCAATGGCCAAGCCCTGCTCGACAGCCGCCGCGCCCTGCTGCGCGGCGAGCCACCCAAGCCGCTGCTGGCGGGCACCAACACGACCATAGGCGTGATCGCCACCGACGCAGTGATCACCAAGACCCAGGCCCAGAAGCTGGCCCAGATGGCCCACGATGGCCTGGCGCGCAGCATCAACCCGGTGCACACGATGTCCGATGGCGACACGCTGTTTGCCCTGGGCACCGGTGCCTCGGGCAAGACGCTGGGCATGATGGTGTTGGGCACCATGGCAGCCGAGGCTACAGCGCGGGCCGTGGTACGTGCGGTACAAGCCGCCCAGGGCCTCACCGTTGGCCCGCTGAGCCTGCCTGCAGCAACCGACCTGGCGCCTGCCCGCTGAGGTTGCACGCCATGCCCCAGGCTCTGCGCAACACCCTGATCTCGCTGCGTGCGCTGCTGGTCTCGGCCGGCCCGGTGGTTCTGCTGGCCGTCGCCCTGCTGGTGGCGGCGTTCTGGTGGCTGGACCCGACCCCGCCCAAGCGTGTCGTGCTCGCCACCGGCCCGGCCCAAAGCGCTTACGAGGAATTCGGCAAGCGCTATGCGAAGGCGCTCGCGGCCGAGGGCATTGAAGTCGTGCTGCTGCCCAGCGAGGGCTCGTCGGCCAATCTGCAGCTGCTGCGCCAGGGCAAGGTCGATCTCGGCTTTGTGCAAGGGGGCAGCAGCGAGCCCGACGCGAACCCCGAGACCGAGCTGAGCTCGCTGGGCAGCCTGTTCGTGGAGCCGGTCTGGCTGTTCTACCGCAGCGCTTCGGCGCGCAAGCTCTCGCCCCGAGCGACCCTCACCGCCTTGCCCCAACTCCAGGGCCTGCGCGTCAACGTCGGAAGCCCCGGCAGCGGCGTGCCCAGCCTGATGGCCAAGCTGCTCGAGGTCAACCGCATCAGCCCCGCTTCGATCCGGCTCTCGCAGCTCGAGCAGACGCCGGCCACCGTGGCCTTTCTCAACGGCGAACTCGACGCCCTCGTATTCGCCTCGGCGCCCGAGGCGCTGATGGTGCAGATGCTGCTGCAAACGCCGGGCGTCAGGCTGATGGACTTCGCGCAAAGCGAGGCCTATTCACGCCGCTTTGCGTTCTTGACGCCCGTGGTGTTGCCGCGCGGTGTCGTGGACCTGGCGGGCGACGTGCCATCGCAGGACGTGCGCCTGGTTGCCTCCACCACGGCGCTGCTGGCACGTGAGGGCACGCACCCGGCCCTGCTGCAACTGTTCTCCCAGGCCGCGCAGACCCTGCATGGCGGCTCAGGCTGGTTCAACCGCGCCCGCGAGTTCCCGAATGCACGCCACAGCGAATACCCGATCGCCAAGGAAGCCGAGCGCCAGCTGCGCAGCGGCGTGCCGCTGCTGCAGCGCTACCTGCCGTTCTGGCTGGCCAACCTGGTCGAGCGCATGTGGCTCGCTCTGGGCATCATCATTGCGGTACTGCTGCCGCTGAGCCGCATCGTGCCGCCGCTCTATGAATTTCGCATCCGTTCGCGCGTGTTTCGCTGGTACGGCAGGCTGCGCGAGATCGAGCAGCGGATGGACGCCGAGCCCGCAGCCGCCCAGGTGCTGCGCGAGGAGCTCGATGAGCTGGAAAACCACGTCGGCAAGATCAGCGTTCCGCTGTCCTATGCCGACGAACTTTATGCGCTGCGCAACCACATCCAGCTGGTGCGCGGCAGGCTGCCGCCGGGCTGAATGGCGAGTCCCGGTCGACGCTGAAGACCTGCCGCCGGGGCGGCCTTGGGTCCAGCCCGCGACACCCGCAAGCGCGGGCTGGCATGATGGCGGGTCTTGCCAAGACCTTCTCCCTGACCCATGACCGACACCGTGCCCGACACCGCCTCGAACCCCCAGCCTGCCGCCCCGGCGGCCCGTCCACGCCGAACCCGGCCCCGCCAGGGCGTCCAGGCCGCGCGCCGGCCCGCCCCTGCCAAGCCGCAGGCCGCGCGCGCGCCCCGCAGCCACCCGGTGCTCGAACAGCTGGCGGCACTTTACCCACGCCTGTTCGGCGACATGGCCGTGCCGCTCAAGCGCGGCATCTTCGAGGATCTGCTGGCCGCCCACCCGGATGCCTTCGAGCGCGAAGCCCTCAAGGCGGCGCTGGCCCTGCACACGCGCTCCACGCGCTATCTCACAGGCGTGGCCGCCGGCCAGCAGCGCCACGACCTGCAGGGCCAGGCGGTGGAGGACATGGCGCCCGAGCATGTGCACCACGCCCTGCTCGAGGTGTTTCGCCGCCGCCAGTCTCGCGCCGCTGAAGACCTGGGACCCAAGCTGCGCAACCGCATCGTCGAGGCCTTCGAGGCGTCGGGCCTGTCCCGCGAGGCCTATGCCGACCTCGTGCGCAGCCGCGACGAGGCCGCCAATGCCGTACTGGACGAAGCCCTGGCCGAGGCCGCGGCGCGCAGCGCGAAGGACGAGGCCCTGCTGCGCGCGTTCGAGGCCAGCGGCCAGGACCTCGAGGCCTTCGCCGCCATGTACGGCATGGACCCGCGCGCCGCGGCCCGCATGCTGGAGCGTGCCCGGCGCCGCCGCCTCGGCGCGGCGGCCTGAGCCGGTTCGCCGCCTCTAGATGCGAAGACTTAACGATCGGTAACATGTCGAGCGTGCCGAAGGTCGCCGAATACGCGCGCCAAGCGTTGTACAGGAAGTCCGCTCGCGTCGGACTTCACGCAGAGGGCACCATGCAATCGAACATGCCATACGAACCACGTCGGACCCAGCACCGCCCAAGGGCAGCTTGTTTTCTAGTCACCGCGGCTCTCGCCTTCACGGCAAGCTTCGCCATGCCACGCACCAGCGTCGCGGCCGAGGTCAGGCTTTCAGGCAGCGGTAGCTTCAAGCCGCCGTCGGCCGAGCAACTCGCAACCCTGCCGGCCGATCTGGGTTTTTCTCGAACCGATCTCGCATCTGGCAGCTGGTCGTTTTCGGTGCGTTATGAGGACAGCATTCCCGACGCGGACCCCGACCGCTATCTGGGGCGTTATGCCGGAGCGATCCGCGCGTTTCGCGTAGTGATTGGCAGCACCACCGTCGATTTGCCCGTTGATCAAGCGGAGATTGTCGTTGGTGACGGCGGGGGCGGTTTCCCACACCGCGAGTCGATTCGGCTGGAGGCCAAGGCCTTGATCTCCTGCGGCCTTCTGCGTCTTGGCTGGGTTCAGGTCAATCAGCAGCCCCAAGGCGCCGATCTGCGCGGCCCCGCTGGGTTGCTGCCGAGCGATGGCCTACCGGCTTACGCGATGGTCGCCAACCTGGCCACCGCGAGTCCGTTCGACAGATTCCTGGAACTGCGCATCGACCGCCCGAGTGGCGAGTCGCGGCCGCTGCTCTACCTCAGTTCGTCCAAGCTTTCGGTGACGGCCGGCCCCGCCACGGCGCCCTGAGGAGTCCGAGATGTCGCACATGACCGCATTCACGCGCAGTGTTCTGCTGCGCAGCGCAGCAGCATCGATTATTTTGGGAAGCCTCGCCGCGTGCGGCGGCGGCGAAGTGAGCGTGGGCGTGGGCGTGGTCGTTCCTGTCCAGCAGCCTGTCGTTGCGCCGCTGACG
>JBOHHM010000267.1:0-14182 GCA_050725495.1 Burkholderiaceae bacterium | reverse complement strand
CATGGACAGCAAACTTCTTGAACTGTTGGTCTGCCCCGTCACCAAGGGCCCGCTGCAGTACGACCGCGACAAGCAGGAATTGGTGTCGCGCAGCGCGCGACTGGCCTACCCGATACGCGACGGCATCCCCATCCTGCTGGAAAGCGAGGCACGCACCCTCACCGACGAGGAGCTCGGCCTGTGAGCCCACGCCCATGAGCTTCACCGTCCTCATCCCCGCGCGCCTGGCCTCGACCCGGCTGCCCAACAAGCCCCTGGCCGATCTGGGCGGCGTGCCGATGGTCGTTCGCGTCGCCCAGCAAGCGTTGCGCTCCGGTGCTGCGCGCGCCGTGGTGGCGGCAGACAGCGCCGACATCGTCGCGGCCTGCCAGGCCCACGGCATCGAGGCCGTTCGGACCCGAGTAGACCACCCCTCGGGCAGCGACCGTCTGGCCGAAGCCTGCGACTTGCTGGGCTTGCGCGACGACGAAATCGTGGTCAATGTGCAGGGCGACGAGCCGCTGATCGAGCCCTCGCTCATCGACGCCGTGGCCGCCTTGCTGCAACAGCAGCCCCAAGCCAGCATGAGCACGGCCGCCCATGCGATCGACACCGTCGCCGACTTCGTCAACCCGAACGTCGTCAAGGTGGTGCTTGACGCCGACAGCCTGGCCCTGTACTTCAGCCGCGCGCCCATGGCCTGGTGGCGCGACGGATTTGCGCAGGGCATCAGCGCCTTGCCCGAGCCCAAGCCGCTGCGCCACATCGGCATCTATGGCTACCGCGTGGCCTTCCTGCGGCTGTTTCCCAAGCTGGCACAGGCACCCATCGAAGTGACCGAGGCGCTGGAGCAACTGCGTGCGCTGTGGCATGGCCACCGGATCGCGGTCCACGTGACCGAGCACGCGCCCGGTCCTGGCGTGGACACGCCGGAGGACCTCGAAAGGGTGCAAAAGCTGTTCTGAAGCCGGGGCCCCCCGTGCGAGAGCGCCGCTGGCCGTGCGTAAGGCGGCCAGAAGGCATCGCATGCTATCCTTGAACGCAATGAAGCATCGCGTCCGCCGGCACCCAGGCCGGGCAGCCAGCGGTGCCGCTTGATTTCACACACTCCGAGGACATCCATGAGACTGATTTTGTTGGGCGCGCCCGGCGCAGGCAAAGGCACGCAAGCCACCTTCATCTGCCAGAAGTACGGCATCCCGCAAATCTCCACCGGCGACATGCTGCGTGCAGCGGTCAAGGCGGGCACGCCGCTGGGCCTGCAGGCCAAGCAGATCATGGAGTCCGGCGGTCTGGTCAGCGACGACCTGATCATCAATCTCGTGAAGGAGCGCATCGCCCAGCCCGACTGCGCCAACGGTTTTTTGTTTGACGGCTTTCCGCGTACCATCCCGCAGGCCGACGCCATGAAGGCTGCCGGCGTGAAGCTTGACTATGTGCTGGAAATCGACGTGCCGTTCGCCGCCATCATCGAGCGCATGAGCGGCCGCCGCTCCCATGCAGCCTCGGGCCGCACCTACCATGTGAAGTTCAACCCGCCCAAGGTGGCTGGCGTGGACGACGTGACCGGCGAACCACTGATCCAGCGCGACGACGACAAGGAAGAGACCGTCAAGAAGCGCCTGGACGTCTACAGCGCACAGACCCGGCCGCTGGTGGACTATTACTCGACCTGGGCCAAGGCCGACCCGGCCGCAGCCCCCAAATACCGCGCGATCAGCGGCATCGGCACCGTTGACGAGATCACGGCACGGGCCCTGGCGGCTTTGGAAAGCTGAGTTTTTCTTCGCGACCGCCCGCTCCTCCTCATTGGCTGCGCAGGGAATTCAATCCCAGGCGGGTCGCCTGCGGAGAAAGGCTACAACCAGCTTGGCGCAGAGCCTGAGGTCGGCCAGCCTTTCAGCCCATTAAGTCCAGCATCAGCGCAATGCGGGCCTTGACCGGCGACAGCCCCCTGGAATCGGGAAGCGCGTCGCCGGGCTTGGGCAGGACCTGGCCTTGGGCGCAGCGCGTGGCCCGCACCACCTTCACACCCTGAGCCTGCGCCTGCAGCAGGGCCGCTTCCAGCTCATGGTGCAGCGTGCCGTTGCCAGTGGCCGCCACAACGAGGCCCTGCACGCCGTCTTTGACCAGCGCCTGCACCACCGCGCCGCTGGCACCGGCATAGTTCATGACGATTTCAACCCGTGGCCAGGGGCTACTTTTTGCTATCTTTTCGATAGCGTTTGGCGCGCATCGTTCGTCGGCTACAGGCCAGTCTCGGACCAAACGCACGGCCCCCTCCTCCACATAGCCCAGCGCGCCGGCATCACCCGAACCAAAGGCGTCGAGCCGGTAGGTGTGGGTTTTTTGCACGTCCTGAGCGCCGTGAATCACGCCAGCGCAAACAGCCACCACGCCACGCGCACCGGTGGTTGACGCCACGGCCACGGCATCGAGCATGTTTTGTGGGCCGTCGGGCGCAAGCGAGGTCGCCGGTCGCATGGCACAGCTCAACACCACGGGTTTGGGCGGCAGCGCGGCGGAGCAGAGCACGGCCTGCAGGAAGTACGCCGTTTCCTCCAGCGTGTCGGTGCCGTGGGTGATGACGATACCCCGCACCTCGTCCTGCGCGAGCCAGTGGGCACAGCGCAGGGCGAGCCGCTGCCAGACTTCGAAGCTTATGTCCTTGCTGTCGACCTGAGCCACCTGCTCCGCGATCAAACCCTGCCCGGCGAGCCCCGGGATGGCCGACAGCAGCTGTTCCACGCCGACCTGGGCGGCCGTGTAGCCGATGTTGTCCGCCGCGCTGGCCGCCCTGCCCGCAATCGTGCCGCCCGTGCCCAAAATCACCACCTTGTTGCCCGTTGCTTGCGCCATGACTTGCAATCTTTCAAAAACTGGTTAAAAATACAGTTACTGGATATTAAGACAGTTTCCCGGTCTCATTCATGATTCCTTGCGGGGCAGGCCACAGCGGCGACGCTGCAGCTCTGCCTCAACTGATCGGAGATTCACCATGATCGACATGCCCCAGTTTCCCGTGAAGCTCACCGCCCGCCAGCAGCAGATTCTGGAGCTGATCCAGAGCGCCATTGCCCGCACCGGCGCGCCTCCCACACGGGCTGAGATTGCCGCCGAGCTGGGCTTCAAGTCCGCCAACGCAGCCGAGGAGCATCTGCAGGCCCTGGCCCGCAAAGGCGTGATCGAGCTGGTCAGCGGCACCTCGCGCGGCATCCGCCTCCAAAGTGACGCGCTGCGCTCCATCCATGAATCCCGAATCAAGCAGTTCTCCTTGCCCTTGCCCGGCCTGGCCCAGCTCGCCCTGCCGCTCGTGGGTCGCGTGGCCGCCGGTTCCCCGATTCTCGCGCAGGAGCATGTGGACCAAACCTACTACGTTGAAAGCAGCTTGTTCCAGCACCGGCCCGACTACCTGCTCAAGGTGCGCGGCATGTCCATGCGCGATGCCGGCATCATGGACGGTGACCTGCTGGCCGTGCAAGTCACCAAGGATGCGAAAAATGGCCAGATTGTGGTGGCCCGGCTGGGCGACGAGGTGACGGTCAAGCGCTTTCGGCGCAACAAGCATTTGATCGAGCTGCACGCCGAGAACCCGGACTACCCGACCATCATCGTGGAGCCCGGCGAGCCGTTCGAAATTGAAGGCCTGGCCGTCGGTCTGATCCGCAACACCATGCTGATGTGAGGAAGCCCATGAAAGCCAGCCAGGCCAGTCAGGCCACCGTGCTCGAAGACATTCCCAACATCGGGCCGGCCCTGGCAGGTGTTCTGCGCCTGATTGGCATCAGCCAGCCCCAGCAGTTGCAGGGGCGAGATGGCTATGCGCTGTACCAGTCGCTCAACCGCGTCACGCGCCAGCGACATGACCCCTGCGTGCTGGACGCCTTCATGGCGGCGGTTGACTTCATGAATGGAGGCGCGGCAACGCCCTGGTGGAAGTACACCCCGGCAAGAAAAACGCTGTACAGGGATATTTAGCTTCGATCGGGCTGCAACAGGTGGCGGGCGTATGGCCGTGACAAGCCATCACCCTGCTGTAGCCCATGGTTCGCAATCCTGCCTGTGTTCAACCTCTGTGTTTAAGAAATTTGCGGGACAGTCCGCAGCCGCCTGGCAGCAGCAGGCCCTGTCCCCCAATCGGAAAGGTTTCGCATGGGAATCGCATTGCTCACCACCACCCGCTTGTTTGCGCCGCTGCATGGGCTGATCGGTTGGCTCACGCCAAGCACGCCGCAGCCGGCCCGGCCCTGTCGCACGTTGGGTCGCAAGCAGGAACCAACCGCTATCAAATCAATAGCACCTGGCGACCAACCTGCGAGGGCTACAAACCGAAAACAATCTCATGCTGCGCCGAACCGGCCGCTCAAGGTGGTGCGGGTGCTGGACGGCCAGCACGCGCCGGCCTGTGCCGGTCGCATGGTGATCTCCGGCCGAATGGCCGATGTCTGTGCCGAACTCGACCGCCTGGTCGCCTGCGAAGCCGCGCGGCGCTAAAACACCATGCCCCGGCAGGCGTGGGCTGGGGCGTCGCCGCTCAGGCCTTGGCGCCCAGCAGGTAATCTGCCTTGCCCAAATCCACGCCGTTATGCCGCAGGATCGCATAGGCAGTGGTCACGTGAAAGAAAAAGTTGGGCAGCGCCCAGTGCTTGAGATAGGCCTCGCATGTCATCGTGCGGGTGCTGTCGCGCCCCACGGGGAACGTGATCTGCTTGTCTTCAGTGCCATCGAGCTTGTCGGCAGGCACGGTGGCCAGATAATCCAGCGTTTTCTGGATGCGCAGCTTCAGCTCGGGAATCGTTGTTTCCTTGTCCTCGAACTTGGGGGCCTCCAGTCCCGACATCCGGGCGACACCGAGTTTCGCGGCATCGCAGGCAATCAGGACTTGCCGCGTAAAGGGCAGCATGTCGGGCGCCAGCCGGTACTGCAGCAGAACAGAAGGATCAAATTTTTTCGCATCGGCATGGGCCTGGGCCTTGTCCAGCAGGTGGCTGAGATTGGCCAGCATGGTGTTGAAAATCGGCAAACTCGCGGAAGACATGGAAATCGTCATGACGGGTCTCTGGGGTAACGGAGTGAAAGCTGTGATGCTAGCGGCATGGAAGAAAGGCTGCTGGCGCGCGAGCCACTACAGCGCCAAGGCACAATCCGGGCATGAATATTGTGATCCTCGATGACTATCAGGACGCGGTCCGCAAGCTCAGCTGCGCCGCCCGGCTCGATGCCTACCCCGCCAAGGTCTACACCAACACCGTCAAGGGAATTGGCCAACTGTCCGTCCGCCTCAAGGATGCCGACGTGATCGTGCTGATCCGTGAACGAACCCAGTTCAGCCGCCAGCTGATCGAGAAACTGCCCAAGCTCAAGCTGATTGCCCAGACCGGCCGCATTGGCAGTCATATCGACTTGGCCGCCTGCACCGAGCGCGGCATTGCCGTTGCCGAAGGCGTGGGCTCGCCAGTGGCGCCGGCCGAACTCACCTGGGCCCTCATCATGGCGGCAACCCGCCGCCTGCCCCACTACATCGCCAACCTCAAGCATGGCGCCTGGCAGCAGTCAGGCCTCAAGGCCGCTTCCATGCCGCCCAATTTCGGCATCGGCACAGTGCTGCGCGGAAAAACACTGGGCATCTGGGGCTACGGCAAGATCGGCCAGCTGGTTGCCGGCTATGGCCGGTCCTTTGGCATGAACGTACGGGTCTGGGGCCGCGAAGCCTCGCGAGCAAAGGCCCTCGGCGACGGTTTGCAGGCGGCCTCCAGCCGCGAAGAGTTCTTTGAACAGTGCGATGTGCTGTCGCTGCATCTGCGCCTCACCGACGAAACGCGCGGCATCGTGACGCTGGAAGACCTGTCGCGCATGAAGCCCACCTCGCTGCTCGTCAACACGGCCCGAGCCGAGCTGATCGAGCCCGACGCGCTGGTCTGCGCCCTCAACCGGGGCCGGCCGGGCATGGCGGCCGTCGACGTCTATGAGACCGAGCCCCCATTGCAGGGCCATGCGCTGCTGCGACTGGAAAACTGCATCTGCACGCCCCACATCGGCTACGTGGAGCAAGACAGTTACGAGATGTACTTCGGCGCCGCCTTCGACAATGTGATCAACTACATCAAGGGCACACCGACCAACATCGTCAACCCCGGCGCCTTGCAGGTGCGACGCTGAGTCCCCGGCTAACGCTGCAGATCCCTTGGCCAGCAACTGGGCGCCCCGCAACTCAGCGGCCGCTCAACGCCGGTTTGTCTTGGAGGCCCTGCGCGCATCGAGGGATGAATCGACGACGTCGAAATCCGGCCGATGGCCGTTGGCTGTCATCTTGTCCCCCACTGACCGGGCCAGCGCAGCACCATCCCCCTCGCGCGGGTCCCAGGCCTCAGGTGCGGGAATCGGCACACCGAGATCGGGCTCGCTCAGATCGATGTCCAGCCCCAGACGCGGCGACAGCGGCGGCGTGGCCAGATCACTCGACGCGATGGGCACGGTTCGCTGAGGGACGGATACCGACAGCGGCTCGATGGCCGTGGGGGAAAACTTCAGTACCGGAGCCGGTGGAGCGCTGGAGTCGGTCTCGGAGTCCACCGAGAACTCGAAGTCCCCGCTCTCGTGCTCCGGCTCCACCACCTCCTTGGCCACCGCAAACAGCAGCAGCCACTCGCGGTAGGCCTCCAGGGCGAAAGCCTCGCCCTCGCCCGTGTCCGGCCGGCGGAAGATTGACTCTTCGATCACCTCCAACACCTTGGCCGAAGGCCAGAGCGCTTCAACGCGCGACAAGGCGCCCTGATAAGCCTCCAGGCCCTTGCTTTCTTCGCTGAAGGCCTCGAACACCGGCACCTGGGCATTGAACACGCGGTTGAAGTCATCCCGCAGCCTGCCGTAGTCTTCTGTGCGACCGATGGCGCGGTAGACGTTGAGCAAGTCCAGATAGGCCAGCGGACTGGTGTCCACGCTGTCGGCAATATGGTTTTTCAGTACCGCAATCGCCTGCTCGTGCTGTCCCAGAGAAACGAAGAAATCCGCCTGCTGATGAATGTCGAACAACTCCTCGGTATTCACGGCGCGTCCGCTGCCGCTGAAACTTGAGGCAAAGTCCACCACCTCAAACACGGGCAGGACCTTGGGGCGCCCAAAATCCGGCTGAGCGGGCTGCGCCTTCTTCAGGCTTTCGAACATCGACTCGTTGACATCGAGGTCCACATCGATCTCGGTCCGCCACCGCGCCGGATCGTCCAGGGGACCGGCCGCCACCGGCATGGCGGCGACCGAGTCGGGTTCGTCATGCGCCGACCAGCCGCGATCTGCGCCCTGCCACCAATCGCCAACGCCGCCCAGGCCCTTGCGCGCGCGAGACCAGAAGTACGCAGCCGCCACGCTGACGCCCACCAACAGGACGATCAGGCTGTAGACCAGGCCGTTGGCATGGCGTTCGCCCTCGGCCCTGCGAAGCTGGGCCGTCAGCTCCCCGATGCCGGCCTGGTTCTTCACGTTCTGGGCCCGCAGGGCCTGGACGTCGGCCTCCAGCGCCTGCAAGCGCTGCGCATCGCGCAAGACGTCCTGGGGCTGGGCATTGATGGCTCGCCACAACGCTGCGGCCTCGGTACGCTTGCTCTCATCGTCGGCGGGAGCTGTCAGCAACTCTGCCGAGGCCTTCAGCACCGGGTCGCGCTCGGCCAGAAAGTCAAGCTGGTCGAGCTTGAGGCGGGACTTGGGCGCACCCGCTGGGCCTGGGCGCCGTGCGACGGAAAGCTGGGTGGAACGGGCGGGGACCTCCGCCTTGGGGCGGGCAGGCTTGTCAGCAGCCGGCAGCTTTACGCCTGCCGGGGGCAAGACAGAAGAAGCGGCTACGTCCTCGCGGACAGCCGCGCCCACCAGAGCAGGGCCTGGGGAGCCCGCGGCTTTGGCGGCAGCGATCGAGGCCAGCGGAGCCGAAACCGCCGTTGTCGGCCCCTCGCTCGCCACATCGGCCAGCAACACATAGCGGCGCGTGATGTTCTGGGCACAGCCCACGCGCAGGTAAATCGTGACCACCGGCTCATCCACCGCCGCAGCAGAGTGGATGCGCACGGTGGCCTGCTGTGCACCAGCACCCGGCTCGGGGCCCACTCGCAAGCGGTGGTTGTCGACCTTGCTGTCGGCGCAAAAAACATCGGCCTCAAAACACAAGGCGGATAAGTCCTCCCCGCTCTCCAGCCGGATTGGAACGGCCACATCGAGCGTTTGGCCTATCCATGCCGCACCCCGCACACGCCCCAGCGTCAAGGCCGAGCTGCTCAAAGCAGCCAGCAGCAGAACCCCCCCAAAGACGCACTTCGCTTGTTTACAGCTTGTTTCATATGACGGTTTCGATTCTGGCCCAGGCCCGGGTCATGGCCGCTACGTAATAATTCATGGAATGAACGTTATTTACGCCACCATTGGGGTTGTAGGTGCCGGCGCCATGGGTCGCGGCATCGCCCAGATTGCCGCCCAGGCCGGCAGCACCGTCAAACTGTTCGACGCCCAGCCCGAAGTCATTGCCAAGGCGCGCGATGCCATCTGCGTCCAGTGGGACAAGCTGCAGGAAAAGGGCAGGCTGGATGCAGCGCAGGCGGCCCAGCTGAAGGCGCGTTTGCTGGCGACCCACACGCTGGCCGAGTTGTCCGGTTGCGACCTGGTGATCGAAGCCGTGGTGGAGCGGCTGGATGTCAAGAAGAGCCTGTTTGCCGAGCTGGAAGGCATCGTCAGCCCCTCGGCCGTGTTGGCCACCAACACCTCGTCGCTGTCGGTCACGGCGATCGCAGGGCAGCTGAAGCGCCCGCAGCAGTTCGCCGGCTACCACTTCTTCAACCCGGTGCCGCTGATGAAACTCGTCGAGGTCATTGCCGGCCTCAAGACCGACGCCCGCGTTTGCGCCGATCTGGCGAACTACGCACGGCAAATGGGCCATACGCCGGTGCGGGCCCAGGACACACCGGGCTTCATCGTCAACCATGCCGGGCGGGGCTATGGCACCGAAGCCCTGCGCATCGTGAGCGAGGGCGTGGCCGATTTCGCGACGATTGACCGCATCCTGAAAGACCAGGTGGGCTTCAGGCTCGGACCGTTCGAGCTGATGGACCTGACCGCATTGGACGTGTCTCACCCGGTGATGGAGTCCGTCTATCGTCAGTACTACGACGAGCCCCGCTACCGCCCCAGCGTCATCACCGCCCAGCGGCTGGCGGGCGGCGTGGTCGGCAAAAAGGTCGGCGAAGGTTTTTATCGCTACGTCGATGGCGTGGCCCAGGTCAGCCCCGAGCCGGCGGCGCCGCAGGTCACAGACATGCCCCCGGTCTGGGTATCGCCGCGCGCGGCCCGCCGGGCCGAGCTGCTACAGCTGTTGAAGAACCTGGATGCCACGATCGAGACCGGCGCCTCGCCCTCACCTGCAGCGATCACGTTTGTCGCGCCCTTGGGCTTTGACGTGACCACGGTCGCCGTGGTGGAACGGCTCGACCCGGCCCGCACCATCGGCATCGACATGCTGGTCGACGATGCCGCCACCAAACGCCGCGTCCTCGCGACCAACCCCGCCACGCGCACCGACATCCGCGATGCGGCCCACGCCCTGCTGGCACGCGACGGCAAACCCGTGAGCGTGATCCGCGACAGCGGCGGCTTTGTCACCCAGCGCGTGGTCGCCACCATCGTCAACATTGCGGCGGACATCTGCCAGCAGCGCATCTGCACCCCGGCCGACCTGGAAACCGCCGTCACGCTCGGCCTGGGCTACCCGCTGGGACCGCTGGCCATGGGCAACCGCTATGGGCCGACCAATGTGCTGGAAGTGCTGTTCAACATGCAAACCGTCTACGGCGACCCGCGCTACCGCCCCAGCCCCTGGCTGCGCCGGCGCGGCGCCATCGGCCTGAGCCTGCTGCACGAGGAGGAATGAACCCATGGCAGCGGAACTGAAAAGCACGAGTCAGGACCAGACCCTGGTGCTCACCCTGAGCAATCCCGAGCATCGCAATGCCCTGGGGCCGGATATCTATGCCGCCGGCGTCGAGGCCCTGAATGCGGCCGAAAGCAGCCCGGAGGTGCGTAGCGTGATCATCGTCGGCGAGGGCAGCCTGTTCAGTGCGGGCGGCAACCTGCAGCGCCTGCAGGCCAACCGCCAGTTGCCCCCCGAGGTGCAGGCGCAAAGCATCGAAGGCCTGCACAACTGGATCGAATCCATACGCGCCTTTCCCAAGCCCGTGATCGCGGCGGTCGAAGGCGCGGCTGCCGGCGCCGGGTTTTCCCTGGCCCTGGCCTGCGACTTCATCGTGGCGGCCAGCAACGCGGTGTTCGTCATGGCCTACAGCAATATCGCCCTGTCGCCCGACGGCGGCGGCAGCTGGAGCCTGAGCCGCGCCCTGCCGCGTCAATTGGTCACTCAGCTGCTGATGTGCGGGGAGCGTATTGGCGCGCGGCGCCTGCATGAACTGGGTCTGGTCAACCGCCTCGCCGATGACGGCGGCGCGCTGACCGCGGCCTTGGCCCTGGCTGAAACGCTCAATGCCCGTGCGCCCAATGCGCTGGCCAGCATCAAAGAACTGGTCAACGACGCGCCGCAGGCCACGCTTAACCGTCAGCTCGCGGCCGAGCGCGACCATTTCGTCAAGAACCTCTACCACGCCAACGCCGGCATCGGGATCGCCGCTTTTCTCGACAAGCAAACGCCGCGCTACCCATAGCGCCGGCGCTTCCCTGGCGCAGGCACTCAGGTGACAACCCTGAGGCAGTAGGGTCGTCCCGCGCGCGACAATCCATGGGTCATCAGTCACCGAAAAGACAGGCCATGGACGATCCGATTCTTACCATTGAAGAACGTGCAGCGATCAACTCCGGTCGCTGGTTTTCCTCACTTTCTCCGTCACTGCGACACGACATTCTCCGATGCGCCTACGTCAAACGATTCAAGGACGGCGAACTGATCGCCGCGCGTGGCGATCCGCCCGAGGAATGGATTGCCTGCGTCAAGGGGGCCGTCAGGGTGAGCTCCACCTCGATCTCGGGCAAGCAGATCACACTGACCTATGTGGAGCCCGGCATCTGGTTTGGCGATGTGGCGATCTTCGACGGCGACCGGCGCACGCACGATGCCTATGCCCATGGCGAAACCACCATCCTGTGCGTGGCCAAGGCCGATTTCAGGAAGATTCTTGCAGCGCATGTCGAGCTCTACGAGGCCATGCTGCGCCTGCATGCGCGCCGCATCCGCCAGCTCTACGGCCTGGTGGAAGACCTCAACACCCTGCCCTTGCGGGCCCGGCTGGCCAAACAGCTGCTGCACCTGGCACGCAGCTACGGCGTGCCCTCGTTGAACGACGCGCGCGAGGTGCGCATCGGCCTGCAACTGGCCCAGGAGGAACTGGCCCAGCTGCTGGGCGCTTCGCGCCAGCGCGTCAACCAGGAACTCAAGGCCATGGAGCGCGAGGAAGTGATCCGCATCGAGCCGGGTGGCCTCGTGATTCGCGACCGCGAAGCGCTGGTACGCATCATTGAAGCAGACAACTAAAACCCAAGCACTTCCCATCATGAGCGACTTTGACCATTTTGTCGGTACCCGGCCCGTCTCAGGCCAGCATGCATTCGATGTGCAAGCCCTGAGCACCTGGCTTGAAACGAACCTCGAAGGCTTTGCCGGCCCCCTGACCGTGCAGATGTTCAAGGGCGGGCAGTCCAACCCGACCTATAAGCTGGTCACGCCGAAACAGAGCTACGTGATGCGCGCCAAGCCCGGCCCGGTGGCCAAGCTGTTGCCTTCGGCCCATGCGGTCGAGCGCGAATTTGCAGTGATGAGTGGCCTGCAGGGCACCGATGTCCCGGTGGCCCGCATGCACTGCCTGTGCGAGGACGAGTCGGTCATCGGCCGGGCCTTCTACGTGATGGAGTTTGTTCAGGGCCGCGTGCTCTGGGACCAGGCCCTGCCCGGCATGAGCAAGGCCGAACGCGGCGAGATTTACAACGAGATGAACCGCGTAATCGCAGCGCTGCACAGCGTGAAATTCGCCGAACGTGGCCTGGCCAACTACGGCAAGCCGGGCAACTATTTCGAGCGCCAGATCGGCCGATGGAGCAAGCAGTACATAGCCTCCATCACACAACCGATACCGGAAATGGACCAGCTGATGGAGTGGCTGCCTGCGCATATCCCCGCCGACGCGCGCGACGAGTCCAAAGTCTCCATCGTGCACGGCGACTACCGGCTCGACAACCTGATGTTTCACCCCACCGAGCCGCGCGTGCTGGCCGTGCTGGACTGGGAGCTGTCGACCCTGGGCCATCCGATGGCCGACTTCAGCTACCACTGCATGGCCTGGCATATTCCACCGGGATCATTCCGCGGCATCGGCGGGCTCGATGTCGCGAGCCTGGGCATCCCGACCGAGGATGAATACATCCGCCAGTACTGCGAGCGCACCGGCATCACCACGCCCGAGGCGCTGCGGGCCGACTGGAATTTCTACCTGGCCTACAACCTGTTTCGCATGGCCGCCATCCTGCAAGGCATTGCCAAGCGGGTCGAAGCCGGCACGGCATCGAGCGCCCAGGCCGCGAGTTCCGGCGCAGGCGCGCTTCCGCTGGCGCAAATGGCCTGGAAGTTCGCCCAGCGGGCCTGAACCTTTTTACACCGAGACCCTAACCGGAGACCCCATGGACTTTGACTACTCCCCCAAAACCAAGGAACTGCAGGCCAAAGTGCTGAAGTTCATGGATGACCACATCTATCCGGCCGAAGCGCACTATGCCGCCGAACTGGCGGCCAATACCGCCGCCGGCAAGCGCTGGAGCGCGCTCAAGACCATTGAAGATCTCAAGCCCAAGGCGCGTGAAGCAGGCCTGTGGAACCTGTTTCTGCCAGTGGACAGCGCTGCGGCTTCGGGCTACGCCGGTGCCGGCCTGACCAACCAGGAATACGCGCCGCTGGCAGAAATCATGGGCCGTGTGCCCTGGGCCAGCGAGGTGTTCAATTGCTCGGCGCCCGATACCGGCAACATGGAAACCATCGCCCGCTATGGCTCCGAGGACAACAAGGCGCGCTGGCTCAAGCCCCTGCTCGAAGGCAAGATCCGCTCGGCCTTCGCGATGACCGAGCCCGAAGTCGCCTCCAGCGACGCCACCAACATCTGCACCCGCATCGAGCGCCAGGGCGACGAGTACGTGATCAACGGCCACAAGTGGTGGATTTCCGGCGCTGCCGACCCGCGCTGCGCCGTCTACATCACCATGGGCAAGACCGACCCCGAGGCGCCGCGCCACTCGCAGCAAAGCATGGTGTTGGTGCCGGCCGATGCCAAGGGCATCCGCATCGTTCGTCCGCTCAATGTGTTCGGCTACGACGATGCGCCGCACGGCCACGTCGAGATGTATTTCGAGAACGTGCGTGTGCCCGTCTCCAACATCCTGCTGGGCGAAGGCCGCGGCTTCGAAATCGCCCAGGGCCGCCTCGGGCCGGGACGGATTCACCACTGCATGCGTCTGATCGGCCTGGCCGAACGCGCGCTCGAGCTGATGTGCAAACGCGCCTCCTCGCGCGTGGCCTTCGGCAAAACCGTGGCCGCCCAGACCGTCACGCAGGAGCGCATCGCCGAAGCCCGCTGCAAGATCGACATGGCCCGATTGCTCACTCTGAAGGCCGCATGGCTGATGGACGTGGCCGGCAACAAGGTGGCGAAAAATGAAATCGCGATGATCAAGGTGGTCGCACCGAGCATGGCCTGCCAGGTGATCGATTGGGCCATGCAGGCCCATGGCGGCGGCGGCGTCTGCGACGACTTCCCGCTGGCCTATGCCTACGCCGGCGCGCGCACCCTGCGCTTCGCCGACGGCCCGGACGAGGTTCACCGCAACGCGATCGCCAAGCTCGAGCTCGGCAAGTATTCGGCGAATCCGCGCGAGGTGGAAATGCCGATCACCCGCGGCAGCTGATGGCGACAGCGGGCCGTGCTGCCTCGCTCTATTTTTCATAGCACAAGGCGCCCTTTTGATGGGCGCTTTGTGCTTCTGGGCGCCCATGCCCGAGCCTGAGTGCGGGCGCCAGGCCGGGCTCACTTGGGCGCTGCCTGCATGAAACGCCAATTTCCCCTAAAGTCCCACGATCCATTCCGCAGCAAAGGCAGACCATGATCGAGGTTTTCTCCTGGCCCACGCCCAACGGCCACAAAGTTCACATCATGCTGGAAGAATGCGGCCTGCCCTACAAGGC
>JBOHHM010000266.1:0-14550 GCA_050725495.1 Burkholderiaceae bacterium | reverse complement strand
GGAGTACTGGCCTATCTTGTTTGCGCCTCGTCCCAGCCTAAAGAAGGCGCCGCTCCACAGACCGCTCCAAAAGAACCAGGGACGTCACGGGCCCGGTTCCCCTTGAATTGCGACCGACGGAACAGTCAGGGTCTTGAGCTTGCGATTGGTTTCACGCAGGCGGTCCGACAGGCTCTTGGACACGCTGAGCAGAAAGCGCGCCGCCACGCCGGGACGATCCTGGATCAGCAATTGCAAAGCGTCGCGCGACAGCATGGCCACAGCCAGGTCGGTCGCAGCGGTACAGGTCGCGGAGCGCGGCGCGCCATCGAGCAGGCCCATTTCACCGATCAGGCTGCCCGGCCCCATGACCGACATCACCAGAGAGTCGTTGGCAGCGGTCTGTTCGTGCTCCACCGTGACCTCACCGTCGAGCACCAGCATCATGTAGTCGGTGTGCACCACCTCACCTTCATGGATGAATACCGTGCCCGCGGGCACCTTGAGCGGCTGCATGAAGTTCACGACCTCGCGCGCGTCGGCCAGGCTCAGCTCCACGAGAGCCGAAGGCGTGACCAGCAGCCGGGCCGCCTTGTCGCGCGCCTCATCCCCGGGTTGTGATTTGCCGAACCGCATGGCGGCGATTGTAGGGTGCGGCGCCAAAACGACAACGCTGCACCCCCCTCAGGAGGTGCAGCGTTGCTGCATCGGAGGCTGACAGCGTCACGCCGCCAGCCATGGATTTCGGGAATCAGCGGGCCGCGGCCAGGCTGACGTGGAAAAGTTCACGCTGGCTGCCGCCGGCCTTGTACTTGGCCCAGGCCGTGAGGGCCAGCATGCCGACAAAGCCACCCACGATGAGCACCGGATAGGCGGCCAGCAGCTCCACCAGCGAGTACTTCCAGGCCAGCGGACGGCCCACACCCATGAACGCGGCATAGAACCAGGTCACGCCCGAGACAGCGCCCGCGAACAGCGCCAGCATGCGCTGGCTCAAGGTCAGCTTCAGCAGCGAGCCGGCCTTCTCCATCAGCGGCAGCACGGCTGTGTGCAGCAGCACGCCATTGACCGTCAGCAGGGTCACGAGGCCGATCTTGGCCTGGATTTTCGGATTCGCGAAATAGCCCCAGCCCTTGACCGAGGCATCCAAGGCAATCACGGCCACGCCCGTCACCCACAGCACGGCGAGCGCTGTCGAGACCGTCTTTTGCAGGTCAGACAAATGATTCTTGTCGAGTGGTTCGGCCGGGTCGCCCTTGAGCAACTGCTTGACCATGGCGATGTCACTGGTCAACACCAGTCCAATCGCCACACAGCAGGCAATGAGGTGCAGATAAACAATGGCTAAGCGTGTCAATTCCATGGGAACTCCTATTTTTGGCAAAGACGGTTCAACCGCCAAGGAAGGCCTTGCCTCAGCTGCGAGCAGCCATGGCGGACCACGGGATCACTTCATCCAATCGGGAACGAGTCACCGTCACACCCTGTGAACAGAACACCGATGACCGTTGCTGCCGCGAGAACCGAGACCATGCATCTGAGCCACAGCTGTGGCGTCCTATGCATGGGATAGCTGGTGGACGAGGACCTCATCCCGAGCCAGCATCCATGGCCCCATTGGAGTAATGATTTTGTAGGCCTCAAGAATACCGGCGGGCAGCGTTTGATGCTGTGAGAGAGCGTGAGGAAATGTCAAACTCGAAATGCTATTTAATTCATAGCGGATCACGTATGTCCCACTAGGGAAACCACCTATTTTTTCTGGCAGAACGGGTCGATTATGGAAAATAACCAAAGGCCTGCGGAAACATTAGCTTGTGGGTCGATTCGCTTTGTTACCAGCTGCGCGGCCTGGGCCTGGGTTGCAACAGGCCAGCGAGCCTGGCCTGCGACTCCAGCCAGGCCGCGGCCGCCCAAAAAAAAGCCCCTGCCTTGGCGGCAGGGGCGGGTCGGATCGGATCGCGGAGGCCGGGACGGGGCCCGGCGCCCTTATTTCTTCTGGCGGTACTTGCGCAGCGCAGCAATCTGGGCGGCCATCACGGTCAACTCGGACTGGGCCTTCGCCAGGTCGAACTCGCTGTTGGCGTTTTTCACGGCCTCTTCGGCCGCGGCCTTGGCCCGGTTGGCCTTCTCTTCATCCAGGTCCTTGCCCCGGATGGCGGTATCGGACAACACGGTCACGCGGTTGGGCTGCACTTCCAGAATGCCGCCGGCCACGAAGACGAACTCTTCGCCGCCGTTGGCCTTCTCGATGCGCACCGTGCCCGGCTTGATGCGGGTAATCAGCGGCGTGTGGCGCGGGTAGATGCCCAGCTCGCCAGCCTCGCCGGGCAGGGCCACAAATCTGGCCTCGCCCGAGAAGATGGACTCTTCGGCACTGACTACGTCAACGTGAATGGTGTTCATGGGAATTCCTGGGTTGAGCGTTCGGCGTTCAGCGTTGAGCGAATGAATTCACACTGAACTCTGAACGCTCAACACTCAACCATCAGACCTTCTTGGCCTTCTCAAACGCTTCGTCGATCGTGCCGACCATGTAGAAGGCCTGCTCGGGCAGGTGGTCGCACTCGCCGTTGGTGATCATCTTGAAGCCGCGGATGGTCTCGCTCAGCGGCACGTACTTGCCGGGCGAGCCGGTGAACACTTCGGCCACGTGGAAAGGCTGGCTCAGGAAACGCTGGATCTTGCGGGCGCGGGCCACGGCCAGCTTGTCTTCGGGCGCCAGCTCATCCATGCCCAGAATCGCGATGATGTCGCGCAGCTCCTTGTAGCGCTGCAGCGTGCCCTGCACGGCGCGGGCCGTCAGGTAGTGGTCTTCACCGACGACCAGCGGGTCGAGCTGGCGGCTGGTGGAGTCCAGCGGATCCACGGCGGGATAGATGCCGAGCGCGGCGATGTCGCGCGACAGCACCACGGTGGAGTCCAGGTGGGCGAAGGTGGTGGCGGGCGAGGGGTCGGTCAAGTCATCGGCCGGCACGTAGACGGCCTGGATCGAGGTGATCGAGCCGACCTTGGTCGAGGTGATGCGCTCCTGCAGACGGCCCATTTCCTCGGCCAGCGTCGGCTGGTAGCCCACGGCGGAGGGCATGCGGCCCAGCAGGGCCGACACTTCGGTACCGGCCAGCGTGTAGCGGTAGATGTTGTCCACGAAGAACAGCACATCGCGGCCCTCGTCGCGGAACGATTCGGCGATGGTCAGGCCGGTCAGGGCCACGCGCAGACGGTTGCCCGGGGGCTCGTTCATCTGACCATAGACCATGGCCACCTTGGATTCGGACAGGTTCTCCAGCTGCACAACGCCGGATTCGGCCATCTCGTGGTAGAAGTCATTGCCCTCGCGCGTGCGCTCACCCACCCCTGCGAACACGGACAGACCCGAGTGCGCCTTGGCGATGTTGTTGATGAGCTCCATCATGTTCACGGTCTTGCCCACACCGGCGCCGCCGAACAGGCCGACCTTGCCGCCCTTCGCGAACGGGCACACCAGGTCGATCACCTTGATGCCGGTCTCCAGCAGCTCCTGCGAAGGCGACAGTTCGTCATAGGCCGGGGCCTTGCGGTGGATCGAAGCCGTCAGTTCCGAGCTGACCGGACCGCGCTCGTCGATCGGGTTGCCCAGCACGTCCATGATGCGGCCCAGCGTGGCCTTGCCCACCGGCACGCTGATCGGGTTGTTCGTGTTGTAGACCATGTTGCCGCGGCGCAGGCCGTCGGACGAGCCCAGCGCGAGGGTGCGCACGACGCCGTCGCCGAGCTGCTGCTGCACTTCCAGCGTCAGGGCCGAGCCGTCCATTTTCAGAGCGTCATAGACCTTGGGCATCCGGTCGCGCGGGAACTCCACGTCCACCACGGCGCCAATACATTGAACAATTTTTCCCTGAACGCCCGTGTTCACTTGAGGATTTGCTTGAGCCATTTCGTTCGCTCCAAAAATTTGAATCTTTAATTTGAAAGAGGTCAGACCGCTGCGGCACCCGCCACAATTTCCGAAAGCTCTTTCGTGATCGCCGCCTGGCGCGTCTTGTTGTAGACCAGCTTGAGTTCGTCAATCACATTGCCCGCGTTGTCGGTCGCGGCCTTCATGGCCACCATGCGGGCCGACTGCTCGGACGCCATGTTCTCGGCCACGGCCTGGAACACGAGCGCCTCGACGTAGCGCACCAGCAGGTCGTCGATCACGGATTGGGCGTCCGGTTCGTAGATGTAGTCCCAGCTGTGCTGGCCGCCCTTGGCGCGGGCTTCGGCCTCCAGCTTCTCCTGCGACAGCGGCAGCAGCTGCTCGACCACGGGCTCCTGCTTCATGGTGTTGATGAACTTGGTGTAGCTCAGGTACACCGCGCTCAGCTCACCCTGGGCATAGGCGTCCAGCAGCACCTTGACCGGGCCGATCAGCTTGTCCAGATGCGGCGTGTCGCCCAGCTGGGTCGCATGGGACACGACCTTGGCGCCGACTCGGTTCAGGAAACC
The DNA here is from genome assembly GCA_050725495.1 of Burkholderiaceae bacterium. GTDB lineage: Bacteria > Pseudomonadota > Gammaproteobacteria > Burkholderiales > Burkholderiaceae_C > JBOHHM01. The sequence goes on along the minus strand of JBOHHM010000266.1, from coordinate 10,104 downwards.
CAGCCCCTTGTTGCCGATGGCAACAGCCTGCGTGGACACACCGGCGGTCTGCAGCTCGCGCAGCTTGTTGACCACGCCACGCAGCACGTTGGTGTTCATGCCACCGCACAGGCCCTTGTCGGTCGTCACGACGATCACGCCGGCGGACTTCGCCTCGTTGATCCTCATGAAGGGATGAACGTATTCCGGGTTGGCCAGACCGAGGTTGGCGGCGATGTTGCGGACCTTTTCGCTGTACGGACGAGCGTGGCGCATCCGGTCCTGCGCCTTGCGCATCTTGGAGGCGGCCACCATTTCCATGGCCTTGGTGATCTTCTTGGTGTTTTCCACCGATTTGATCTTGCCGCGTATTTCCTTACCTGCTGCCACGATAGGCTCCTTGCGTTGTCAGGTCGGAATCAAGCAAACGACTTTTTGAACGCGCCGATGGCGGCGTTCAGCTCAGCCTCGGCGTCCTTGTCCATGGCCTTGTCGGCTTCCAGCTTGGCCAGCAGCGCGGCATGCTTGTCCTTCAGGTAGACATGCAGGCCGTGCTCGAACGGCAGCACTTTCTTGACGTCCAGGTCGTCGAGGAAACCCTTGTTCACGGCGAACTGCGAGGCCGCCATCAGGGAGATCGGCAGCGGGCTGTACTGGGCCTGCTTGAGCAGCTCGGTCACGCGGGCGCCGCGGTCGAGCTGCTTGCGGGTGGCTTCGTCCAGGTCGGAAGCGAACTGCGCGAAGGCCGCCAGCTCACGGTATTGCGCCAGGTCGGTACGAATACCACCGGACAGGTTCTTCACGAGCTTGGTCTGGGCGGCACCACCGACGCGCGACACCGAGATGCCGGCGTTGATGGCGGGGCGGATGCCGGCGTTGAACAGCGAGGTTTCCAGGAAAATCTGGCCGTCGGTGATCGAGATCACGTTGGTCGGCACGAAGGCGGACACGTCGCCGGCCTGCGTCTCGATGATGGGCAGGGCGGTCAGCGAGCCGGTCTTGCCTTTGACCTCACCCTTGGTGAAGGCTTCGACGTAGTCGGCGTTGACGCGGGCGGCACGCTCGAGCAGACGGCTGTGCAGATAGAACACGTCGCCGGGGTAGGCTTCGCGGCCCGGCGGGCGGCGCAGCAGCAGCGAGACCTGGCGGTAGGCCACGGCCTGCTTGGACAGGTCGTCGTACACGATCAGCGCGTCCTGGCCGCGGTCGCGGAAATATTCGCCCATGGTGCAGCCGGAATAGGCGCTCACATACTGCATGGCGGCCGATTCAGAAGCGGAGGCGGCGACAACGATGGTGTAGTCCATGGCACCGGCCTGCTCCAGCGAGCGCACCACGTTCTTGATCGACGAGGCCTTCTGGCCGATCGCGACGTAAACGCAGGTCATGCTCTGACCCTTCTGGTTGATGATCGCGTCGATCGCCACGGCCGTCTTGCCGGTCTGGCGGTCGCCGATGATCAGCTCGCGCTGGCCGCGGCCGACGGGCACCATCGAGTCGATGGACTTCAGACCGGTCTGCATCGGCTGGCTCACCGACTGGCGGGCGATCACCCCCGGCGCCACTTTTTCGATCACGTCGGTCATCTTGGCGTTGATCGGGCCCTTGCCGTCGATCGGCTGGCCCAGCGCGTTGACCACGCGGCCAATCAGCTCGGGGCCGACCGGCACTTCCAGAATGCGGCCCGTGCACTTGACGGTATCGCCTTCGGAGATATGTTCGTATTCGCCCAGGATCACCGAGCCCACCGAGTCGCGCTCGAGGTTCAGCGCCAGGCCGAAGGTCGGGGTGCCGTCGGCGGTGGCCGGGAATTCCAGCATTTCGCCCTGCATCACGTCGCTCAGGCCGTGGATGCGGCAGATGCCGTCGGCCACGGAGACCACAGTGCCCTGGTTGCGGATGTCGGCGCTGGCGGCCAGCCCTTCAATGCGGCTCTTGATCAGTTCAGAAATTTCTGCGGGATTGAGTTGCATGACTCATTCCTTTCATTAAATTGATTCGCTTCACTCTGTCAATGAGAGCGCAGCGAAGAATCTCCAATAACACGAAAGCCGGGATCCTTCGCTCAGGCTCAGGATGGCCCACGGCATCTTCATGCCGTCAGCGCCACTTTCATGTGCTCAAGGCGGGCCTTGACCGAGGTGTCCAGCACCTCGTCGCCCACCACGACGCGAATGCCGCCGATCAGCGCCGGTTCCAGCTCGACGCTGACGTTGAGCTTGCGGCCAAAGCGCCGCTCCAGCGTCGCGGCCACATCGGCCAGGGCCGCGGCATCCATCGGGAAAGCGCTGTAGACCACGGCATCCGAAGAGCCGCTGCTGGCATTCTTCAGGGCGCGGAATTGCGCGGCAATTTCCGGCAGGGCATTGAGGCGACCGTTGTCGATCACGGTGCGCAGGAAGTTTTTTGCCGCATCGGGCAGTGCCGACTTGGCAACGCCCGTGATCAGGCCAAACACCTGATCCGCCGTCACCTTGGGGTTGTCGGCGAACTGCTGCAGTTCGGGCGTGCCCGCGATCGCAGCGAATTCGTCGACCCAGGCAGCGGTGCCGTTGAGGTCAGACGACGAGGCCTTGAACAGCGCCTCGGCGTAAGGACGGGCTATGGTTGCAAGTTCAGCCATGGTCAGCTCTTACAGCTCGGTCTTCAGACGGTTCAGCAGTTCCGCGTGGACACCGGCGTTGACCTCCTTGCGGAGAATCTGCTCGGCACCCTTGACGGCCAGGGTTGCGACCTGCTCGCGCAGGGCTTCACGGGCCTTGACGGTTTGCTGCTCGGCGTCGGCCTTGGCGGCGGCAAGGATCTTGTTGCCTTCTTCGGTCGCGCGGGCCTTGGCTTCTTCGATGATGGCCTGGGCGCGGCGCTCGGCATCGACCAGGCGCGCGGCGGTGTCGTTGCGCGACGAGGCCAGCTCGGCTTCCGCGCGCTTGTGGGCAGCGGACAGTTCGGACTTGGCCCTGTCGGCGGCGGCCAGGCCGTCGGCGATTTTTTCGGCGCGCTCGTCCAGCGCCTTTGTGATCGGGGGCCACACGAACTTCATCGTGAACCACACCAGGATCGCAAAAACGACAGCCTGCAGGAACAGGGTTGCGTTAATGTTCACGGCTTTGCTCCTTTCGGTCGTGAAAGGTCAGCAGGGATCAGCGCAGAACGAAGGGGTTTGCGAAGGCGAACAGCAGGGCAATGGCCACGCCGATCAGGAAGGCCGCGTCGATCAGACCGGCCAGAATGAACATCTTGGTCTGAAGTTCGTTCATGAGTTCGGGCTGACGGGCCGAGGACTCGAGGAACTTGCCGCCCATCAGCGCGATACCGATCGAGGCGCCGATAGCGCCCAGACCCACGATCAGACCACAAGCCAGTGCGACGAGGCCGAGAATGTTTTCCATGATTGCTCCTTAAAAAGTACGAGGAAAAGAAAAAAGAAAAGTTACTTAGTGTGATTCGTGAGCCTGGCCCACATAGATCAGCGTCAGCATCATGAAGATGAAGGCCTGCAGCGTGATCACCAAAATGTGGAACAGAGTCCACGCCGTACCGGCAACGACGTGACCGATGGCCAAGCCGATGCCCGTAGCCGAGAGCGTGACCGCACCACCCATCAGCGCGATCAGCATGAATACCAACTCACCGGCAAACATGTTGCCGAACAGTCGCATGCCGTGCGACATGGTCTTGGCGGTGAACTCGAGCATTTGCATCAGGAAGTTGAAGGGCCACAGTACGGGGTGCGCACCGAAGGGCGCCGAGAAAAGCTCGTGAACCCAGCCGCCCAGGCCCTTGATCTTGACGTTGTAGAACAGGCACAGCAGCAGCACGCTGATGGACAGGCCGAGCGTGGTGGAGAGGTCGGCCGTGGGCACGACGCGCAGATAAGCGTGATGCGGATCATGGCCGGCGGCGCCGTAGATCCAGCCCCAGATCCGCGGCAGCGCATCGACGGGCAGCATGTCCATCGCGTTCATCAGGAAAATCCAGATGAACACGGTGAGCGCCAGCGGCGAGATCAGCTTGCGGCTGGCGGCGCTGTGCACCACGCCCTTGGCCTGGTTTTCCACGAACTCCGACAGCAGCTCGACCGCAGCCTGGAAACGCCCGGGCACGCCGGAGGTGGCCTTGCTGGCCGCACGCCACAGCAGGAAGCAGCCGATCACACCGAGGATGACCGAATAAATCACGGAATCCAGGTTGAACAGACTGAAGTCCACAATGCCGTTTTGCTTGACACTCTGAAAAGAGAAGTCTTTTTGCAGATGTTGCAGATGGTGAACGATGTATTCACCGGCCTTCGGGCCTTCGGTTCCAGCGTTTTCAGCAGACATAAATCACCAATTCTTCAATTCTTCAAATCTGTTGGCCCGACTTCGGCGCCTTGGGGCGAAACAGCATCGCCAGCCAGTACACCTTCATCGTGACCACCAAGCCGGCCAGCAGGGCCAGCCAGCTCAGCGGCGAAATCAGCCTTGGCGCTGCGAACAGCATCGCCACCGTCAAGCCAATCTTGACCATTTCCCACACAAAGAACCCGAGCACCGCGGCACCCGGCCTCGCAGCGGCCGAGCGCCGGGACAAGCCCCGCGCGAACAGCGCTGCGGGGATCACCACCGCCAGGGCTCCGTAGCCGGCCGACCAGCCCACAGTGGCCCGCCCTGTCAGGGCCCAGGCGGCCAGCGCCACCAGCAACCCAGCCCCGGCCTGAGCCACCACCACCCGCCAAAGCGAGAGCGGCGAATTCCTTTGCCGCCACTGACGCGCCTCTTCGGCTGTCAACGGCTTGAAATCGGGCTCGAGATCCTTATCTTCTTCACCTAACTCGCGGCGCTTGACCGGGCCGCCTTCAGGATCCGGGGTAATCATCACCATTTGAAATTACACCCAGGTTACGGCCTGAAAATTTCACAAAGCCTCTAATTATACGTAGAAACCCGCGGCCTCCCGCCATGACTTGGCAGGTCAATGCGAAATGACATCCGATCACAAATGCTTTGCCCCCAAGGTCGCAATGGGGCGAATTCCCGGCGCAGGCGCTGTCAGTAACGGCGACGCCGCGAGCGGCATCCGCGCGACAATCGGCCCCATGAGCCCCTCTGGATTGCCCCGCCTGCCCTGCTACCTCAATGGCGAGTTCACCGCCCTGCAGGACGCGAAGATCAGCGTGATGGACCGCGGCTTCATCTTTGGCGACGGCGTCTACGAGGTGGTGCCGGCCTACGGCGGCTGCCTGTTCCGCTTCGTCCAGCACATGGCGCGGCTGGATCGCTCGCTCGCCGAGCTGCGCATGGCCAACCCGATGACGCACGCGCAATGGCGTGAAATAGCTATCAAATTGATAGCTGAATACGCCCAGTTTGCAGGGGCCGGCGTTGAAGAGACCGACCAACTGGTGTACATCCAGGTAACCCGCGGCGTGGCCCTGCGCGATCATGTGATGCCCAAAGACATCGCCCCCACCGTGTTTGTCATGAGCAACGTGATGAAACCGCCCACCGCGGAGCAGCGCGCCCGCGGCGTGGCCTGCGTGACGGCCGACGACTTCCGCTGGCAAAAGGCCCATATCAAAAGCACCAGCCTGCTGGGTGGCGTGCTGGCGCGCCAGATCAGCGCCGACGCCGGCGCCGTGGAAACCGTGATGTTTCGCGACGGGATGCTGAGCGAAGCCGCCGCCAGCAATGTCTGGGTCGTCAAGAACGGCCAGGTCCTGGGCGCGCCCAAGGACCACCTGGTGCTCGAAGGCATACGCTATGGACTGATCGAAGAACTTTGCCGCGAGTTGGGGCTGGGCTTCGAGTTGCGCCGCATCCGGCGCGACGAGGTGTTCGGCGCCGACGAACTGCTGCTGTCGTCCGCGACCAAGGAAGTGCTGGCCGTCACCACGCTGGACGGCCAGGCCATTGGAAGCGGCCGACCCGGCCCTATCTATGAGAAGTTGCACGCCGGCTATCAACGAGCCAAGGCGCGCGCCAAGCTGGAGCCCACCCCATGACCACCGCCCCCATAGCCGCCCGCAAAGACTCGCTGATCGACTACCCCTCGAAGTTCCCCATCAAGATCATGGGCGTCAAGGCCGACGGCTTTGTGCAGGCCGTCAGCGCCATCGCCCGGAAGTTCGACCCCGGCTTCGACGCCTCCACCGTCGAGCTGCGCGACAGCAAGGCAGGCAACTACCTGGGCATCACCATCACCATCACGGCCACCAGCCGCGAGCAGCTCGACGAGCTGTACCGCACGCTGTCGACGCATCCGATGGTCAAAGTCGTTCTGTAAGCCCGTGAGCCCTGTGCTGCGCCATCTCGGCCGGGTCGACTACCTGAGCACCTACCAGGCGATGCAGGCCTTCACCGCCGAGCGGACCGCGGCCACGCCCGATGCGCTATGGATTTGCGAGCATCCTGCGGTTTACACACAAGGCCTGGCGGGCAAACAGGACCATATCCTGAACCCGGGCGAGATTCCGGTGGTGGCCACCAACCGCGGCGGCCAGGTGACCTACCACGGGCCGGGCCAGGTGGTGGCCTATCCGCTGATCGACCTCCAACGCGCCGGCTACTACGTCAAGGAATATGTCTACCGCATCGAGGAGGCCGTGATCCGCACGCTCTCGCACTTTGGCGTGACCGGGCACCGCGTGGCCGGCGCGCCGGGCATCTATGTGCGGCTCGACGACCCGTTTGCCCATGCGGCGCTGACCGGTCCGGCCGAGCCCGGCGACCCGTTCAAGGGCCTGGGCAAGATCGCCGCGCTGGGCATCAAAGTCAGCCGCCACTGCACCTACCACGGCGTCGCGTTCAATGTGGCGATGGACCTGGAACCCTTTTCCCGAATCAACCCTTGTGGCTATGCGGGACTGAAAACCGTGGACCTTTCTACAATCGGGGTCTCAGCCACCTGGGATGAAGCCGCCGCCGTGCTGGGCCGCCAGCTCAGCGCCAGGCTCAGCCCCTGACCCCACCGGAACCCTCATGAGCACCACCGACGTTGTCCGCGAAGCCCAGTCTGTCGAGACCTACAAGGCCTCGGCCAAACAAAAAGCCGCCGCCAAGCTCTCGCGCATCCCGGTCAAGGTCGAGCAGGGCGAGCTGCTGAAGAAGCCCGAGTGGATCCGGGTCAAGGCCGGCTCGCCGACCACGCGCTTCTACGAAATCAAGCAGATCCTGCGCGAGAGCAACCTGCACACGGTCTGCGAGGAAGCCTCCTGTCCCAACATCGGCGAATGCTTCGGCAAGGGCACGGCCACCTTCATGATCATGGGCGACAAGTGCACCCGGCGCTGCCCGTTCTGCGACGTGGGCCATGGCCGGCCCGACCCGCTGGACAAGGACGAGCCGCTCAACCTGGCCAGGACCATCGCCAAGCTCAAGCTCAAGTACGTGGTGATCACCAGCGTCGACCGCGACGACCTGCGCGATGGCGGCAGCGGCCACTTCGTCGAATGCATCCAGAAAATCCGTGAGCTGTCGCCCGCCACGCAGATCGAAATCCTGGTGCCCGACTTCCGCGGCCGCGACGACCGCGCGCTCGAAATCCTGAAGGCCGCGCCGCCCGATGTGATGAACCACAACCTGGAAACCGCGCCGCGCCTGTACAAGGAAGCGCGCCCGGGCAGCGACTACGCCTTCAGCCTGAACCTGCTCAAGAAATTCAAGGCCCTGCACCCGAACGTGCCGACCAAGAGCGGCCTCATGGTCGGCCTGGGCGAGACCGACGAGGAAATCCTGCAGGTCATGCGCGACATGCGTGAGCACCACATCGACATGCTGACCATCGGCCAGTACCTCGCGCCCAGCATGAGCCACCTGCCGGTGCGCCGCTATGTGCATCCCGACACCTTCAAGATGTTTGAAGCCAAGGCCTACGAGATGGGCTTCACCCATGCGGCCGTGGGCGCGATGGTGCGCTCGAGCTACCACGCCGATCAGCAGGCCCACGCCGCCGGCGTGTCAGTGGACTCCGCCGGCATCTAACCGCTCCCGCCCCGAGGGCCGTCGGCGCGAGGCCATCGGGCCACTCCTTGTCACCCGGACCCGGCGTGCACCTTGAACAAAACCAGATTTCTGCTGAACCCGCAGTCCCTCTCAGCCCAGGTCTCCGCCGCCACCTTTGAGCGGGGCCTGTCGGTCTACCGCAACCAGCAGGTGCTGGACTACGAGTTGTTCGGCGTCAGCAGCCAGGAATGGAACATCGAAGGCGATGTGCAGGGCAGCCGACATGAGATTTACAGCGTTTCGGTGATGGTCGAGGCCGACCCGCAGGGCCGGATCGCCTTCTTCAGCGGCGACTGCAGCTGTCCCGTCGGCGACAACTGCAAGCACAGCGTGGCACTGACGCTCAAGGCCGCTTACAAATCCGGCGTCGTCGTGAGCCCCGGAGCAAGCAGCTCGGCGGCAAACGGCATACCCGGCACGCCACCCCTGACTCCAGCCGAACTGCAGGCCCAGCAGGAAGCCCAGCAGCGCGCCACGGCCGAGCGCGAGCGCCAACAGGCTCACAGCAAGGTCAGCCAGTGGCTGGACCTGTTTGGCGACGATTCGTCCACAGGCATGCCGGCCCACGGCCAAGCCAGACCGGCCCTACCCAGCGACGCCGAGCAGGTGGTCTACATGCTGATCCCTGGCCAACAGGGTCCGCACCAGGTGCTGCAACTGGGGTTTGGCCTGTCGCGCCGCTTGCGCAACGGCAACTGGGCCAAAGTCAAGCTGCCCAAATACGTTGATCCGCACAGCACCCCGGCGCAAGACATGGATATCTTGCACCTGATCAACAGCCTGACGGCCCAAACCTACAGCTATGCGTATTCCAACTACCAGGGCGTTTTGACAGGCCGAACCGGCCTGCTGGCCCTGCAACTGGCGGCGGGCACGGGCCGCCTGTTCTCGATCTCCGAGGACCGCGTGCTGGACCGACCCCTGAGCCTGGGGCCGGCCCGGCCCATGGCCTGGAAGTGGAACGAGGTGACCTCGCCCACGGCGCCGGAGCCGATATGGGCCTTGAAGCCCGGGCTGGTCGGCACGGATGGTGAGACCAGCAGCGATGCGGATTGGTTTGGCAACACGCCACCGCTGTACCTCGATGCCGATGCCGGGCTGTGCGGCCCGGTGGAGGCGCCGGGCATTTCCGTTGAGCATTTGTCGCTCCTGCTCAAGGCCCCGCCGATTCCGCAGTCCGCCTTCGCCTTGCACGAAACCACGCTGCTGCGCCGCTTGGCAGGCCTGCCTCTGCCCCCTGTGCTCAAGGCCCCCGAGGTGCTGCAAGGCGTCGCGCCGAGAGCGCACCTGCATATCGCGCCCGTGCCCGCGCACGACGTGCCGCGGCTCGGCCTGTTGTGCGCAACGCTGCGCTTCGACTACGCCGGCCTGCGCCATTACGCGCCGCATGCCGTCAACCCCGTATTGATCGAGCGCGAGCCTATCGTCGCGTCCGACCGCCCCAACGCGCCACAGGCCAGCCCGCAGCGCCTGCTGCTGCACCGCGACCTGGCCGCGGAGCAGGCTGCGCAAAATGCCCTGCACGCCCTGGGCTTGAAAGGCGACGCCGCCGGCCAGTTCCACCTGCCCTTTGCGTCCGCCGCACAGCAGCAGCCGTGGCTGCAATGGGCCGACCAGGACTTCGCGCCGCTGCGCGAGGCCGGCTTTGTGCTCGATGTCGACCCCCGCCTGACGTGCTGGATTGCGCGCGCCGACGCGCTGGAAGTGCATCTGGCGCCGCAAGACAGCGACCCCGAAGGCGACGACCTGGCCGGCAGCGATGACAGCCGCTCGCCCTGGTTCGACTTGTCGCTGGGCATGGACATCAACGGTCAGCGCCACAACATCCTGCCGCTGCTGCCCGAGCTGCTGGCGCAGCTGAGCGCGGTCAGCCACGGCCTGCCCGCTGCAGGCGAAAACGCCGTTACCACGCTGCAACTGCCGACCCATGTCTTCCTGCGACAGGAAAACGGCAACTACCTTCGCTTACCCACTGAGCCGCTGCGGCCCTGGCTGCAAGCCCTGCTGGACCTGGTGGGCGAGCGCGGCGGCCATTTCGACGGCGACACCCTGCGGCTGTCGCGCCTGGAGGCGCTGCGCGTCGGCGCGGCGCTGGGCGAGGGGGCGCATTGGCAAGGGGCCGACAGCCTGCGCCACATGGTGC
>JBOHHM010000265.1:0-3455 GCA_050725495.1 Burkholderiaceae bacterium | reverse complement strand
CTTCAACCGGATCAAGCAATTCCGACGGGTCGCCACACGCTATGAAAAACTTGCTCGCAACTTCTTTGGCATGCTCAACCTGGCTTGCGCCTACATTTGGCTGGCATGATTGTTAACAGGCCCTAGTGAACAGCCAACCAGTCACCAGTTTGACGCCCCTCGTCGGGTTCATGGGGGTCTGGGATAATCGCGTCCATGAGCGGCAACACCTTTGGAACACTGTTTGCGGTCACCAATTTTGGTGAATCCCATGGCCCGGCCATCGGCTGCGTGATCGATGGCTGCCCACCGGGCATGCCCTTGAGCGAGGCCGACATCCAGCCCGACCTCGACCGTCGCCGCCCCGGCACCAGCCGGCATGTGACCCAGCGCAACGAGCCCGACGCGGTCGAAATCCTCAGCGGCGTGTACGAGGGCAAGACCACCGGCACACCGATTTGTCTGCTGATCAAGAACACCGACCAGCGCAGCAAGGACTACGGCAACATCCTGCAGAGCTTTCGCCCCGGCCACGCCGACTACACCTACTTCCACAAATACGGCATTCGCGACCCGCGTGGCGGTGGCCGCTCGTCGGCGCGGCTGACGGCCCCCATGGTGGCGGCCGGGGCGGTGGCCAAGAAATGGCTGGCGCGGCAGCATGGCGTGGTGTTTCGCGGCTGCATGACGCAGATCGGCGAGATCGCGATCCCGTTCGAGAGCTGGGACCATGTGCCGAACAACCCGTTTTTTGCGCCGGTGGCCGATGTGTCGGCGCTGGAGGCCTACATGGACAGCCTGCGCAAGGCCGGCGACTCCTGCGGTGCGCGCCTGCGCGTGACGGCCAGCAACATGCCGGTAGGCCTGGGCGAGCCGCTGTTTGACAAGCTCGACGCCGACATCGCCTGGGCCATGACGGGCATCAACGCCGTCAAGGGCGTGGAAATCGGCGCCGGTTTTGCCAGCGTCGCCCAGCGCGGCAGTACCCATGGCGACTCGCTGACGCCGCAGGGCTTCATGACCAACAATGCCGGCGGCGTGCTGGGCGGCATCAGCACGGGGCAGGATCTGGAGGTGGCGATCGCGATCAAGCCCACCAGCTCGATCACCACGCCGCGCGAATCGATCGATGTGCAGGGCAAACCGGTGGAAGTCGTGACCAAGGGCCGCCACGACCCCTGCGTGGGCATACGCGCCACGCCGATTGCCGAGGCCATGTTGGCCCTGGTGGTGATGGAGCATGTGCTGCGCCACCGGGCCCAGTGCGGGGACGTGGAGCTGCCGGTTCAGCCGATCAAGGCCTCTTTCCTGTGAATGGCTGAGGCCGGCCGCCGTCAGCTCGCGCCGTTTGCGGCGCTGTCGGCCAGTTATTTCGCCCACATCGGGTTCTTCAACCCCTACCTGCCGCTGTGGCTGAAAGAGCTGGGCTTCGGCATTTTCGCGATCAGCCTGCTGACCTCGGTGCAGGCCGCGACCCGGCTGTTTGCCCCCTATGGCTGGGGCTGGCTCAGCGATCACACGGGCGAGCGCGTCAGGCTGCTGCGCTACAGCGCCAGCGTGGCGTTGCTGGTCTCGCTGGGCCTGTGGTTCGACGTCGGAGCCTGGGGGCTGGCAGCGGTGCTGCTCGTGATGTTCACCCACACCAGCTCGATGATGCCGATGAGCGAGGCCGCGATGGCGCATCTGGTGAGCCAGGGCGGTGCGTTTGACACTCGTCGCTATGGCCGGGTGCGGCTGTGGGGTTCGCTCGGGTTTCTTCTCACGGTGTTTGCGGCCGGCGGCTGGTTCGAGCAGTTCGGCATGCGGCATTTCCCGGCCTGGACATTGCTGACCATGCTGGCGGTGACCATCAGCGTGTGGCTGCTGCCGGACTTGAAAGAGGCCGTCCCGGCCCACGAGGAACAGCTGCCCATCGCGCCGATTCTGCGCCAGCGCGCCGTGCAGTGGTTTTTTGCCACGGCCTTTTTCCATGTGCTGTCGCACATCGGCATTTACGTGTTTTTCTCGCTCTACCTCGACGCGCTCGGTTACGGCAAAGGCACGATCGGCCTGCTATGGGCGGTGTCGGTGATCGTGGAGATCGCCTGGTTCTTCACGCAAAGCCGCTGGCTGCCCGCCTTCAGCCTGAGCGCCTGGCTGGTGCTGTGCGCGGCCGCCATGGTGCTGCGCATGGGGCTCACGGCCACCGGTGGAGCGTGGCTGGCCATGCTGGCGGCGGCGCAGCTGCTGCACGCGCTGACCTTTGCAGCCCATCACACGGTCTGCATTGCGCTGCTGTCCCAGCATTTTCCCGGCCGCCTGCGAGGGCGGGGGCAGGCGCTGTACACCGTGTTGGGTTACGGCTTCCCTGGCGTGCTGGGCGGTGTGCTCGGCGGGGCACTGAGCTCGCGGTACGGGCTCGTCAGCGTGTACTGGGCGTCGCTCGCTACCAGTTTGATAGCAACCGGCTGTGCTCTCAAGGCTTGGCGTCAACCGCGCCCAGCCATTGTGACGACGGGTTGAAGCCCGTCGCCAGGGCGGTGGCCAGTCCTTGCCAAAAGAGCATGATGTGCTATCAGATTGGTAGCAATTCAAGCGGACGGCCGACCCGTGCCCCCGGACTCGCAGGGACGCACCAACTGCTCACACTCGCTAACGTCTTGCAACGCCAAGACGTCAGGCCAGCGCCTGCTCGATCTCGGCAAAGGTGCTGGCGATCGCGGTCGTGTGCAGCGGGATGCCGAGCTGGCGCTGCACCTGGGTCTGCGAGATCAGGCCGCGGATGCGGGCCGGGTGAGCGCTGCTGGCGGCTTCCAGCACCAGCAAATGGGGCCGGCCATACTGGGACAGGGTGGCGACGATTTGGCCCACGGTGGCGCGGCGCAGCGAGGCAAACTCGATCGCGTCGAGCCCGGACAGCGGCTCCATCACGTCGGCGACGCTGAGGTCCCTGTACTTGACATGGCGCTGGTGCACCAGGCGCATCGGCTTGTCGCCCTGCAGGTCGCCGGCGCTGACGATGCCGTCCACGCCGGGCATATCCGACACCACGAACAGCAGCCGCACCCCCTGGTGGATCATCTTCAATTCGGCCTGGGCCAGCGAGGTCTGCGGATGGACAGTCGCCGCCCGCACTTCGGCCAGGTCGGTCATCACCTGCAGGGCGGGCGAGTCCATCGCGACGGCGCCATGCACGGGCGGCTGGGCACTGGCAATGCGGGTGCCGACGGGAAAGCGGAAGGTGGGCAGTGCGTTGTGTTTCATCGAGGCCTTTCTGAGCTTGAGAACAGCTTGAACCGGGGACGCCAGGGTCGACAGGTCATCGATGACGCCCTGAAACTTTGTACCTCAAGTTCGTCGGCGTGTACGACCTAGTGTTTAATTGCGTAAGTTAACGATAGTGTTTCGAAGCTGTGCCCCGCGGACTTCACGCTTGCGCCAAACGAAGGGCGCGGCGTTCTCGTTGTAGGCGGCGGTGAAGGCATGGATGGCCTGGA
>JBOHHM010000264.1:0-8163 GCA_050725495.1 Burkholderiaceae bacterium | reverse complement strand
GCCAGCGAAGCCTCGAAGCGCAACATGGCGGCCACGAAGTTGCGGTCGCCGAACGCCTCCAGCGTTTCCGGTGTCGAAAGAAAACCTTCAAAAATACTCATGGCTCACCCACGGGGTCGGTTGTCATGGTCACACTCATGGTTCATGCGCCGGCGGCCGCGGCCCTGGGGGTTTTCAGGCGCAAGGCGTTGGGCAGCGGAGTCGAATGCCGCAGCACGTCCTCGCTGAGCCACAGCGCGCTGCGCCGCGCCCGCTCGGCCACCACCGGCAGCGGCAATTGCTGGTAATCGTCGTTGAACACCTCAAAGCTGTAATCCCCCCGGTAGCCCAAGCGATCGAGCTTGAGCACAAGCTCGACCAGTTGCTCGCTGTGCACCCCTTCGCCGGGAAACACGCGGAAGGTACGGGCCGTCGTCATGCGCTCCTGGAAGGTGCGCGTCTCCTGCCACATGAAATCGGCCAGCTGGACCAGAAAAATCTTGTCCGGATCGAGGTAATCGATCTCTTCCAGCGCCGTCTTGGCCGCGAAGATGTGAAACGAATCGAGCCCCAAGCCCAGGTTCGGGCAATCGGCACGGCAGACCACGTCCCAGGCGGTCGTGAACTCGTTGACGGTGCGGCCCCAGGACAGGCCCTCATAGGCCACCTTGATGCCCAGCGGTACGGCCAGCATCGCCAGCTTGCGCAGATCGCGCGCGATCGCATCGAGGTCCTGCGTCGCGTGGGTCGAGGTCGACGAGCAGGCCAGCAAGACCTTGCAGCCCAGCGCCGCGCACATCTCCAGCATCGATTTGGCAATGTCGACCTTGTACTGGTGCAAGTGGCCCGACAAACCCTCGAAGTCGCGCAGTACCTGGAAGCCGGTGCCGCGCAGGCCGCTCTCGCGCACCGCGCGCACGGCGCTGTGGACCCCGCCCGGGTGGCCCACGATGTCACTGGCCTTGAGCATGACCTGCGAAAAACCCGCCCGTTTGATCGCATCCAGCTTGGCCTCCAGCGGCCCCGCGAGCGTGATCGTGTCCATGCCGAAGTCGCCAATGGCGTTGACGATGCCGCTGTCGATGTTCATGGCGTCAACCCTTCTCGCTGTGAACCAGCTCAAACACCACCGAGCCCAGATAGGTCTTGGTGATCGCACCGCGTGCCTCGGTATGCGCCGCCTGGGTCTCGACAAATTCGACGCCGAGCCGACGCAAGGCGGCCACGGCCACCAGCACGTCGGGCACACCCAGGCCGATGCGCTGCAATCGTTCGTCGGCATCGACCACGTTGAGCTCGGGCTCGATCAACTGCAGCATGAAGCTGTTGACCGGATCCAGCGCCGGGCTGCGCAACAATTTGCCCTTGGGCATGATGCCAAAGCGCTGTTCATCCGGGATCAGTTCGAAGCCGAACAATTCGTTGTAGAACTCGATCCAGTCGTTGCTGCGCTCGGGGCCGATGTACTGCACCACGCCAAAGAAATGCAGGCCGGCGACCGCCTGGGGCTTCTGGTCCACCGTGGGAATCGGGATGAAGTCCACGTCGTAGATCGAAAACTCCCTGTAGCGATCCACGAAGTAGATGCGGCTGCCGCCCGCACCATGGATAGCCGGGATGTTGAGTTCCATGACCTCGGCATGGGCGGGCACCTCCCAGGCACCGCGCTCGCGGGCGTACTGGTAGGCCGCGCGGGCGTCGCGCACGCGCAAGGCGATGGCCGAGATCGCGGGCGCTTCACTGCCATGGCCGGCGCCCTTGGCATCGAGCGGATGGGCGTTGACCACGATGTTCAGCTCACCCTGGCGGTACAGCAGCACTTCGCGGGAACGGTGCCGCGCGACCGGCTTGAAGCCCATCATCTCCAGCACCTGGCCGAGGGCCTGGGGCTTGGGCGTCGCGTATTCGATGAACTCGATGCCGTCCAGCCCCAGCGGGTTGGCCGCGTCGCTGAAGGACGCTTGCAGCGGTTCGCGATCGCTGGGCGGGTTGACGAGTAGGTCGCTCATGGTGGGGCCTCTTGCAAAACAGGGAGGTGGGTCAGACGCTGGCTTCGGCCGTGGCTGGGGCCGGCGGCACGCCGCCCAGGAACAGCCGCTCGATATGCGGATCGGACAGCAGCTCGCTGGCCGGCTTGTGCAGCACCAGCCGGCCCGACTCCAGCGCAATCGCATCGTCGGAAATCTTGAGTGCGCTTTTCACGTTCTGCTCGACCATCAGCACGGTCGTGCCCTGGTCGGCCAGCTTGCGCAGCAGCTTGAACACATCCTTCACGACGATGGGCGACAGGCCGATCGACGGCTCGTCGATCAGGATCACCTTGGGCCGCAGCAGCAGGGCGCGGCCGATTTCCAGCTGCTTTTGCTCGCCGCCCGACAGTGCGGAGGCCTGGCTGTTGATGCGCTCCTTCACGCGCGGGAAGAACTCCAGCACTTCCGGAATGCGCTCCTGCGTGGTCTTCATGCCCAGCGTGATGCCGCCGAGCTCCAGGTTCTGCCAGACCGTCAGCTGGCCGAACAGGTTGCGGCCCTGCGGCACGAAGGCGATGCCGCGCGCCAGCAGATCCTTCTGGCTGGCGCCGGTGATGTCGGCGCCGTCCAGCGTGATGCGGCCCTGGCGCGGCTTGAGCAGGCCGAACAGGGTTTTGAGCACGGTGGACTTGCCGGCGCCGTTGGGGCCGAGCAGCAGCGTGATGGCGCCGCGTTGGGCCTTGAACGACAGGTTGTTCAGGATCATGAACTCCTTGTAGCCCGCGACCACGTCGTCGAATTCGATACAGGTTGGGTTGCTCATGCTCAATTCCCCAGATAGGCGTCCAGCACCTGCTTGTTGGCCCGGATTTCGGCGGGCGTGCCGATGGCCATGACCTGGCCTTCCACCATCACCATGATGCGATGGCACAGGTCCATCACAAAGTCCATGTTGTGCTCGATCACGACGAAGCTGCTTGACTTTGCGCCTGACGATCGCGTCTGGTTGAGCTGCTTGAGCAGGGTCGAGATGCCGCCCACCAGCGACGGGTTGACGCCGGCGCAGGGCTCGTCGAGCAGCACCAGGTCGGGCTCGCTCATGAAGGCCATGGCGATGTCCACCAGCTTCTGCTGGCCGTAGCTCAATTCGCCGGCTTTTTTGTCGGCGACGTGGCGGATGCGGAACTGGTCGATCAGGGCATCGGCCTTCGCGCCCAGGTTCGAGTCGCCCGGGGCCAACATGCGGCTGAGCATCGAGCCCTGGTGCTCCTGGGCTGCGACGATGAGGTTGTCGCGCATGCTCATCTTGCCGAATACCTGCAGGGTCTGGAAGGTGCGGCCCACGCCCAGGCGGTTGAGCTCCAGCGGGCCCAGCTCGGTCACGTCATGGCCGTTGAGTTCAATCTTGCCTTCGTCGGGCGTGATCTGGCCCAGCATGCTATTGAACAGCGTGGTCTTGCCCGAACCGTTGGGGCCGATCACGCCGAAGATTTCGCCGGGCATGACCTCGAAGCTGACGCCGCCAACGGCCTGGATGGCGCCATAGGCTTTCTTGAGATTGGAAACTTTCAGGACCGGACCGATCATGATTGCACTCCCATGCTGGTGGCTGCCGTGGACTGTTGGGCGGCGGTCTGACCGGCCGTGGCCTGTTGGGCAGCAGCCTGACCGGCCGCCGCGCGCGCGGCCGAGGCTTCACGCGCCGCCCTCTTGGCCTTGATGCGGTCGGGCAAGCTCAGCAGCCCGTCGGGCAGCCCGACCATCAGAACCACCACCGCGGCACCGAACAGCGGCAGATACCAGTCGGCCACGCCGGGCACATCGCGCATCCACTCGGGCACGACGACGCCCACCGCCGCGCCGAGCACCGGCCCCAGAAAATAACCGGGCCCGCCGACCACCACCATCAGGTACATCATGATGGAAGCGCCCACGGCGAACGGTGCCGGCTCGATGAACTGCACCAGCGAAGCAAACAGCGCCCCGGCGATGCCCGCGTAGACCGCGCCGATGGCGAAGCTCAGCAGCGTGTAGTTGCGGATGTCCACGCCCAGGCTTTCGGCGCGAATCGGGTTGTCGCGCAGCGCCATGAAAGCCTTGCCCCAGGGCGAGCGCAGCAGACCCAGCAGCAGCAGGCCCATGAGCAGCACCACACCGAGCACGAAGTAGTAGTAGGCCAGGTTGCCGTCCAGCGACAGCCCCAGGAACCCCGGCCGCGCAATATTGTTGATGCCGAAGGTGCCGCCGGTCAGCCACTCCTCGTTGCGCATCAGCAGCCAGATCGCGGTGTTGAAGCCGAGCGTGGCAAAGGCCAGGTAGATGGTTTGCACGCGCAGCGCCGGAAAGCCCAGGACCAGGCCCACCACGAAACACAGCGCGGCGGCCGCGGGCAGGCCGATCCACCAGCTGATGCCCGCCTGGAGCAGGATCGCCACGGTGTAGGCGCCGATGCCGAAGAAAGCGGCATGGCCCAGCGACTTCTGCCCGGCATAGCCGACGGTGAGGTTCAGCCCCATGGTGGCGAGCACGAAGACCAGCCAGTAGGTCAGCAGATAGATCCCGTAGTTCTTGAGGAACTGCGGCAGAGTCAGCAGCAGGATGGCGCTGATCGCTATCAAAATGAGAGTCGTCTTTTTCATGATGGCCCTTAGACTTTGCGTTCTTCCTTCCTGCCCAGCAGCCCCTGCGGCTTGAACAGGATCACGACCATGAAAATGATCAGCGCCACCGCGTCCTTGTAGGCCGGCGATATGTAGGCGGCCGCCAGGTTCTCGCAGACGCCCACGATCAGCCCGCCGAGCAGAGCGCCGCGCGAATTGTTGAAGCCGCCGATGATGGCCGCGAAGAAGGCCTTGGTGCCCAGGCTCTCGCCCATGTCGAACTTGGCCAGGTAGGTGGGCGTGACCAGCAGCGCGGCCGCGCAGGCCAGCACGGCGTTGATGGCGAAGGTGTAGAAGATCATGCGCGGCACGTTGATGCCCAACACCGAGGCGCTCTCGGTGTTTTGCGCCACCGCCTGCATGGCGCGGCCCGTCACCGTCTTGGCCAGAAAAGCCTGGGTGGCCGACACGATCAGCAAGGCCAGCACCAGGGTCCCCACATCGGCCAGGGTGATGGTCACCCCCGCGATGCTGAACAGCTTGTCGGCAAACAGGCTGGGGAAAGGATGGGCTTCGGCGCTGTAGCCCGCGCGCAAGCCGTTGCGCAGGGCGATCGACAGGCCGATCGTCGCCACCACGATCGGCATCATGCCGAACTTGAACAGCGGGTCCACCAGGCTGCGCTTGAAGGCCCAGCCCAGCACCACGACCGAGACCAGCGCCGTCAGCGCGAAGCTCAGCAGCAGCGGCGCGCCAAAGCCGATGAAGGCCAGCATCATGAAGGCGGGCAGCATGACAAATTCGCCTTGCGCGAAGTTGATCGTGCCCGCCGCCTGCCACAGCAGGGTAAAGCCCAGGCCCGCCAGCGCATAGATGCTGCCGGTGGCCAGGCCGCTGAAGAAGAGTTGGAAAAAGTCGGTCATGGGAATGCTTTCAGGGACAGTGATGACAGGGTGAGCCGGCCGGGCTCACGACCACGCTTGGGGGGTCCAAGCCGTGGGCGTGCAGCGCAGCCGCTTCATCCGGGCCATGCGGATTTATTTCTTGGCCGCTGCGGCGCCAGCGCCCAGCGGCGGCACGACGGCCACCACTTCCTGCTTGCCGTTCTTCACCTCGACCATAAAGCTGTCGCGGTCCAGATCACCCTTGTCGTCGAAAGCCACGTCCATGATCACGCCGGGGTACTTGGCCGCGCTGATCTTCAGGCCCTTCATCGCCTGCGCCACCGCCTTGCGGTCGAGTTTGCCGACCTTCTCGATGGCCGCCTTGAGCGAGTAGACGCCGGTATAGCCCTTGATGCCGTTGTGGTCGGAGATGTACTTGTAGTCCTGGTAGAACTTGGCCTTGAACTTCAGCATCTCGGGCAGCGGCGCATCCACCGTCAGGCCCACGTGGGCGACCGCACCGTTGGCGGCGTCGCCGGCCAGTTCGATCACCTTCTGGCCGGTCAGCGTGGTTTCGCCGATGATGGGCTTGCTCCAGCCCTGCTTGCGCAGTTCGCGCAGGGCGCGGGCCGATTCTTCCTCGTTGGTGTAGACGAACACCGCGTCGGCATTGCTCTGCTTGGCCTTGAGCACCGCGGCGGAGAAGTCCACCTGGCCGGAATCGGTGGAGATTTCGGCCGCGACCTTGGTGTCAGTGCCGGCCAGCGCCTTCTTGACCATGTCCAGGCCGCCCTTGCCGAAGTCGTTGTTCACATAAATGATGGCCAGGCTCTTGGCCTTGGACGCGATGTAGCGCGCCACCTTGGGCATGGCGGTCGCCTGGGTAAAGCTGGTACGGAAGATATACGGGTTGCCCTGCAGCGTGATGCTGGCCGCTTCGCCGCCGGTCCAGTTCGGGATTTCGGCGCGGCGACTCTCGGCCATGCTGACCATGATGGAGCCGGAGAACACGGGGCCGAAGATCGCGAACACATCCTGGTCAATCGCCTTTTGCGTCAGGCCCTTGGCCACGCCCGGGTTGCTCTGCGTGTCGGTCGTGACGGTCTCGATCTTCTTGCCCAGGATGCCGCCCGCCGCATTGATTTCCTTGACCGCGAGCTCCACGCCGTTCTTGAAATTGGTGCCCGCCGTGGCGCCGCCGCCGGACAATTCCACGATGTTCGCGATTTTGATGGTTTGCTGCGCGGAAGCGGCCATAGCACCTGTGGCCAGGGCGCAGGCTGCTATAAATTTAATAGCAAAACGTTTTTGCATGGGTTTGTCTCCTCAGGTGGGTGAATGCGGGGCGAGTCGTGAACCCTCGACTCCAGGGATGGGAAAACCGGTGGCGGCGGGACGGCGGATTTCGCCGTGCAATTGCGCCGGGTAAATCAGTTCGCGCAGGAAAGTCGCGTCTTGCCGCACGGCCTGCGCCGCTTCGTGGAAGCCGAAAAACTCCAGGTACAAAGGGGTCTGCTGGATCATCATCTCGAAGCCCGGCTGCGCCACCAGGCCGCGCTCGCGCGCTGCGCGAACCACCGGCGTGGGCTGGTTCTTCATGAGGATGTCCACCAGCGCCGCATGCGGCTCCATGCGCGACACGTCGCAAGGCATGGGGTCGTCGGGCTGAAGGCCCAGCGGCGAGCCGTTGACCACCAGGTCAAACCCCGCAGGGTTGCTGCTGTCGACTGCGCGCACCGCCGACGCGCTGGCCTGGGCGATGCGCTGGGCCACCTGCTGCGCCTTGCCCGGCACCGGGTCGTAGAACGCGATCTCGGCGGCCGACGCGGCGCCGGCACAGGCGAGCGACGCTGCGATCGCTGACGAGCCGCCGCCGGCGCCAATGATCAGCACGCGCTTGCCGCTGTAGGCAATGCCGGCATGGTCGAGCCCGGCCACGAAGCCCTCGCCGTCAAACAGGGCGCCTTCGATCCGGCCATCGGGCATGCGGCGAATCGCATTGACCGCGCCCGCGACCCGACCCAGCTCGGTGCAGCCGTCCAGCAGCGCCAGCACCGGTGCCTTGTGCGGAATCGTGACCCACATGCCCTTGATGTTGCTGGCCGCAAACGCGGTCCTGACAAAGGCCGCGAGGTCGGCCGGCGCGACTCGCACCGGCACCAGCACCGCGTCGATGCCCAGCTGCGCAAAGATCCGGTTGAACGCCTCCGGCGCGCGCACCTGCTCTACGGGGTCACCCAGAATCAAATAGACGTCGGTGGTGCCGGTGATGGCAGGCGTAGGGGGAGCGGCAGAAGCCATGTCGTTCGATAATCGATCAAAACTGATTTTTCCAAAGCAAATTTAGCGGTCACCTGCATCAAATGAAAGGGGAAATTTGGAAAAACGATCGATTGTCGTATCATGATGATCGATAAACGAACGAAAGCCGGGTATTCCCTATACCAGACACGGCTCACAGGACCACAATCAGCACCATGAATTCCGCCCCCGGCCCATCAGGCCCACTCGACAAACGCGACTGGATTGCCGGTCTGGAAAAAGGCCTGTCCGTCATCGAGGCGTTCGACGACGCCACCCCCCGGCTCACCGCGAGCCAGGCGGGCGAGCGCTGTGGCATGACACGCACCGCCGCGCGCCGCTACCTGCTCACGCTGGCCCACCTGGGCTATGTGGCCAGCGACGGCAAGCTGTTCTGGCTGACACCGCGCGTGCTGCGCCTGGGCCAGT
>JBOHHM010000263.1:0-9735 GCA_050725495.1 Burkholderiaceae bacterium | reverse complement strand
TCGCTCGGCCATGCGGACTTCGCCGCTTCGGCTTCGCGACAGGCGTTCAAGCTCGGCCATGACTTCTGCCGTGCACGACAACGCGACTGCTACTCGTGGCATAAGACCCCCGCAAGACATACGATGGATCCATCATAATATTAACTATAAATATTGCAATTAAACACTACTACTCGCTGATCGTCAATGGCGAAATGAACACCGATGCCGTCTGGTACTACCCCGATCCCAAGCCCGAAGCCGAGATGGTGCGTGGCCGGGTGGCGTTCTGGAAGGGCGTCAAGGTGGAGATGTCCTGACATTGCCGCCATCCCATGCATGGCGGGCGCGGTAAGCTCGCACCCATGACCGCTTTCACGCTTTCACCGCCTTTCACGCCGCCCGGCCAACTGCTTGCCAGCTTGCGCCAGCCAGGCTATGTCGTGCTCAGCCCACAGGCAGTGAGCGAATGGACAGGCTGCAGCCTGGCATCGCTCGAAGCCCTGCGCGCCGGCTGGAATGATTTGCCGCCCGACGCCTACCTCAAGGATGGCGGCCGTTACCGGCGCCGCCGCCACTCCTGCTTTGTGGTCGAGGGCGACCAGGTCACTCAGGTGGCGCACCGGGCGCACTGGCAGCCCGTGGAATACAACGCCTTGCACGGGGGCATGCAGCGCTGGTTTGAGCCGATGCAGCCGCACAGCCTGGCGCTGCCCGCGTGGCCGCAACTGCTCAGGGCCTTGGGCCGGGTGAGCACGGCACTGCTGGGCGCTGCGGGGCAGGCGCCGCAGCCCTGGTATGTGGAAGCCCACCAGTTTCGCATCGACACCACCGATGGCATAGGACGCCCGACTCCCGAGGGCGCGCACCGCGACGGCGTGGATGTGGTGGCGGTCTTCCTGGTTGCCCGTGAAGGCGTCAAAGGGGGCGAAACGCGTGTCTTTGAAGCGCAGGGCCCCCATGGTCAGCGCTTCACGCTGACCGAACCCTGGTCGCTGCTGCTGCTCGACGATGCGCGGGTGATCCACGAGACCACCCCCATCCAGCCCACGGCCGAGGGCGGCCACCGCGACACCCTCGTCGTGACCTTGCGCGCTGGCGGTTTTCAGGGGGATGGTTTATAACTTAACTCTGGGCAAGGCGATCAGGGCCTGCCAGTCTGACGCTAGAGAACCTGTCATCACAATGGAGGTCCCTCATGTTCAAGCACATTCTGGTTCCCGTGGATGGTTCGCCGACCTCGGATCAGGCCATCGCCAAGGCCGCCGTACTGGCCAAGACCTTTGGCAGCGCCGTGACGGCGATCTACGTCGTGGATCCTTACCCCTTTACCGGCGTGGGCACCGATTACGCCTATGGCCAGGCCCAGTACCTGAGTGCGGCCACGGCCGAGGCCAACGAGGCGGTCAGGGCGGCGAAGGAGGCTTTTGAGGCCGCCGGCGTTGCCGTGGCGACGGACGTGGTGGAGGGACACACCGTTTACAAGGGCATCCTGGAAACCGCCGAAGCCAGAGGCGTGGACCTGATTGTCATGGGCTCGCATGGCCGACGCGGGCTGGAAAAACTGATGCTGGGCAGCGTGGCGCAGCGCGTGCTGTCGCACGCCCATCTGCCCGTGCTGGTGGTGCGCGACTGAAGCTGCCGCGCACCGGAATCGGAGCCGAGCGGGCTCAGATCCGCTCAAAAATCGCCGCTATCCCCTGGCCGCCCCCAATGCACATGGTGACCAGCGCATAGCGGCCGCCAATGCGCTCCAATTCGTGCAGCGCCTTCACCGTAATCAGCGCGCCGGTGGCACCGATCGGGTGTCCCAGCGAGATGCCCGAGCCATTGGGGTTGACCTTGGCCGGGTCCAGCCCCAGCTCGCGCGTGACGGCGCAGGCCTGGGCGGCAAAGGCCTCGTTGGCCTCGATCACGTCCAGATCCTTGACCGTGAGCCCGGCCCTTTGCAGCGCCTTCTGGCTGGCCGGCACCGGCCCGATGCCCATGTACTTCGGGTCCACGCCCGCATGCGCATAAGCGACCAGCCGCGCCATGGGCTTGATGCCGCGCTGGTTCGCGAGGCTGCGTTCCATCAGCACCACGGCGGCCGCCGCGTCGTTGATGCCCGAGGCGTTGCCGGCCGTCACCGTGCCGCTGTCCTTGAGAAACACCGGCTTGAGCTTGGCCAGGTCCTCCATCGTGGCGCCGGCGCGAAAATGCTCGTCTCTCGCATAGGCGACCTCGCCTTTTTTGCCCTTGAGCATGACCGGCACGATCTGGTCCTTGAAGTAGCCGGCCTCGGTCGCACGCTCGGCGCGGTTGTGGCTTTCCACGGCGAGCCGGTCCTGCTCTTCGCGGCTGATGCCCCATTTGGCGGCAACGTTCTCGGCCGTCACGCCCATGTGGATGGTGTGGAAGGGGTCGTGCAGCGCCCCCATCATCATGTCGACCATCTTGCTGTCGCCCATGCGGGCGCCCCAGCGCGAGTTCAGGCTGGCGTAGGGTGCGCGGCTCATGTTTTCGGCGCCGCCGCCGATCGCGATGTCGGTGTCGCCCAGCAGGATCGACTGACTGGCCGACACGATGGCCTGCAGGCCCGAGCCGCACAGGCGGTTGACGTTGTAGGCCGGCGTGCCTTCGGCGCAGCCGCCGTTGAGCGCCGCCACGCGCGACAGGTACATGTCCTTGGGTTCGGTGTTGACCACATGGCCGAACACCACATGGCCCACCTCGGCGCCGTCCACGCCGGCGCGCCTGAGCGACTCGCGCACCACTTGCGCGGCCAGATCGGTGGGGGGAACGTCCTTCAGGCTGCCGCCAAAGGTACCAATGGCGGTGCGCACACCGCTGACAACAACAACTTCACGACTCATGATCAGGCTCCTTGGGGTTCCGGGGGTTTAAAAATGCTGCCCATTGTCGGGCATCGTCGGGAATCGGCCGGGCAGTCAATCCCGCACATCGCCGACCGGGTTGCCACCAAAGTCGGCTCGTGCCAGATAGCCCAAGACGCGGGCCGCGGCCTCGCTCGGCGAGCTGAGCTGGCCCTTTTCCTTGAGGGCGGTGAAGTTGCCGCGGTCGGGGAAGGCCGAGGCTTCGGCGCCGCGCAGCTGCAGCTGCATGTCGGTGTCGACCACGCCGGGGGCCAGCGAGCAGACCTTGGCACCGTTGGGCTTGAGGGCCTCGTCCAGCGCAACGCAGCGTGTGAAGTGGTCCATGCCGGCTTTGGCCGCGCAGTAGCCCGCTTGCGAAGCCATGGCCCGGCGGCCCAGACCCGAGGAAATGTTGAGCACCTTGCGCGGCGCGGTCCAGCCCTCGGTGGCACGCAAAAAGGCGGCAGTCAGCAGCATCGGGGCCTCAAGCCCCACGCGCAGGGCTTGGGTCAGATCGTTGGAGTCCGCTTCACTCAAAGGACTGATGCGCGGGATCATGCCTGCGTTGTTGATCAGCGTGGCACTGCCGTAGCTGGCTGCGGCCTGCTCGCGCAGCCACTGTGCCAGCCGTGCGCTGGCGTGCACGGCTTGCGCCAGATCCTGCGCCCATTGCAGCAGCGTGGCGCCGACGGCCTGGGCCTGCGCGGCCAGCTCCTCATTGGTCTTGCGTGAAATGCACAGCAAGGTGTGGCCGGGATGAAGGAGTTGTTGTGCCATGGCCAAGCCCATGCCGCGCGAGGCGCCTGTCAGAATCGTGAGGTGTTGGGTCATGCCCGGGATGGTAACCCGGAGCTGCGCCCGGCGCTCAGACGGCGACGACAATCGGAAAATAGGCCAGCAGGCCGTCGCTGCCGGGGCGGAACGGCACGGTGAGCGCCGCACGGTCGGCGTCATCGCGCAGCTTGCGCCAGAGAAAGTCGCGCTCGTTGTGCGGGTCGCCCGCCACATAGAGCTGGGTGACGAGCAGTTCGCGCTGGCCCAGCTTGACCTTCACATGGATGTGCGGTGTGCGGCTGGCATAGGCCACGGGCCGGATGGTGCGGAAGCGGTACTGTCCATCGGAGCCCACGACCACCTTGCCAAAACCCTGAAACGCCGCGTCCGCGCGGTTGCCGTCGCCGGGGTGGTGGTAGTGGCCGGCGGCGTCGCACTGCCAGATTTCCACCAGCACACCGTTGACCGGCTGGCCTGCCAGATCGGTCACCGTGCCCTCGACCCAGGCGCTTTGCCCACGCGAATAGTTGAGCGTACCGTTGCGCAGCAGGTCAAAGTCGGAATCCTTGGGGAATACAACCGGGTAGAACGGCCCTTCGGTCTGCGAGGGTGTGGGGCGGCGCGCCGCAGCCGGCTGGGCGCGTGGGCCGAGCCACAGGGCGGGCGCCGCGATCAGGGCCGTTGTCACGGCACGGCGGGGCAGCAGCGCTTTGGTGACATGGTGGTGCATGGCAAGGCCTCCGGCTATTCTGGTCGGAGGCGTTTGGCGCCGCGAAGTTCCGCAGGCTCAGAACGGCGGCGGGCTGTCAAAGGCCAGCACATGCCCGGTCTGCGGGTGGCGAATGCGCAGGGCCCAGGCATGCAGCAGCAGGCGCTTGGCCCGGGCCTGCGCTGCGGGGCTGGCGTAGAGCGCGTCGCCCAGGATCGGATGCCCCAGGGCCTGCAAATGCACGCGCAACTGGTGCGAGCGGCCTGTGACGGGTTCCAGTTCCAGGCGGGTGGTCGCGGCGTCCTCATCGCTTGTCGGAGCACCCCAGCGCGGGTCATTCGGGAACACGCGCCAGCGCGTGAGGCTGGGCTTGCCGCGTTCTTTGTCAATGATGCGCAAGGGCCGCTTGGGCCAGTCCACGACGATGGGCAGGTCGATCACGCCCCAGCCATCCAGGGTGCCGGCCGGCGGTGCCAGATGCCCGTCGACCACGGCCATATAGCGCTTGTGGACCTCGCGCACGGCAAAGGCCCGGCTCAGGGCGCGCTGGGCAGCCACGCCGCGCGCCATGAGCATCAGGCCCGAAGTGGCCATGTCGAGCCGGTGCACGACGAGCGCGTCGGGGAACTGTTGCTGGACACGGGCGCTCAGGCAGTCCTGCTTGTCCTCGCCGCGGCCGGGCACCGCCAGCAGCCCGCTGGGCTTGTTGAGCACGAGCAAGGCGTCATCGGCGTAGATGATGTCCAGCCCGGCTGTCGCCGCAGGGGCGGTCTGGGCGATGGGCTGAGCAAAGAGTTGCAAGCGCTGGGCCTCAGGCCTGACGGCCGGTTTGTGGTCTGATGTTGTTCAGTCAGAACCACTCCACCATGCCGGACTGCAGGGCGTTTTGCGGGTTGGAGCCTGCGTCGCGGATACGCTGCAGCGCTTCGCTTGCGCTCAGGCCCAGGGCCTTGAGCACGCAGGCGGCCGCTGTGCCGGTGCGGCCCAGGCCCGCCGCGCAATGCATCAGGATCACGTCACCGCGCTGCAGCGCCGCCGCGATCTGCGCTATGCCGTCGCGAAACGCCGGTTCGTTGGCCGGCAGGCCGAAATCGCCCATGGGCAGGTTGAGCCAGCGCCAGGCCAGGCTGCCTTGCGCCACGGCCGCGTGGTAGTCGGGCGAGAGCTCGGCCAGTTCTTCGCGCGGCGTGAGGCAGACCAGCTGGGTCAGCTTCGCGCGTCTGGCCTCGGCCACGAATGCGGCCCAGGGCTCCAGCCGGCCGGGCATGGACGAGAGCCACAGCGTGCCAGGCACATCGGGGGGAAGGTCGACAGGGCGAAACGGCATGGCGGCTAGGGCTCGGTGAATGCGCCGGGGTCGGCGCAGCCGCTATTGTTCCGCCGGGACGGCTCGCAGTGCAAGCGCAAAATAGCCGGCGTGTGGCTACCCCGGGCCGGTGCGTATGCGGTTGACGTCGAACTCGCTCACCGGCGAGGCCTGGTTGCCCCAGGAGGTGCGCAGGTGCGTGAGCACGGCGGCAATGTCGTTGTTGCCGAGCACCAGCACAAACGGCGGCATGCCGAACGGGCGCGGATTGCCGGCGGTGGCGGGCGCGTAGCCCCCGTTGAGGACGAATTGCACCAGATTGACGGCGGTGGGCATGGTCACGGCGCGGTTGCCGGCCAGCGGAGGGTAGGCGCCCGGCACGCCTTGGCCCTGCGCGCCGTGGCACTGCACGCAATGCTGCTGGTACAGCTTGGCGCCGAGGGCGGCGAACTTGGGGTCCACGGGAGGCGCCTTGGGCGGCGCCTTGCCGCTGTTGGGCGATGCGGGCGGCAAGGCCTTCAGGAACGTGGCCATCGCGCCCAGGTCGTCGGCGGACAAATGCTGGGTGCTGTGCAGCACCACTTCAGCCATGGGGCCGATGGCGGTGCCGCGCGGCGAGACGCCGGTCTGCAACAGGCTCACGATATGCTTGGCGTCCCAGTCGGCCACGCCCGCCTCGACCGGCGACGCCAGCGAGGGCGCGTACCAGTTCTGCATCGGGATCAGGCCGCCGGCCAGATCGAGCTTGATGTCGGTGGCGCCCATCACGTTGCGCGCTGTGTGGCAGGCCGCGCAATGGCCCAGGCCGCGTACCAGGTAGGCCCCGCGGTTCCACTCGGCGGACTTGGCGGTGTCGGCTTCGTAAGTGCCGGGATTGAAGTAGAGCGCGCGCCACACGGCCAGGGCGCTCTGCGTGCTGTAAGGCCAGCGCAGCGCATGGGGCCGGTTGGGCTGGGCCGCGGCCGGCAGGCTGCGCAGGTAGGCGTAGATCGCATCCGAGTCGGCGCGCGTGACCTGCGTGTAGTCGGGGTAGGGAAACGCCGGGTACAGCAGCCGCCCATCCTTGGAGCGGCCGTTGTGCAGGGCGCGCCAGAAGTGCGCTGGCGACCAGCTGCCTATGCCGGTTTCGTTGTCGGGCGTGAGGTTGCTCGCGTACACCGTGCCAAATGGCGTGGCGATGCCGTACCCACCCGCATACGGCGTGCCGCCGCGCGTGGTGTGGCAGGTCATGCAGTTGCCGGCGCGCGCCAGATAGGCGCCGCGCGCGATCAGCTCGGGCGTGGCGGCAACAGGCGCAGTCGGGGCTGTCACATCGACCTCGTCGCGCAGATTCAGACCCCAGACCAGGGCCGTCGCGCCGCCCAGCAGGGCCAGACCGACGAGCACAACGATGGCGAGCTTTTTCATTTCTGCGCTCCCTGCTGAACCGGTGCGGCTGCACTGCCGCAAGGCATGGGCAAGGGCGCAAACAGGGAAGCCACGGCCTTGGTGTTGGGCGGCAGCACCTGAGTGGCCAGCCAGCTGGAGACCGCGGCGACATCGTCGGTCGTGAGCTGATCCGCAATCTGCGCCATGCAATCGGGCGCGTGGGCGCGGCGCTGCCTGGTTTTCCAGGCGCCAAGCTGGGCATTGAGGTAGTCGCGCGGCAAGCCCAGCAGGCCCGGTGTGTTGGGCTGCACGCCGGTCAGCGCCTGGCCGTGGCACTGCACACAGGCCGGAATCTGGCGCGACGCGTCGCCCTTGAGGGCCAGCTCCTGGCCGCGCCGCAGCACATCGGCCGGGAAGCGGGCGCGATGCGGCGCGGGGTAGGGGAGGTCCAGTGCGGCAAAGTGCTGGGCGATTTCCATCAGGTAGGCATCGCTCAGGGGGTCTGTCATGCGCGTCATCAGCGCGTAGTTGCGTCGCGCCTCGCGGAAGTTGAGTAGCTGGTTGTAAAGGTAGCCCGCCGGCTTGCCCGCGATGCGCGGGTAGTAGCCGTCGGGCCCGGCCCGTCCTTCCTTGCCGTGGCAGGCGGTGCAGGCCAGGGCGCGCTGGGCCATGGTGTCTTCAAACGGGGCGGCCAAGGCGCCGCCGGTGGGGCTGGCCGTAGCCATGGCCAGCGCCGCCAGCAGGCGGCCAAGAGCTGAAAGAGGGGTGTTCACGATGGCTGAAATCATGCCTGATGAAGGCCCCCGGCGCCAAGCATCAGATGAGCGGCAAAACACCATATCAGTTGCAAAATACCGACGGATATGGATATCAGTTCATGAAACGTTATGAGCAACTGGCCGAACTGCTGGCCGCTGACATCCGCGCCGGCCGACTGGCGCCGGGCATGCGGCTGCCGTCGATCCGCAAAGTCACGGCGCAGCATGGCATCAGCGCGTCGACCGCGTTCCAGGCCTACTACCGGCTCGAGGAAAAAGGCCTGGTGCGCGCGCGCGAGCGCTCGGGCTACTACGTCGCGAATTCGGGCACGCGCCTGCTGGCCGAGCCGGTGCGCGGCGGGCCGCCCAAGGTCCAGGCCAGGGTCGACATCAGCGAGCTGGTATTCAGCGTGCTGGGGACCGCGCAAGACCCGGCCATCGTGCCGCTGGGCTCGGCCTTTCCCTCGCCCGAGCTGTTTCCGCTGCGGCGCCTGGGCCAGTCGCTGGCGGCCACTGCCCGCCAGGTTCACCCCTGGGACAGCGTGGCCGACCTGCCGCATGGCCAGCTGGCGTTGCGCCAGCAGATCGCGCAGCGCTATCTCGGCATGGGCATGGCGCAGCCGTCCGAGGGCGTGGTCATCACCAGTGGCGCGCTGGAGGCGCTGAACCTGTGCCTGGCCGCGGTGGCCCGGCCCGGCGACCTGATCGCGATCGAGTCGCCGGGTTTTTACGCAGCCCTGCAGGCGCTGGAGCGGCTGAAGATGAAGGCGCTGGAAATCCCGGTCCATCCCAAGCACGGTATCGACCTGGCGGCGCTGGCCGAGGCCTTGAAGCGCCACCCCGTGAAAGCCTGCTGGTTCATGACCAGCTTCCAGAACCCGATGGGCGCGAGCATGGACGAGGACAGGAAGAGGGAACTGGTGGCCCTGCTGGCGCGGCACGAGATCCCGCTGATCGAAGACGACGTGTATGGCGAGCTGTACTTCGGCAGCCGTGCGCCCCTTCCCGCCAAGGCGTTTGACCGCCAGGGCCTGGTCATGCACTGCAGCTCGTTCAGCAAGACGCTGGCGCCGGGCTACCGCATCGGCTGGGTCGCGCCGGGGCGCTTTGGCCAGAGCATCGAGCGGCTCAAGCTCATGACCACGCTGTCGGCCAGCGTGCCCGCGCAGCTGGCGCTGGCCGACTACCTGCAGCGCGGCGGCTACGACAAGCACCTGCGCCGGCTGAGGCATGCGCTGGAGAGCCAGCAGGCCAGCCTGGTGGCCTCGATTGCGCGCCACTTCCCGCAGGATGTGCGCGTCTCGCGCCCCCGCGGCGGTTACTTTCTGTGGGTCGAGTTCGCCCCTGGCTTTGACGCCCTGGACCTGCAGCACAGCGCGATCGAGCAGGGCATCAGCCTGGCGCCGGGGCCGATTTTTTCAGCGCGCCGCAACTACCGCCACTGCCTGCGGCTGAACTACGGGCACCCGTGGAGCGAGCGACTGGAGACCGCGATCGCCAAGCTGGGCGAATTGGCTGCCAGGGAACGCGAGTAGTAAGCTTGATCGCTGACTGCATAGGATGCCGGCCATGATCCAGATACGGGAAATTGACCACCTGGTGCTTCGCGTCGTCGATCTGGAGGCGATGATCAGGTTTTACAGCGGCCTGCTGGGCTGCTCGGTGGAGCGCCGGCAGGACGAGCTCGGCCTGGTGCAGCTGCGTGCCGGACGATCGCTGCTGGACCTGGTCCCCGTCGACGGCAAACTCGGGCAGGCCGGCGGCGCCGCGCCGGGGGCGCAGGGGCGCAACCTCGATCACTTCTGCTTTCGCGTCGAGCCCTTCGATGAGGCGGCCATCCGCCAGCAGCTGGCATGCGCGGGCGTGGCTGTGGGGCCGGTCGAGTCACGCTATGGCGCCGAGGGCCTGGGCCCGTCGATCTACATCACCGATCCGGAAGGCAATACCGTTGAGCTCAAGGGCCCGGCTCAGCGCTGAGCCTGGTGC
>JBOHHM010000262.1:0-8430 GCA_050725495.1 Burkholderiaceae bacterium | reverse complement strand
CGCGCAGCACGCAGCGCGTGCCGCGTATCGTCAGCGGCACCACGGGCACGCCGGCCTGCGCTGCCGCAGAGAATGCGCCCGCGTGGAACGGCAACAGGCCTGGCACGCGCCGGAACGTTCCTTCCGGGAAGAACAACATCGCTTCCCCGGAGCAAACGCTGCGCGTGACCCGAGCGACGTCCTGCGCCCCACGCTGCGCGTCGTCGCGGTCTACAAACAGGGCGCCCAGACCTTGCAGGTACACCCTTGGGATGAACTGCTGCTGCAATTCGAGCTTGGCGACAAAGCGGAAATGGCGCGGTAATGCGGCGACCAGCGTGATGCCGTCCAGATAGCTTGAATGGTTGGCCACGACGACACAGCTGGCTTCACGCGGCAGATTTTCCAGTCCCTCGACCGCCAACGCAAGCCCGGACAGACGCAGGAACAGCCGGGCCGCATGGTGACTCAGGGCCCAGCTCCAGGACGGCTTGGGCAGCACGGCGGTCAGCGCCCAGGTGAGGGGTGCGAGCAGCCAGAACAGCAGCCAGACATAGGCCGCGTAGGCCAGCTCGGCGGCGACGCGCCCGGCACGCCGCAGCTGCGGCAGCACCGCCTGCCACGCAAACCGCGCGATTTGCCGCCAGGGCGCCGGCTGCGTGACTGAAGCGCCCCCGTTCTCGTACAGCGCGCGGCTGGCTGCGCGGCGAATCTTGCCGCTGGAGGTCTTCAAGACCGTGTGCGGCGGCACCAGGACCACCTCGTCCGGCGGCGCGCCGAGCACGCCGACCGCGGCGCTGTTGATCTGGCGGCGCAGCTGCGCCTGCGCCTCGGGCGGCAGGTCGCGGGTTTCCGCCATGACGACGACACGTTCTGTGCGGGTCCTGGGGTCCGGGCTGCCGAACACGGCGACGCAGCCCTTGCGGATCGAGGGAATCGCGCCGACGGCCTCCTCCAGGTCATACGGATACAGCTGACGGCCGCCGCGAATGATCACATCCTTCGCCCGCCCGGTGATGTAGACATCGCCTTGCGCCATATAGGCGTAGTCGCCCGAGTCCAGCCAGGGGCCATCGAACAGCCGGCGCGTTTCCTTCGGGTTGCGGAAATAGCCGCTGGTGGCCGACGGGCCCTTGAACAGCAGACGCCCTTCCTGGCGCTCCGCCACCTCGCGCCCCGTCGCGTCGACCAGGCGGACCTCATGGCCGGGCAGCGGCCGCCCGCAGGCCACGACCAGCCGCACGTCAGACGCACTGCTGGCTGCGGGCAGGGCGCGGCCCGAGTGCGAGAACGCGGGTGGATCGATGCGGTCGACCAGCAGACCCCGTCCCTGCGGCGGGAAGGTCAGGCCCAGCGTGGCCTCGGCCAGTCCGTAGACCGGCGCCAGCGCTTGCGGCCGCAGCCCGTAGCGGGCAAAACGCTGCTGAAACTCCTGCATGGTCGTCGCGCTGACCGGCTCGGCGCCGTTGAACGCAAAGCGCCAACTCGACAGGTCGAGCCCGTCCAGCGCCGCCTCGTCGAGCTTGCGCAGGCACAGCTCGTAGCCGAAGTTGGGCCCGCCCGACAGCGTGCCGCGGTACCGGTGCACGGCCCACAGCCAGCGCTCCGGTCGCGCGAGAAAGGTCAGCGGCGACATCACGACCAGTGGATAGGCGTAGTACAGGCTGCCCAGCCACGCCCCGATCAACCCCATGTCGTGGTACAGCGGCAGCCACGAGACGAAGACGTCTTCGGAGCTGACATGCAGGACCTGCCCCATGGCCCGCAGGTTGGCCAGCAGATTCGCGTGCGTCAGCACCACCCCCTTGGGACTGCTGGTGCTGCCCGAGGTGTACTGCAGCAAGGCGATGTCTTGCGCATGGGCGCTGATGCGGTCCAGCGAGTTGGCGCGCGAGGACAGCTCCTCCAACGTGCAGACCGTGCGCAGCGACGGCACCTGGGACTTGAGCAGCGCCGCCAGCACCAGGGCCCGCGGTACGGTGATCAGCGCCGTGGCCAGCGCATTGGTGAGGATGCCGACATGACGGCGTAGGTGCTCCTCGATCTGCGCTGGTCGGGCCGGCGGGTAGATCGGCACCGGGATGCCACCGGCCAGCAGGATGCCGGCGAAGCTGACGAAATACTCTGGGCCGGTCGGCAGCATCAGCGCCACCGCCTGACCCGGCTGAAAGCCGCGATCCAGCAGCCCCGCGGCGACGCTGGCGGCGCCCTGGCGCAAGTCGGCGTAGCTCAGGCGCGTCGGCGCGGCGCTGTCGCCGTCGTCGATCACGAGGTGCTCGCGATGCGGATGAGCCCGCACATGCCAGTCGAGCACCTCCTGCAGGGTTGCCGCCGCATGCGGCGCCGGCGAGACGCGTTCGGGCACCGCGCGCCTGTTAGCCTGCAGCACTTGCGCCTGGGCTGGGGCCCTTGCGGCCAGCAGCGCGCGCAGCAGGTCGCGGGGCGCTTCGGCCGTGCTCAGGAGCTGCTCCGGCGGGCGCACGCCGAATGCGTGCTCCAGGCGCATCAACAACTCCACGCGCGCCAGGCTGTCCAGGCCGAGGTCTTCCTCCAGCGCGCTGTCGAGCGTCACCGGGTCCGTGTCCCCGCGGCCGGGATGGAGTTCGGTCAAGACCTCCCGCACGATCCGCAGCACGGCCTCATCGGACACCGCGCGGGAAGGCGAGTCTACATTCATGGGCTGGTGACCCTGGCTCTCTGGGGCCCTCGCGTTGAGGCGCCATCAAGCTTCTTTCCGTCCGCGAGACCGTTTTTTGCCGATCTCGACGGCCCCGGCAAGAAAGAACAGGATGACGGCTTCGAAGCAGGCATGTCCCCGATCTGGCGCGCGCATAAGTCAGCGCAGGCCCGGAACCGGGGTCTTGGCCGGGTCAATCACATTCTAGGCGGCAGCCACCCGATCCTGAAGAAAATAGGCCTGCAGCCCTTGTGGTGATTATGTAACATGCCATCAGAAATGTAGCAACTCGTGCGATGCAGTTACTCGTCGCCGCCCAGCACGCCCCCCAGCAGCCCGCCGCCAGCAAAAACGGGGAGCGCCGAGCCCTCTTTACGCGAGCCGCCGCGCTGCGGCGCCGCGGCAAACCCGCGCGAGGCCAGGCGCGAGAAGGGCAGGCTTCGCAGCCACACCGTGAAAAAAGAAAAGCTGGAATTCGCCCCCATGCCCTTCGAGCAGACAGAGCGCTTCGTCGACATGTTCCAGGGGCGTGGCTGCGAATTCAGCCCATTGCGGTGTCACCGAGCTGACAGAGGTTGAGGCTGCCGCTGCCTAGGATGGCGCCCGAACAAACACTCGTGGAGACAAACAGGATGAACCGAATCGGCGGCTTGGTTGGCATGGCGTGGATGATTTCCCTAGTGGCTGGGTGCAGCAGTGTTCCGCCGCCTGGCACTTCGGCCGCTGAGGTCCCGGAATTGCGGCCGGGTTCCGGCTACCTGATTGGTTATTTGCCGCGCAAAGACCTTCCCGATAGCCTGGCATTGCTCCCGCCTCCCCCGGCGCCCCATTCTGCGGTGGCAGCGGCTGACGAAGAAGCCTACCGTGCGGTGAAGCCTCTGCGCGGGAGCGCTCGCTGGACCCTGGCCAGCAGTGATGCGAACCTGAAGTTCCCCAAGGCGGCGCAAACCTTCTCCTGCGCGATGGACATGCCCATCTCGCAAGAGGCGACGCCCCATCTGAACATGCTGCTGCGCCGCACCCTGGCCGACG
This sequence comes from Burkholderiaceae bacterium, assembly GCA_050725495.1. Taxonomy (GTDB): domain Bacteria; phylum Pseudomonadota; class Gammaproteobacteria; order Burkholderiales; family Burkholderiaceae_C; genus JBOHHM01. The sequence continues at coordinate 4,742 of JBOHHM010000262.1, read as the reverse complement.
CCGGCTTGTCGACCTACGCGGCCAAGGACAAGTACAACCGCACACGACCTTTTGCTACACACAAGGACAGCACCTGTACGCCGCAGGATGAAGCGCAGTTGTCCAAAGACGGCTCGTACCCCTCTGGCCATGCGGCGTTGGGTTGGGCCTGGGCCTTGTTGCTGAGCGAGCTTTCACCGGAGCGGGCCGACGCGTTGCTGGCACGCGGCCATGCTTTTGGCCAGAGCCGCGTGATTTGCGGTGTTCATTGGCAAAGCGACGTGGATGCCGGTCGCCTGATGGGTTCGGCGGCGGTCGCCCGATTGCACGCCGATCCGGTGTTCAAGGCCCAAATGGCCGCGGCCAGGTCCGAGGTGGCAGCGGCTCGCAGCCAAAATGCCAAACCTTCCCTTGACTGCCAGGCCGAGGCCGCCGCGTTCAAATAGCCTGCCAGCCAGGGCTGAGGGGCTGCTCACTCGTCATTGCCGCCCAGCACCCCACCCAGCAGCCCGCCGCCGGCAAAGCCGGGCAGCACCGAGCCCTCTTCACGCGAGCCGCCGCGCTGCGGCGCAGCGGCGAACACCCGCGAGGCCAGGCGCGAAAACGGCAGGCTTTGCAGCCAAACCGTGCCCGGGCCGCCGAGCTTGGCGAAGAACAGGCCTTCGCCGCCGAACAGCGCGGTCTTGATCTTGCCGACATACTGGATTTCAAAGTTCACGCTGGGCGTGTAGGCCACCACGCAGCCCGTGTCCACCAGCAGCGTCTGGCCGGCTGCCAGCTCGCGCTTGACCATGGTGCCGCCCGCATGGACAAAGGCCAGGCCGTCGCCGTCGAGCTTTTGCATGATGAAGCCCTCGCCGCCGAAGAAGCCGGTGGACAGCTTCTGCTGCACCGCAATGCCCAGCGACACGCCGCGCGCGGCGCAGAGAAAAGCGTCCTTCTGGCAGATCAGCGTCCCGCCAAGCTGGCGCAGATCCATCGGCAAAATCTTGCCGGGGTAGGGCGCGGCAAAGGCCACGCGTTGCTTGGCGCTGGCGTTGTTGGTGTAGACCGTGGTGAACAGCGACTCGCCGGTCACCAGCCGCTTGCCCGCGCCCAGCAGCTTGCCGAAAAAGCCGCCCTGGTTGGCGCTGCCGTCGCCGAACACCGTGTCCATGCCGATGCCGCCGTCCATGAACATCATGCTGCCCGCTTCGCCGATCGCAGCCTCGCCGGGGTCGAGCTCGACCTCCACAAATTGCATCTCTGCGCCGCGAATCTCGTAGTCGATCAGGTCCATGGCCATGGGGAAACCTCCGTCAGTCAACAAGGAAAAAAGGAAACAGGGCGCGATGGTAGCGGAGCCGGGTGGCGCTGCCGGCCGGCCCTGCATTTGCTTACCAGCACAACGGGCTTGCATCGGCGCGCGGAGGGGTCCGGCGGCCTGATCAGAGCACGTTCTCGATGGTCTCTTTCCAGACCCCGGCAAGCTTTCTCCAACCTGCCTTGTTCGGGTGGATTTCGTTGAGCCAGTCACCGTTGCTGCCGGTCGTGCCGGCGCCAGCGGGCGTCAAGACGCCGTGGGTCGGCACCACATGGATGCTGGGGCGGCCAAGGGCCCAGCCTGCAATGCTCGTCTGCAGGTCGATGAAGATGCGCGCGGTCAGGTCATGCCAAAGGCCCGCAGGGATGTGGTTCTTGGTATAGGCCTCGTACAGCCATGAGCGGCCACCCCTGTAGGCGGGCGCATCGCGCGCGACCGGCGTGTCGTAGTTGTTCAGGAAGATCGGCACATCGGCGTGGCGGCTGGCTTGCACTGTGTCGTAGAGCTTGGCGAAGTTCGGGTCCAGGTAATCGGTCATCAACGTGGTCACTGCATCCGCGTTGATGCAGCCCGCTTCGGAGGCCGGCGGCGGCAGGCCCTGCAGGTTGTTCAAAATGCCCATGCCCGGGTCCGGATCGCGCGCCGCGTCGATGAAATCGTTGCCCCCTGCGCTGAGCAGGATCGCATCGAACTTCCAGTCGAAAGCCGTGTGGACCCACTGGTAGAACCTGTCGTCGAGGCATTCCCCGATGCGGCGCATCGTGTCGCCAAACAGCGCCAGGTTGATGATCAGCACATCGCTGCCGCCCGCTTCCAGCGCCTGCGCCAGATAGACGGGCAGCGATGCACTGGTGGCGGCGCTGCGGTCCATCCAGGAGTCGCCCTCCACCAGAAACCGGTAGTCGAACTGCTCCGGGGCCAGGCCCTGCTCCAGGTAGCGGTCGAAATCGTCGCCGTAGATGACCGTGGATGACATCATGCTCTCCGGTGGGGCGACTTGAAGACGCCGGGTCTGTGGGGCTGCTGTTGGCAAAAAATATAGCAAATGCGCAGCAGTAGGATGTGAGCCAAGGACCTCTCTTTGTGGAACGCAGCATGTCACTTGAAGCCATCGAAATTGAAACCGGCGACCACCCGCGCGCCACCATCGTGCTGATGCATGGTCTGGGCGCCGACGGCCGCGACTTCGTGCCGATCGCCCGGGAACTGGAGCTGTCCAGCGTCGCTCCGGTGCGCTTCGTGTTCCCGAATGCGCCCGTCATGCCGGTCACCATCAATGGCGGCTACCAGATGCCGGCCTGGTACGACATCCTCGGCATGGACCTGAGCCGGCGTGAAGACGAGAACGGCCTGCGCCGGTCCCGGGCCGCGATCGAGGCCCTGCTGGAGCGCGAAAAAGCGCGCGGCATCCCGGCCGGCCGCATCGTGCTGGCCGGCTTTTCGCAAGGCTGCGCCATGGCCCTCATGACCGGCCTGCGCCACGCCGAGCGCCTGGCCGGCATCGTGGGCCTGTCGGGCTATCTGCCGCTGGCGGCCACGACGGCGGTCGAGCGGCGCGACGCGAATGCGCTCACGCCGATCTTCCTGGCCCATGGCCGGCATGACGATGTGGTGCCGCTCAGCGGCGCGATCGCCTCACGCGATGCGCTGCAGGCGCTGGGCTATGACGTGCAGTGGCACGATTACCCGATGGCGCACTCGGTGTGCATGGAGGAGATCGCCGACTTGAACCGTTGGCTGGTGCAGGTGCTGGCGACGGTGTAGCCGCTGAAGAAACGGGCATCTGGCCTCGCTCTTCCCCCAACAAAAACGGCACCCGAAGGTGCCGCTCTCCCTGATGCCGCGAGGCACTGTGCGATCAGCGCTTCTTCGACGGCGTCGTGACAGCTTCGACCGCCTGGGCCGTGACCGCCGTGAGGTTGGACTCGGCCAGGCTCACCGCCTGCTTGGCAGCGTTCTGGGCCGTCTCGATGGCGCTCTGGGTGGCGCTCACAGCGCTCTTGAACAGGGCGGTGGCGGCTTCGGAACCCGCAGGTGCGTTCTTCGCAGCGTTGTCCACCAGGGCGGCGAAAGTCTTCTGGGCTTCAGCGAACTTGGCTTCAAAAGCCTTGGTCAATTCAGCGCCCGTGCTCGAAGCGATGTCGTACACATGGCGGCCATAGGCGGCAGACTTCTGAGCCAGGGGCTGGAACACGGCGGCTTGCAGAGCCAGCAGTTCCTGAGCGTCTTTCACGCTCAGAACGGCCTGGGCGTGGCTGAAGGACTCAGCCAAGGCAGCCTTGGAGGCAGCCACATTGAGTTCAACCAGCTTTTCGAAGCCGGTGACAGCCTGGTTCGTCAGGCTTTGCAGGGCTTCGACATTAGCCCGCTGGGTCGCGATGAATTGTTCGGTGGTGTAGGCCATTTCTTTCTCCTGAGTTGATCGGCAAGCTGCTCTGCGATCACCGTTTCCGGCAATTTATGTTGCAGTGCAGCATGAGGCAAATTATAGGGACAACCCGGAATTCGGCAAGGCTTTTTGTTGCGTTGCAACATTTTTAGGGAGGCCGGTCTATCCAAAGGGCGGGCGGCGGCATTTTCATGGGCGTGTCACATACGCCACCAGGATCTCCTCATGGCTTTACGATCTCGGTCTGGCCATCCGAGCTTGGCCCGCCACCCCCGCCCATGTCCATGACCATCCTGGTTGGCACTTCCTCGTGGACCGACAAAAGCCTGATCGGTTGCGGCCGCTTCTACCCCAGGCAAGCGCGCAGCGCCGAGGCGCGGCTGCGCTATTACGCGAGCCAGTTTCCCCTGGTCGAGGTGGATTCGAGCTACTACGCGATGCCCAGCGCCAGCACCGCGCAACTGTGGGCCGAACGCACGCCGCCCGGCTTCGTGTTCCACGTCAAGGCGTCCAGGCTGTTCACCGGGCACCAGACCTCAGCGAAAGTGCTGCACCAGGACTTGCAGGCCGCCATCGCGGCCAGCGCCACCTTGAGCCGCAAGAAGCTGCTCTATTACCGGGACATGCCCGCCGAGATTCGCGACGAGTTGTGGCGACGCTTCATCGAGGCGCTGGCGCCACTGAAGGCTGCGGGCAGGCTGCGCGCCGTGCACTTTCAGTTTGCGCCGTGGATTCTGCACAACCGCGAAGGGCATGAGCATGTGGCGCATTGCGTGCAGACCATGGCCGGGTACCTGCTGGCGCTGGAGTTTCGCAACCGCACCTGGTTCGAGGGCGAGCATGCCGCCGCCACGCTCGCGTTCGAGCGCGAGCTGAACGCGGTCCATGTGGTGGTGGACGGGCCGCAGGGCTTTGCCAACAGCGTCCCGGCGCTATGGGAGGTGGCCAATCCGGCACTGGCCATCCTGCGCCTGCACGGACGCAACCGCGAGACCTGGTGTTCCGTCGGTCGCAATTCAAGGGGAACCGGGCCCGTGACGTCCCTGGTTCTTTTGGAGCGGTCTGTGGAGC